>CAZIGM010000004.1:0-66286 GCA_964538675.1 uncultured Bacillaceae bacterium | reverse complement strand
TCTTGAAAAATAAAGAAAAGAGGAGAGTTAATAATGATAAAAAAGATGATAAGTACAAAAAACGCACCTGCAGCAATAGGTCCTTATTCACAAGCAATAATAATGAATGATTTTATATTTTTATCAGGGCAACTTCCTATCAATCCAATTTCTGGCGAGATGCCAGAAAAAATTGTAGAACAAACAAAACAGTCATTTGAAAACATAAAAGCTATCTTGGAAGTTGAAGGATTAAATTTAAACAATGTGATTAAGGTGACGGTTTTTCTAAGTGATATGGAGAACTTTAAACAGATGAATGATGTATATAAAGATTTTTTTACAGAACCATATCCTGCAAGAAGTGCTGTAGAGGTCGCACGTTTACCAAAGGATGCTCTTATTGAAATTGAGGTTATAGCAGCTAAATGAAAGACATGAATTAAACTTAAGTATTACAATGTTTGGATTAGAAAAGGGTGTAAAAATGATTTATGATTATATATTAGTAAGATATGGAGAAATAGCTCTTAAAGGAAGAAATAGAACAGGTTTTGAAGAAAGATTAGCGCAAAACATTAGAAATGTTTTAAAAGAATTTAATGGAATTAAGGTTAGTAAAACATATGGACGTATCTATATTCAATTAAACGGTGTACCATATGAACCAGTTTGTAAATCTTTAAATAAGGTATTTGGAATATTTTCTTTTAGTCCAGTTAAAAGGACAGAGTTAGATATTGAGAAAATTAAAGATGTGGCTCTAGATTTAATTGCTGGAATAGAAACGGTACCTAAATCCTTCAAGGTTGAGACAAAAAGAGCATTTAAAAACTTTCCTCTTAAATCACCAGAAATCACTGAAATTATTGGAACACATATATTAGTAAATACAAAGGGTATTTCTGTTGACGTTCATAATCCAGACGTAACGTTGCGTATTGAAATACGAGAAGAAGGAGTATATATATATAGCGAAGTTATAAAAGGCATTGGTGGTATGCCAGGAGAATCCAGCGGAAAAGGGTTAGTATTATTATCTGGAGGGATTGATAGTCCTGTAGCAACTTGGCTTGCGATGAAGAGAGGTTTATTGATGGAAGGTATACATTTTCATACTTACCCAATAACTTCAGAAGACTCGATTCAAAAAGTATTAGATTTGTCTAAGATAATAGCAAATTATTCTGGTTCATTTCAATTACATTTAGTACCGTTTTTAGATATTCAATCTGAAATAAGAAAATTTGCTCCGGAAAGTCATAATATTACCCTTATGAGAAGAATGTTTCTACGAATCTCAGAGGAATTTGCAAAGAGAAGAAATGCTTTAACTCTTGTAACTGGTGAAAGTTTGGGACAAGTAGCTAGCCAAACATTACATAGTATGTATACTATTAATAATGTAACTAGTATGCCTATTATTAGGCCACTTATTACTACAGATAAATTAGATATAATTAATTTGGCAAAAAATATAGGCACATATGAAACATCAATTAGACCTTATGAAGATTGTTGTTCATTATTTGTACCAAAAAAACCTGCAACTAAGCCTTCTTTGGAAATCTGCAGAAAAGCCGAAGGATATATGCCTATAGAAGATTTAATTGAAGACGCTTTAGAGAAGTCGAAATTAATTACAATCACATCTTCATCAAAAATTCCGGCAAGTGAAATATTGAAATAGAATATTAAGAAACAAAGCAGAAATTGAACATTTTCAACAGTCTGGAACTACACCATTAAGGTGTAGTTTTTTTAATCTTTTTTTAAAAAATTGGGAAATATAGAAGTGTAAACTATCCTATCAAAAAAACTTTGTAGATTTTGTTACTTGAAAGGGGAATACTACTTGAAATCTGTGATGATTACAGCATGGAAAATATGTGACTTATTATATCAGCGTATCGCTCGATTGGAGTATGTTGATAAAAAGAATGGCAATATTTTTAGAGTAGTGTTTTGTAAATATACAGGTCCCAAACTAGTCACATCTGATGGGGTTGAAATATGCAATGGTGATTACATAATAAAACTACACATTTGTAATTGGAATCTTTCAAATGCTTTAAAGGGCATAAATGATGGAACAAAATTGGCATTTACTACTTTAAGATTAGTCAAAAAGTCATTACCAGGATTAGTTCAATACATAGAGAATCATCCTAAAGGAAAACAAACTAATGTAATAATTGGAACAACATTACTACATAGAGGAGTTAAAAGACTTGGCTTCAATGTTGCTTACGTTCCGAATAAAATAAGGTACAAAATAAAAAATAACTATTTAAAATTCATGTTAGTAATTATTCATCCAGATGGATTAAAGCGACTAAACCGTAGACCTGAAGAATTAGTAATGAAACGAGTATATATCTCGAAAAATGAATTAATTAGTAGATACGGTATCAATCAGAAAATGGAGGAATATGATTGAAAGTGTTAATCGTAACAGAAGTAATAGCCGGTATGGGACATTTAAAAGCAGCGGAAGCACTAGAAAAAACGTTTAAATCTAATTATTCAAATAGTGAAGTAAAGATAGAATGTACATTATCTATCTTTAATAAAAAAGTTGAGAGATTAATCTCCAGTATTTATTACAATATGATTCATTATACTCCCAAATTATGGGGACATATTCATCAAAAAGAAGCAAAAAAATCATATGTGTTTAAAAAATTAATTTCATATTTTCTCATTCCCAAATTGGATAAATATGTAGAACATGAAAAACCAGAATTAGTAATAGTAACTCACGCTTGTGGATTAGGAGCTTTATCTATGTTAAAGAAAAAATATAATTTTTCTTTAGTGGCTGTTTTTACAGATTATCAATTAAATTATTATTGGGTAAATAACAATATTGACTATTATTTTGTTCCACATAAAGAAATAAAAAACCAATTATCTCTTCAATATAATGTTAATCCTGATAGTATATTTGATACAGGTATCCCGATAGATTCAATTTTCTCTCAAGAAACAAGAAAAATAGAGAAGGAGATATATTTGGCGGATATCAAAGAGTACAAAATATTGATTATGGGAGGGGGAGTAGGGATTGGTAATATAAAGGAAATGATATTATTACTTAATAATATTAAAACAATACCGATAATATTAACGGTTATTACTGGTGCCAATGAGCAACTTTACCAAGATTTAATAAAAATAAAATTAAAATGTAATATAACAATAGATATTTATAAATACAGTAATAATATTTATAATCTGATGAAAATAAATGATTTATTAATCAGTAAACCAGGAGGGTTAACGATTTCAGAAGCAATATCAATTCCTTTACCTATTATTATATATAATCCCATACCAGGTCAGGAAGTTGAAAATGCAAGGTTTTTAATAAAAATGAAATCGGCAATAAGAGTAAACGAAATAGAAAAAATACCTTACTGGATAAGGTATTTATATGACAACCCGAAATTTTCTAATAGATTAAAAGAGAATCAAACGAAAATAGCTAAACCTAATTCAACATCTGATATTATGAAAATTTTACATCATGATATATATAATACATCCTCGCAAAAAAAAGACAGTTTCAACGATATTATTTGAAACAGTTAGGCTGTTGAAAATGCCCTATTTCTTCGTTACAACTTAAATCTTCGGTACTCACTTACGTTAAGTAAGCTCCGTTCCTCGATTTAAGCGTGCCTTGAACTAGAACATTTTAAACAGCCTAGTTTTGTTGACTTTGTCAACAATCTGACTGTTTCAACGATATTATTTGAAACAGTCTGTATTCTTAAGAATTTAAAGTATGAAGTGTAATTTCTGGGCGAGAACCTATGCGTAAATTTAATAATGTTTGTCCAAGTCCATCATTAATATAAAACGGTTTTTCATGTGAAAAATTTAACCCTTTGATTATGTTTTTTCTTGGAAGTTTTCCCATTTTAACTAAATGAAATGGTTTTGGCCAATAAATTTGACCTCCATGAAAATGTCCAGATAATAGATAGTCAAAATGATAATTTTTCATATGAAGCACTACGTTAGGGTCATGAGTTAGCACAATATTAACTCCTGATTGTAAATTCTCATAAGATTTTTCAATATTACTTCTTTTTGTCTTGTAATCATCAATTCCGATTAAATTTACATTTTGTCCTTCAATTGTAATACTTCTGTTTTCATTTCTTAAAACAATTGCACCTGTATTTTCGATGATTTTCTGAAAATAATCGATTTTATCTTTAAGTAAATAATCATGATTTCCAAAAACTACATAAACGCCATATTTTGGATTTAATTTATATAGTACATCTAAATATTCTAAAAATTTATCAATATTTTTTAATTTCTCTAAATAGTCTCCTGTTAATGCAATAAGATCTATATTTTTTTGATCTAATTCATTAAATAAATTTTGAGGTGTTATTGAGATTTTCTCCATATGAAAATCCGATAGATGTAAAATCTTTATCGGGTTTGAGCTTTGATTATTTTTCAATTGAATTTTTACGTTATTTGTAATAGGCTTATGAGTGTTTTGGTATGCATAATAGCAAATAATTGTAACAGCTATTATAGCAACAAGAATAATCCATATCATTGTAAAATCACCTTTTCTATTTAAGTAAATAATACTTTTCAATCGTATAATAGAAAGGTTTTTTTGTATATAATTAAAATGTGGAAACTACACTTTATTAAAGTATGTATTAATATTATAGTAGATATATTTTTTTTATTAATATTAAAATGAATAAATAATAAAATAGATAAGTAGAATTTATTTATGTTTGTGTTAAAACTACTATTCTTGCAATTATTTAGTTTAATAGAAAATTATGAACATAGAGGTGTTTACTTTGGAAGAGTCTGCTTTTTCCCTTACATCGTTATTAATAGTTATGGTTCTATCATTTTTTATTCCAATAGTTTTAAGCAAAATAAAAAGAATTACTATACCAGTTGTTGTTGGAGAAATTATTGTTGGTATGATAATTGGTAAAAGCGGCTTTGATATTATTCAAATGGATCAATCTTTAGAATTCTTAGAATTTTTCGGACTATCATATTTAATGTTCACAGCTGGACTAGAAATTGATTTTGAAATTTTTACAAAAAAACAGCCTAAAAGTTCAGGTAGTTCAATAATGGAATTTATTAAAAAGCCAATTAATCTTTCTTTAATAATTTTGGCCATTACGATTGGTCTAGCTTATATTGCTTCGCTTGGATTACAGCAGTTTGATTTAATTAGTTATCCAATATTTATGGCGTTAATAATTGCGACTACTTCTTTAGGAATAGTTATGCCTATTTTAAAGGAGAAGGACATTCTTAATACTACTTATGGATTATATATTATTACAGGTGCAATTATCGCTGATTTTGTAACGATGATTTTAATTTCTGTAACACTTTCATTATCTAGTGAAGGATTAAGTCCAAAAATTTTATTAATATTTTTATTCTTAATATTAGTATTTTTCATATATCGTTTAAGTACGCGAATGAAAGGAAACCCAGTATTAAAAGATTTAACGAATGGTACTTCACAAATAGCAATTAGAGGTTCTTTTGCACTTATGGTACTATTTTTAGTTCTTGCTCAATCTATTGGAGTGGAAGTTATTTTGGGTGCATTTTTAGCTGGGATAGTTGTTTCTTTAGTTACTCAAAATTTTCGTGAACAGATATCGATGAAAATCGATGCAATCGGTTTCGGATTTTTAATTCCAATCTTCTTTATTTTAGTTGGAGTTAATTTTGATTTTTCTATCTTTGTTGATAATCCAAAAGCATTGCTACTTGTGCCTATTTTACTCGTACTTACTTATATAATTAAGGGTGTACCTGCATTATTGTTGAGATTAAAATTTCCTTGGAAGGAATCTATATCTGGTGGAATACTTCTTTCTTCTCAATTAAGTTTGACAATAGCAGCTGCAGCAATTGGTGTTGAAATAGGGGCAATATCGGAAGAAGCTAGTGGCGCTATCCTATTAGTTGCAATTTTTACTAGTATTATTTCACCAATAACATTTAATAAATTAATTCCTACAAAGAAAGACTATGAAGATGATAGACATGTTGTAATCATTGGAGTAACAGAGGAGACTATATTAACAGCAAGACGATTATTAAAAGAAAATGTACGTGTGTTATTTGTGATATGTGAAGAAGATAGAAGATTAAGTGCTGAAGAAAACGGATTTGAAGTTTTATATGGTGATTTCTTTGATATTGGTATTTTACAACAAGCTGATCTTAACAATGCCAAGTCAATCATTATAAGTATTGGTAACGATGATGCAAACTATAAGATGGCTGAATTAATATCATCGCAGTTTGATTCACATGATATTATTGTATTAATATCAGATTCTAATATCTATCGAAAAGCTCAAGAAAATGAAAAAGTAAGGGTTGTTAATCCAAGAATATCTACATCAAATTTATTAGGAAATATGGTTAGGTATCCGCAGACAACAAATATTCTTGAAGATAAACGCAATCTTTTGGTTGAAGAGGTTGATGTCTTTAACAGAGAATTAATTGGAAAAAGCTTAAACAAAATTAATTTACCAGGGGATATCTTAATATTTTCTATTTATCGTAAAGGAGAGACTATTGTTCCTCATGGGAATACGATTATTAAAAAAAGAGATACGTTGCTTGTTTTAGGAACCGCTGAGGATGTTGAAGAATTTAGAAAATATTCTTTAAGGCGTAGATAGTAGTTATTAGGAGAGATTTATAATGCGAGAATTTAATAAACATATTATTTTAATCGGTTTTATGGGAACTGGGAAAACTATAGTTGGAATTGAATTGGCTAAGCATTTAGCTATAAATTATATAGACACAGATAAAGAAATTGAATGGAAGGAAGGAACAAGTATTAATGAAATTTTCTCCACTAAGGGAGAAGAATATTTTCGTCGATTAGAAACAGTGGTATTTAGTAGCGTAATTAATAGTAATTCTCCTTCGGTTATTTCTACTGGAGGAGGCATTGTTTTATCAAAAAAGAATAGGATTGCGATGTGCGATTCTCTGGTAATATTGCTCCAAGCTTCTCCAGAGGAGATATATGCTCGTATAAAAGAAGATACGGACCGACCTTTATTAAAAAATGAAATAAATTTGTTATCTCAAATAACAAATTTATTGAACCAAAGACAAAAACTATATAAAGAGGCAAGTAATTATACTATAGAAACTGGAGGTAAACAGATTAGCGAAATTGTTGCTGAGATAGTAAAATGTATAAATTTTAAAGAATAATTGAAACTATTTTGCTAATAATAAAAATAAAAATGGGTGTTGAATAATGAATGATTTTCTTAAATATTTAACAATTGAATTTGTTCATTTTATAGAAAAACCAAAAAAGAAAAGGAAGAAAAATGTTAAAAGCTCAACATCAATTCATTGGTTTGGTTTAATACCAGTTACCTTAAAAGTAATTGCAAATCGATTAAAAAAAACGGCTTAATTTAAATTTATCTTTTTCAAGATCTTTGTATAATGAAAAACTCCCAAAACAAATTAGATTGTCGTATGAAATATATCTTATTATATTTAAACGAGGATCGTATGTTGCGATATATAATTTATTATCAAAAGATTGATATCCAATAATTGAATAGGCAAAATCTGCTTGATTATTATATTTTTTACCACTAAATAATATTTTTTCATTACTTCTTAACATTTCCTTCAGTTCAGTTTCTGTAACAATTGACTGTTTATTTTTTTTAAACAACCACAATAGATTTTCATAAGGATCGAAAATTAGTTTGCTATTAATATAAGTATCTTCAATTTTGTCGTTTAAATTTAGTGAATTAATATTATTAACTCCTTTAAAGTCTGTTAGGTCAAGGAGCCATTCTCCAGAATATCCTTCAATGAATACTTTATTATTATAAATATTTAGTTCCCAGTAGTTCTCAATTGGTGAAAAGTAAACAATATCTATCATTTTATATTTTTGGTTATTTGTATTTATTATTACATCAGTTGAATATGGAACATTTAAACCTTCACCGTATTCGATAATCTCATTATCTTTATTAATAACAAGATATCCGTAATATTTATTTTTTATTAAATAATAAATAAGTTCGTAGTCTTTATTAAGAGATGTAATGTTATAAGTTTCAATGTCAGGATTAATTTGATTTAACCACTGCTTTATTTTTTCATTATTAATATTATCAGAATAACTAAAAACCTCTTGATATGGTATTAGCAGTAGTATAAGTGTTAACAAAATTGGGAAAATTCTTTTTATTAAAAAATACATAGAACTCACCTCATTAATGAAATCAAATTGACAAGATAGTTAAATCTAATTGTATTTAGGATTAAGGGCAATGTCTGTTATATTATGTCGTCCGTTTAATAAGAAGTTTTAGCGAACAGAGAAGAAAAAAGGGAAAAGATTAATATTATCTTGTCCCCTAATATATATATTTTAGAAATATAAAAAATATTCGACATATTATATATTGTTTATTCTAAGTAAAAAAGCCCATAATTAATTGGTACTACTTTTATTCTAGGTGAGTATTGCCATTTAACTTCTTCAATCTTTTTTTCTTTTTCGACAAGCAACATTTCATTATCAAAATTTTCTTTATTTTTAACAAAATTATTAGAATAGTATCCTTCTAATTGATTAATCTCATCTTGAAGTTTTACATAAGCATCATTTGCCCATGTAAAATCTTCTTTTGATATTTCAAGCATTATCTTTTCTTCTAATTGAAGTGCAGCTTCACGTAAAGTTATAAATGTAGATATTATAGGTATGTTTGGTGGTAGTAATGGTCCAAGGCTTATATTATTAAGATAATTCATAAAATTTTCTTTCATCTCACCGTTACCCATACTAATCCCTAATGAACTTATTTTATCCTTTTTTTTGTCACATAAAAATTCAATTTTGTAATTTACCCCCAACCATGGAGTAAAGTTTTTTGGAATGTTAAATTTATTTCTACTGGAAAATTGCTGATATAATCTAACAGCCATGCCTCGTTTTTTTGCTGAATTAAAGATATGTTTAAGTCTTTCAGATCCAATACTAATCTCTTCCCCACGTTTTTCTTTAGGAGCTTTATCAGAATCTAAAATGAAATTTAATGTAAGTGTTTCGGGTTCAGTACCAGTTCTTTCAACGAAAGTCCAATAATATGGCCGATTTGTTAGGTCTTTGTCTACCTCTTTTGAAAGTTTAACCTCTATATGACCTAATCCTTCTTCAATTATTTGGCATTCATTCTCTATAAAATATTTTTTTAAATACTCTCTTACCCAAATCTGATTCATTATATATAGTACCACTCCTATTGATGAATTTTTTTTCTAACAGTATTAATTTTATCTCCAAATGATGATAGTTGTTCTCTAAGTTCGTTTTCATTTTGGGAATTTATCATAATGTCAATAATATTACTCTCAATATTATTGATATTAAGGTTTTCGAGAATTGTTTCTAATGAGCCTATGACATTTTCAAACATTTTTATTTTTTCATTTAGAAGAAATAGGATGTGCTCTTCAATTGTATCTTTAGTAGAAAGGTTATATATGTATACATCTTTTGTTTGTCCTAAACGATGAACACGTCCAATTCTTTGTTCAACTTTCATAGGGTTCCAAGGCATATCATAGTTAATAATATGATTGCAAAACTGAAGATTAATACCTTCACCACCTGCTTCTGTAGCAACCATTACTTGTGCCTTTTTTTGAAATAACTCCATCATCCAATCCTTTTTTCCTCTATTAAATCCACCGCGATAAGGTACTGAATATATATGTTGTTCTGCAAGTTTGCTTATTATAAATTCTTGAGTAGCACGGTATTCAGTAAAAATAATAACTTTATCATTAATTTTTTTTGTTAATTTTATTATTTCTTCAGCTTTTGATTGTATTTTTACTTTTTTCGCGATTTGTACAAGTCTTAGTATTTCATTTTTTAAATACTCATTATTTTCTGTGTTTTTAAAAATATTTACCAAGGTTATAAATGCAGCATCACGGCTACTACAAATCTCTCTTTGTAAGGTTATTAAAGTAAATGGATTTTGATAATTAATGAAATCATTATAGTGACCTTTAACGAAATTACTTATTTCCTGATAAAGTATTTGTTCGGGTTCTGTTAATTTAATTGGAATGGACTTAACTATTCTTTTTGTAAAATCTATATCTATATTTTCATCTGCTCGTTTGTTTCTAATCATTACTTTATCTATTTCTTGTCTTAATAATTCTTGGTTTTTCGGATTTCTTTTATCCTTCATATATTCTTTTTGAAAGCTATAAAATTTTCCGAACTGTCCTGGCTTTAATATAGATACCAAATTATATAATTCGGTCATATCATTTTGAATAGGTGTGGCGGTTAATAATAAGATAAATTTTTTTCTTATATTATTGATAAACTCCCAATTTTTTGTCTTTCTATTTTTTAATTTATGCGCTTCGTCAACTATTAACATGTCATAATGTTGTTTCATAATATAATCTGAATGGGGTTTTCTCTTAGATGTATCCATTGAAGCAACTAAAATATCATATTTATCCCACATCCATTCCTTTTTTTGAGCAACAGCCGGAATTCCAAATTTTTGATTAAGTTCTCGTGTCCATTGAAGAACAAGTGATGCTGGTACTAAAATTAATATTTTCTTTACAAGACCTCTAATCATATATTCTTTTATTATTAAACCAGCTTCAATTGTCTTACCTAATCCTACTTCATCAGCTAAGATTGCTCTACCATGCATTTCATTTAACACCTTTTTTGCTGTTTCTATCTGATGTGAATAGGGTAATAATTTTGGTATTTGTGTCAGACTTTGAAGCTCATCGAAGTCTTTAACTTGAAGTACCTCTTCTGATTGATATGCAAGTTTAAATATATTCCATGAATCCCATGGTCCATCTTGATTATATAAATCTTGTAATTTATATTTCCATTGTTGATCGATATAAATGGGTACATTTAAATCATTAAGGTTAGAGTAGTAAATCTTATCTTTTATTTGATTAATTATCGGCATATTTATTACCACCTTATGCTAGACTATTCAATATTAGTTTGCACTTTTTTGTTAAAATAATGTGTGTTTGTCCAGATATGATAATACACCCACTTTCATACAAAGTGAACAAGTCTCACTAAGGGAACAAAATTCCTTAGTCTCGCAACGTTTAGTGGGGGAGAATGAATTTAGGATAAGTCTCACATAAATTCAGGTGGAGTAAAACTCCATCTGAATAAAGTTCGGCTTTATAGAGTTATTTAGTCTGTCTATATTTTATTTTTTTAATACTTAAATTTTTTTGAAAATAACTATTAAATAATTGTATTAATTGATATAATATTTCTGAAAATAAGTCTTATAATTGAATATTAGCGTATGAAAGTAAGAGGAGAGACTACTTAAGTGTAGAGCCGAAGGAGCAAACTATTATGGTGAATCTCTCAGGCAAAAGTACTTTTACTGGACGCAGCTCTGGAGAGAGTCATTAATTGACCGCCAAAGAGGAAACCTTAATATTAAGGGTAACTTTCAGGCAAATAGGACAGAGTAAGAAAGATATTTTTCTATCTTTTTTACTATGTTTTTTTATTTATCCAGAAAACTTTAATAATATGTTAATGGGGGTACTTTTATGACAACTTTGAAACGTACATCAATTTATCCACTATATAAACAATATGGAGGAAAAATTATAGATTTTGGTGGATGGGAATTGCCAGTACAATTTTCAAGTATTTTGGAAGAGCATCAAGCGGTTAGGGAACGGGCAGGATTGTTCGATGTTTCTCACATGGGGGAAGTTGAGGTAAAAGGAAAGGATTCATTAAAATATTTGCAAAGATTATTAACAAATGATGTTTCCAAATTGATTGATGGTAAAGTACTTTATAGTCCCATGTGTTTTCCTAATGGAGGTATAGTTGATGATTTACTGGTATATAGATATTCCGAAGATTATTATTTGCTTGTAATTAATGCCTCTAATATTGAAAAAGATATGAACTGGTTAGAAAGTAATATTGAAGGGGATGTTAAATTAATAAATATTTCAAAATACATATCTCAATTAGCACTTCAGGGACCGTTAGCTGAAAAAGTGTTGCAAAAAATTACTGATTCTAATTTATCTACTATAAAAACATATAATTTTGTCGATGATGTCAATATAGATGGTATAAAAGTGCTTATCTCCCGAACAGGATATACAGGTGAAGATGGTTTTGAATTATATACATTAAATGAAAATGCACTGAACCTTTGGGGAAAAATATTAGAGATAGGAAAAGAAGATGGTGTTATTCCTTGTGGACTTGGTGCGAGAGATACATTAAGATTTGAAGCCAGACTTCCTTTATATGGACAAGAGCTTTCTGAATCTATAACACCAATTGAAGCTGGATTAGGTATTTTTGTAAAATTAGATAAAGGAGATTTTAATGGGAGGGATGTGTTAAAAGAACAAAAGGAAAGTGGAGCTGACAGAAAATTGATAGGTGTAGAAATGATTGAAAGAGGTATACCTAGATCTGATTATTTAGTATATTCAAATGATGAGCTAATAGGTAAGATTACTACAGGAACACAATCACCAACACTGAAAAAAAATGTAGGGTTAGCATTAATAAAAAAAGAATATGCGGATATTGGAAATGAGTTATTTGTTGAAATTAGAAATAAAAAAGTGAAAGCAAAAATTGTAAAGACACCTTTTTATAAAAGGGCAAAATAAAGGAGGGTATTAAATGAGTGATGTGAATAAATCTTTTAAGTATAGTAAGGAGCATGAATGGGTGGAGGTAATAGGTGATAACAAGGTGCGTATTGGAATTACTGATTACGCTCAACTTTCATTAGGGGATATTGTTTTCGTTGAGTTACCTGAAGTAGGGAATCAGGTTGTTATAGGAGAGACTTTTGGTTCAGTTGAATCTGTAAAAGCTGTATCAGAAATATATTCACCATTAAGTGGAAAAGTATTGGAAGTGAATGAAAATCTAGAGGATTCACCAGAACTTTTAAATGAGAAACCATATGAAAATGGTTGGATTATTACAGTTGAAGTAAGTGATAAGTCTGATTTAGAACAATTGCTATCAGCAGAGGAGTATGAAGCATTTTTGCAAGATAGAGATTAAGGGGAGGGTAAATATAAAAATGGAATCCCGATATATTCCAAATACTAAAAGGGATAGAGAAGAAATGTTGGCAGCAATTGGTATAAAATCTGAGGAGGATTTATTTGCTGATGTTCCTAATATTATCCGAAAGGGTAAATTAAATATTCCTAAAGCGATGTCAGAACAAGAAATCGTTACATATATGTCTAGATTGGCGAATAAAAATATAACCATAAATGATTATTCTAGTTTCTTAGGTGCTGGAGTATATCAACATTTTATACCTAGTATAGTCAATCACGTTATTGCCCGCTCAGAATTTTATACTGCGTATACCCCTTATCAACCTGAGATTAGTCAAGGAGGACTCCAAGCATTATTTGAATTTCAGACTTTAATAGCTGAATTAACTGGTATGGATGCTGCAAATTCATCAATGTATGATGGAGGAACTGCATTAGCAGAAGCGGCAGCAATGGCAATAGCAACAACAGGCTTAAACAAGGTTGTAGTCTCTGCTGCTGTTCATCCTGAAGCTAGAGAAATACTAAAGACCAGAGCAAAAGGTCTGGGTATAGAAGTTATTGAAGTAAAGCTTAAAGATGGCAAAACTGATCTAAATGAACTTGAAAAAGTCGTAGATAATCGAACTGCAGCTGTTATAGTGCAATATCCTAACTTTTTTGGAATAATTGAAGAATTATCCTTAATTGAAAAAATTGCACATGATAATAAAGCTTTATATATTATGAGCGTTAATCCAATGGCGCTACCGATTTTGAAATCTCCTGGTGATTATAAAGCAGATATAGTTATTGGAGATTGTCAGCCAATGGGTATTCCTCCTTCCTTAGGTGGACCACATGCTGGATTTTTTGCTACTATTTCAAAACTGGTTAGAAAAATGCCGGGACGTATTGTTGGACAGACAACAGATAAAGAGGGTAACAGGGGTTTTGTTTTAACCTTACAAGCACGTGAGCAACATATACGTCGTGAAAAGGCGACTTCAAATATTTGCTCAAATCAAGCTCTTATGGCTTTAGCTTCAGCCGTTTATATGAGTGCGATGGGCAAAGAGGGTATTCAAGAAGTGGCAAAACAAAATATTAAAAAAGCTCATTATGCTTACAAAGTTATCACAGCGATTGATGGTGTAGAAGCTGTCTTTGATAGTCCATTTTTTAATGAATTTGTTATTAAGTTATCAAAGCCAGTTTTTGAAATTAATAATAAGCTATTACAATATAATATTATTGGTGGCTATGATTTAAGCGAACATTACCTTTCAATGAATGGTGCAATGTTAATTGCAGTTACAGAGGAAAAAACAAAAGAGCAAATAGATGAGTTTGCAGCTATATTGGAGGGATTGCTATGAGAAAAGAAAAAGCCCTCATTTTTGAGCTGAGTAAAAAGGAAAGAACAGCCTATAGTTTGACTGCTTTAGATGTATCAGAGGTGGAATTGACAGATTTATTACCTAAAGAGTTAATGCGTGATAGTGCACCTGAATTTCCAGAAGTATCAGAAGTAGATTTAATAAGGCATTATACTGAATTGTCTAATAGAAATCATGGTGTTGATTCAGGATTTTATCCATTAGGTTCTTGTACAATGAAATATAATCCAAAGGTGAATGAAGATATTGCGAGATTTTCCGGTTTTAATTGGATTCATCCATATCAATTAGAGTCGACTATTCAGGGTTCATTAGAATTAATGTATAATTTACAAGAAAATCTTCAAGAATTAACTGGTATGGATAAAGTAACTTTACAGCCAGCTGCAGGTGCACATGGTGAATGGACTGGATTAATGATGATTAAGGCTTATCATAATAGTCGTAAAGACTATAAAAGAACTAAGGTGATAATTCCAGATTCCGCTCATGGGACTAATCCAGCTTCAGCAATTATCGCGGGGCTAGAAGTAATTACTGTTAATTCTAATACTGACGGGAATGTTGATGTAAATGCTTTAAAAGATATTGTTGGAGAAGATACCGCTGCATTAATGCTTACTAATCCAAATACATTAGGACTATTTGAAAAGGATATTTTAGAAATTGCAAAAATTATTCATGATGCTGGTGGTTTATTATACTATGATGGAGCTAATGCAAATGCGATATTAGGGATAACTCGACCTGGCGATATGGGATTTGACGTTGTACACCTTAATCTTCACAAAACGTTTTCAACTCCGCATGGAGGAGGAGGTCCTGGGGCGGGACCGGTTGGGGTGAAAAACATTTTGACTCCGTTTTTACCAAAACCAATAGTTGCAAGGGAAGAAGATAGGTTTTATTTAAATTACGATATTCCGAATTCTATTGGAAGAGTTAAGCTATATTATGGTAATTTTGGTGTACTCGTTAAAGCATATACCTATATTAAAACAATGGGACCAGAGGGACTAAAGGCTGTCTCTATTAATGCTGTCCTTAATGCTAATTATATGTTAAAAAAGCTTGAAAGTTATTTTGAAGTTCCTTACAAAAGATTTTGTATGCATGAATTTGTAATTTCCGGAGCTAAACAAAAAAAGAATGGTGTACGAACACTAGATATTGCGAAAAGGTTGTTAGATTATGGAGTACATCCTCCAACAATCTATTTTCCATTAATAGTAGAAGAGTGTTTAATGATAGAGCCAACCGAAACAGAAAGTAAGGAAACACTAGACAATTTTATCGATATATTAATAGGGATTGCTAAAGAAGTAGAAAATAATCCTGATAATATTTTAGAGGCACCTTATACAACTGTAGTAGGACGTTTAGACGAGGTGAACGCGGCTAGAAAACCAATACTAAAATATACTGGACATAATGGGTAGTCAAATATTTTCGAAGTCTGTTATCTTTTGAAATCAAAGTTAATTCAAAAAAATGAATTAGCTTTGATTTATTTTGCAAAATAAATTATCCAGATATGATAGAACTCCCACTTAATTTAAGTCGAGGAAGTTGAATTTAGGATAAGTCTCACTTAGTTCTGTTAAAAACAGAACTAAGTGAGACTTTATAAAATTATAACTAAAATTAAAAAAATAAGGATAAAGTAGAAATAGTTAAATTGGATTAGATTTATTAAATCAAACTCATTTTTTTGCTAGTTTTGTCATTGGAATCTCAATATATAGTATTGTATAATAACAATAATGCACAATATATAGGAACGGGATAAATCTTTAGTACTAAGGGTTTTACGGAAATTTTGTAATGAAAGGTGACTTAATATGAAAAAAAATACTTGTTCACAATTAGAAGGATTAAGCGAAAAAATTTTTTTAGATAGGTATGCGTTAAAAGATGAAGCTAACGACGATATTTTCATTGGTGATACTGTAATTATCTTAACAAAAGATGATCCAAAGTTTCCTCAAAAGGAAATTGGGAAGGTATTATCTATTGAAGATAATTTATATAAAGTTGAGTTAAGAAGTGGACAAGTTATTGATACTGTAAAAGATGATATGAAAAAGCCTATCGAGATAACTCCAGAACAGATGTGGAATCGTTTAGCTCAAGCGATTGCTGCTGTTGAAGTTCCAGAAAAAAGAAAAGAGTGGGAAGAAAAATTTCGTCATGTATTAGATGATTGGAAGTTAGTACCAGCAGGGAGAATTGCAGCTGGTGCAGGTACAAATGATCAATTAACACTTTTCAATTGTTACGTTATTCCCTCACCAAAGGATAGTCGTGGTGGAATAATGGATACATTAACACAGATGACTGAAATCATGTCACGTGGTGGCGGAGTTGGAGTTAACCTTTCATCGTTAAGACCAAGAAGGGGTGTTGTAAAAGGTGTTAATGGTTCATCAAGTGGAGCTGTTTCATGGGGAGGCTTATTTAGTTATACCACTGGATTGATTGAACAGGGTGGAAGTCGTAGAGGTGCTTTGATGTTAATGCTAAACGACTGGCATCCGGATATTATGGAATTTATCACAATTAAACAGAAAAGAGATCTTATCACAAATGCTAATTTATCACTTGGAATAAGCAATGCTTTTATGACAGCAGTTAAAGAAGATCTTGATTGGGATTTAATATTTCCAGATACCACAGATTCAGAATATGATGAGATTTGGGATGGAGACATAAAGAAATGGCAACAGCTTGGGAAACCGATTAAGATACATAAGACTATTAAAGCTAGAGAGATATGGCATGAAATCATTGAATCTGCATGGAAATCTGCAGAGCCTGGAATAGTATTTATCGAGCACTATAATGACTTGTCTAATAGTTGGTATTTTAATCAAATAGTCTGTACAAATCCTTGCGCAGAGCAAGGTCTGCCAGCATGGGGCGTTTGTAATCTGTCATCGATAAATTTGGCGAAATTTGTGAAGGATGAAGAGGTAGATTGGGATAGTCTAAGTGAAACAATCAAGATATCAGTTAGATTCTTGGATAATGTTATAGATGCTACTCCTTATCATTTTGAAGAAAATAAAGAAAACCAAATGAATGAACGTAGAATCGGCTTAGGAACTATGGGTTTGGCAGAAATGCTTATAAAAATAAAAATACGATATGGTAGTCAAGAATGTATTGTATTTTTAGATAAATTATATAATTTTATTGCAAAGCAAGCATATATGGCTTCTACAGAAATCGCTTTAGAAAAAGGTTCTTTTAAAATGTTTGATAGAGATAAATATTTACAAAGCAAATTTATCGAACAGTTTGATGAGGAAGTTAAGGAAGCTATTAAAAATAGAGGGATAAGAAATGTAACGACACTTACGCAAGCTCCTACTGGAAGTACTGGTACTATGGTTGGGACTTCTACAGGTATTGAACCATATTTTGCTTTTGAATATGTACGTCAAAGTAGACTTGGAAATGACAAGCAATATGTCCCTATCGCAAGAGAATGGTTGGAACAAAACCCAAGTGAAGAATTGCCAGATTATTTCACAACTGCTATGGATTTAACTGCAGAAGATCATATCAAGGTACAAGCAGTAATTCAAAAATGGGTAGACTCGTCAATCAGTAAGACAGCTAATGCGCCAGCAAATTTTACAGTTGAAGATACTAAGAAACTATATGAATATGCATATGAGTTAGGTTGTAAGGGAGTAACAATATATCGTGATGGAAGTCGCGATGAACAGGTGCTTTCTATAGAAGAGAAAGAAATTAAGGAAAATAGTGAAGGTAAACTTGATAAGGAATATAGACGCAGACCAAAGAAATTGATGGGTGCGACGTATAAATTAAATACACCGTTAGGAAAAGCGTACATTACGATAAATGATGTAGATGGTAAACCATTTGAGGTTATTGTAAATGTAGGTAAAGCTGGTAGTGATGTTTTTGCAATGTCTGAGGCATTAGGTAGGGTATCCACTTTATTCTTAAGATTTGGTGAGATACCTGATGGTAACAAGGCTAGATTATTGATTAAACATCTTAAAGGAATAGGTGGCTCAGGTGCAGTAGGGTTTGGGGCGAATCGTGTTGAATCAATTGCAGATGCTGTTGCCAAGGCGATTGAAGTTCATATGGATGGTGATTATTCGGATGACCCAATAGCAGCAACCTCGGATATCTCTTTAGAAAAACATAGTGTAAATGATGAGATTGGATTTGTTTTAGATAATACTTTCGTCGATGATCTCTTGCCTGATTCATTAGATTTATGTCCAGCCTGTGGTGGTGCTTCACTAGTAAACGAAGAAGGCTGCAAGCATTGTATCAACTGCGGCTACACAAGATGTTCGTAAATTAGGACAAAACCTGTATAATAGTTTACTAAATAGTTAATAAATTAATATCAGGTTTTTTTCTGTGGGAAAACATATAGTGCATTTAGCATATTGACTCAAACTCTTAAAGTTATTAAAATAATATTTAGCACTCAAGATGATAGAGTGCTAAATATTTAGTTTTAAGACTTTTTAAAAGTCAACAAATTTAGTATATAACGTAGTATTTATCCTGATTGATTATACTCCCACTTACACACAAAGTGCGCAAGTCAAGCTATAATGCTAAAGCATTAAGTCGTGCTATGCACACAACGAAGATAAACATAGAAGAATAATCAAGAACACAAGTCTCACTAAGGGAACAAAGTTCCCTAGTCTTACTATGTTAAGTGGTGGAAAATGAATTTAGGATAAGTGTTACATAGGACGACTTGGCACTTTAGCGTCTTAGCGTCACTTGCATAGCATGACTAAGTGCTTTAGCACATTAGCATGACTTGTGCTCTTGAGTGCTAGAATTTAGGTGGAGTTAAAGAAAACTTGATTTACGCAAGTTTAAACGAAGCGTAAGTCTTAGTTGCACTTATACCTTTAGGTGAAAAACTCCATCTGAATAAAGTTTGGCTTTATATTGAAAGGAGAAAAAATGAATGGCAAAAAAACAGTTTAAGGCAGAATCTAAAAGATTATTAGAAATGATGATTAATTCTATTTATACACACAAAGAGATATTTTTAAGAGAATTAATTTCAAATGCAAGTGATGCGATTGATAAAATTTATTATAAGGCATTAACTGATGAGACGTTAACATTTAATAAAGATAGTTATTACATAAAGGTAGAAGTTGACAAGGAAAATAGAATCTTGAAAATCACTGATACTGGTATTGGAATGACAAAAGAAGAGCTTGAGAATAATCTTGGAATTATTGCTAGAAGTGATTCTTTAGCATTTAAAAATGAAAATGAATTGAAAGATGGACATGATATCATTGGTCAATTCGGAGTTGGCTTTTATTCAGCTTTTATGGTAGCCGATGTTGTTACTGTAATTAGTAAGGCTTTAGGTAGTGATGATGCTTACAAGTGGGAATCTAAAGGTATAGATGGTTACACAATTGTTTCATCTGATAAAGTTGATATTGGTACAGAGGTTATTTTAAAAATCAAAGAGAATACAGAAGATGAGATGTATGATGAGTACTTAGAAGAGTATCGTTTAAAAGCAATTATAAAGAAATACTCTGATTTTATTCGTTACCCTATAAAAATGGATGTTACAGAAAGTATCCCTAAAGAGGATAGCGAGAATGAATTCGAAGAAGTTAAACAGGAACAGACTATTAATAGTATGGTTCCTATTTGGAGAAAGAATAAAAGTGAACTAACACTTGAGGACTACGAGAATTTTTATGCTGAGAAGCATTATGGTTTTGACAAGCCTTTGAAGCATATCCATATTAGTGTTGATGGTGTTGTAAGATATAACTCTATATTGTTTATTCCAGAACAGATGCCTTATGATTACTATTCAAAGGAATTTGAAAAGGGATTAGAGCTTTATTCAAATGGCGTGCTGATTATGGAAAAATGCTCAGACTTACTTCCAGATTATTTTAGTTTTGTTAAAGGAATGGTTGATTCGGAAGACTTATCTCTTAATATTTCGCGGGAAATGTTGCAGCATGATCGACAATTGAAGTTAATTGCTAAAAATATTAAAGGTAAAATTAAAAGTCAATTGCTAGACTTATTAAAAGATGATAGAGAGAAGTACGAAAGATTTTATAATTCCTTTGGGAGACAGTTGAAATATGGAGTGTATAGTGATTTTGGAAGTAATAAAGAAGTATTGCAAGAATTATTGATGTTCTATTCATCAAAAGAGAAAAAGCTGGTAACCCTAGATGAATATGTATCAAGAATGCCTGAAGACCAAAAGTATATTTATTACGCTTCAGGGGAAAACAATGAAAGAATTGAAAAACTTCCTCAGACAGAAGTAATAGCAGAAAAAGGATATGAAATCTTATATTTCACAGATGAAATTGATGAATTCGCAATTAGGATGTTGATGACTTATAAAGAAAAGGAATTCAAATCTGTATCAAGTGGCGACTTAGGGATTGAAGAAGAAAATCAAGATAATACTGAGTCAGCAGAAGAAAACAAAGAACTTTTTTCTTATATGAAGAACATTTTATCAGATAAAGTAAAGGATGTTAGGGTATCAAAAAGATTAAAGACCCATCCAGTATGTTTATCTACGGATGGTGAAGTATCGATAGAAATGGAAAAAATACTTAAAACAATGCCTGATAATTCAAATATAAAAGCTGATAAAGTTTTGGAAATTAATATGAATCATGAGGTATTTGAATCATTAAAGGATGCTTTTGAAAAAGATAAAGACAAATTAGATTTGTATACAAAATTGTTATATAATCAAGCTCTTTTGATTGAAGGATTAACAATCACTGACCCAGTCGAGTTTACAAACGATATTTGTAAAATAATGGTGTGACACAAATATTAATTAAGAAGTTGCTCTTTCTGAGCAACTTTAGGCTGTTGAAAATGCTCAATTTCTTCGTTACAGCTTAAATCTTTGGTACTCACTTACGTTAAGTAAGCTCCGTTCCTCGATTTAAGCGGTGCCTTGAACTAGAACATTTTCAGCAGCCTTATTTTATTTTATTGTTTTGTTGAAAATGAAAAAGGGAAATATCAGATTGTGTCGAATTTTCTTATTAAAGATAATTATGGAAATATAGATATATATAATTAGAGGAGCAAATATATGATCGATTTTTTTTCAAGAGTATATATTCAATATTTAGACTACTTATTATTTGCCTTTGGTCTTTTTTTTCTTGGTATTAGTTTTTTATTACATTTTTTCAAGAGACAGCGTCATCTATGGATGAAAGAAAATCCTATATTAGTAATAATATTTTATTTCTTTATTATGGGGATTGTAACTTGGATAGATTTAATCTTTTATATTTATAACAAATCTTCTGTAACCTCAGATATACATTTTTATATTTATTTTATAGCTTATTTATCCTTATTTGAACTAGGAAGAAGATTTCTTTTCTTTGGGAAGAAATTATCTTTTTTGCTGTATGCATTACCTTTATTACTATTCGTTGCAGATATTTCTCATGATATTATTTTTATGATTATAGCTTTTATAGGTAGCTTAATGGCTGGAGTAGGTTTATATAAGTGGTTAAAAGAAGAAAGGATTATTTCAGATTTAAAAAGTATAGTAAACAAACTATTATACATACCTTTTTTTATTCTTTCTTTTGGGTATTTTGTTTTATTAATTTATAATATATATATTGATCTTTCTTATGTTACTTTACATTGGATTAAGCACTTTATAGAATGGAGTATTCAATTATTTTTTGGAATTGTGCTTATTTATCATATATTAAATGTACGGATTAGAACTCAATTTGATTATCAATTAAAAGAATCGCTTATCAAGATTGCAAAAAATACAATGTTTCTTATAATTGTTGTATTTATTGTTGGATTTTGTTTAGTTAGTGGTTTTGGGAGATTGGCTTTTGAAAAAGATAAGGATAAACTTCAAACTATGGAAGAAGTTATAGCTAACACAATTAATAAAGGTGCAATTGTACATTTATTAGCTAATGATGAGGAAAATTCAGCTTTATATTATACAGATATACAAGAAGAACTAGATATTATAAAAAAACAAAAGAAACGTGTTAAGGAGATTGATATCTTTTTTTATCAAAATGGTAATTTCATATATGGTATCGAGTCAGATTCTGGATTAGGTGATGTTAATAATCATTTTGGAGAAATCTATTCTAATCCTTCTCCTTTAATGACAGATGCCTATAATAAAAAAACAACAATGTTTGAGGAACTATTAATGGATAACGAATCGGGTGAATATATATCTACATATACACCGATTTTAAGTGAAAAAGGAAATGTAATAGCAATTATGAAAATAGATATTACAGGAGAATCAATTTTAGATGCCGTCTTTGATTATCGAATTGTAGTTATATCTATCATTTTAGGAGTTATGGTCTTTATTTTTGTTTTAGCCCCGATTCAATATTTTTATCAAAGAGAAAAAGTTTGGTTAGTAAATTATCAAAATATTTTATCGAGTATAAGTGAGTTAATTTGCATTTTTGATAAAGATGGTAATATTATTTATACAAATAAAGCAATGTCAAAGATAACTGGATATTCAAACAAATCTGAGTTTGAAAACACATCTATGAGGTTACAGGATTTATTAGGAGTTAATAATACTATAATGGATTGCAAAAGTATTATGGAAGAGATAAAGGATAAGAAAATATATTATGATGAAATAAAGATAACCGATTCAAATAAGAGTATTATTCCACTATTTATTAGTATACAGGTTTTAGGGGAGTTAACTGCTTCTTCACTTTACGTTTTTGTAGGTATGAATATTACTGAACAGAAAAAACGAATTCGAGATATGCAGAATTATTTTGAAAATACTTTGTCTTTATTGGCAACAGCTGTTGATGCAAAAGACAAATATACATTAAAGCATTCTTCAAATGTAGCAAAGTATGCAAAAGGTATTGCTAAAGAAATGAAATTTTCAGAGGAAAAGCTTGAAGAAATAGAAAAAGGAGCACTTCTTCATGATATTGGTAAAATATACATACCAGATAATATATTGAAAAAAGAAGGACCATTAAGTAGTGAAGAATGGGAAGTCATGAAAAAGCATTCCGAATATGGCAAACAGATACTTGAAAAAGCAGGAAAATCATTGGAACATCTTATCCCTTATATTTACTATCATCATGAGAGATATGACGGTAAGGGTTATCCAACTAACATGATAAAACCTTCTATAGAGATAAGTATAATAATTTTGGCAGATGCTTTTGAGGCAATGTCATCTGAACGGTCTTATCGAAAAGGGATATCTATTGAGTATATAAAAAAGGAGATAGTAAAAAATTCGGGTACGCAATTTCATCCAGAAGTTGTAGAAGCGTTTATAAAATATATAGATGGTATTAAAAATATTGATGAATTAGAATAGGGCAATCAAACATTTTATAGAAAAAAACGAAAAATCCCTTCAAATATTTTTAGCTTGCATATTATGTAAAGATTAAAACATTTGTAGGGGGACTAGAAATGCAATACGAGAGAAAAGGATTGAGGAAAAAAAAAGGATTTTGTATTTTTCCTGGGTATAATTGGTGTGGACCGGGATGTAGTGGACCTGGAGCTCCTATTAATCAAGTAGATGCATGTTGCAGAGCTCATGATGAATGTTATCACCTTTCAGAATCACCATGTATTTGTGATCAAATGTTTATTGATTCTCTACGTCTATATATTAATCCATATACTAAAATGGGTAGACGTGCATTAATAATGTATACTTATATGAATATTCAACAATTTTTTACTTGTGCATTTAAATAAAAGTTAAAATTTCATCGATTTCTTTACGAGAAGGTGCTTTTGGAGATTCAGCAGAGTATCCAAGGGAAATTAACATATTCATTTGTTTTGAAGAATCCAAATTCAAATATTCTCTTAAAGGGTTATTAGCTAGCAATATTGGTCCTGTAAAAGGGCATGTTGCTAAGCCTTTAGAATGTGCTGCTAACATTATGTTTTGGCAAGCCAAAGCATTGCTTTTTATTGCTTCTTTTTCCCAATCCTCTTTAGTAACTGCACCAATGGGATCAAACATTTTGTCTTTAAATTTTGATGTATATGGTACTGTTAAACATATAATTAGGACTGGTGCGTCAGAGAATGCAGTTGCGAAATGACCGAATGAACGTACTAGCATATTTGCTTCATTTACTAAGCCTCTTTTTTCAGCGTTTTTTGCAATTATCATTAATTCTTCTTTTGTGATTTTAGCTATTTCTTCTATTTTTTTTCTGTCTCTAATTACTAAAAACTCCCACGTCTGCGAATTAGTATCACTAGGCGCATATCTAGCACAGTCAATAATATCAATTATGTCTTTTTTTAAAACTTTTTTTTTCGTATACTTTCGAATACTTCTTCTTTCTTGAATTATTTGTTTAATTATATAGAATGTCAAAGTAATCTCTCCCCTATGTAAAGATATATTGTATTATAGCATAAGATATTAATAGTTGGTACTAAAATAACGAAAAATTTAATAAGATTCCAACAGTAATCAATTACTACAATTATGTTTTAATTATTTGTTTCTATTCTCTTTCAATGCCTTATAATACTGTGCATTTTCCCTATATTCATTAGCGTAATTTACCAATTCATCTTGTTCTTCCTTAGTTAAAGTTCGAATAACTTTAGCTGGTCGTCCAAATGCTAATGTGTTTGGAGGAATCACCTTTCCTTGAGAAACCAAACTACCTGCTCCGATATAGGATCCTTCACCTATTTCAGCCCCATCCATTATAATTGAACCCATCCCGATTAAAGATCCTTTTCTGATAGTAGCACTGTGAAGAATACATTGGTGACCAATAGTAACACCATCCTCAATTATTAGTGGTATATTCTCGCTTTGATGTAGTACAGAATTGTCTTGAATATTAACATTACCACCTATAATTACTGATGAGACATCTCCACGTATAACTGTATTAAACCAAATACTAGAATTATCTCCTATTGAAACATCACCAGTTATTATCACATTATCAGCAATAAATGCACTAGGTGAAATAGAAGGTTCTTTGTCTTTATATTTGTAGATCAAATTCTTCACTTCCTAACGAAGATTTTTTTATAATATAGCTTATAAATATTTAGATTTTTTATTTATTCAGTCTTTGAAAGTAACATATTAGCTTCCTGTAATGCTAGATAAACTTCATCTAATTGTTCTATTGATTCAGCTTCAATAGTGTGAAGATGAACCCCATCCGTTAATGAAGAAAGTAATGCAGCATTTGAATCTGCTAGTTTATTAATAAATTCATATACGTCTCTTCTATTTTTTAATCTTAAGGAAGCAGTCAACTCTCCATAAATAGGATGTTCAACTATTACATCTTTAACAAAAACCCCATAATCAACAATTATTGTCAATTCCTTTTTTGTTTCTTCTAATGTATGTTTGCAAGCAATTAATCGCTTATAAGGGTAATCAGGCTTTTTACTGTCAATATATATATATCCTTGAGCTGTTGCATATATAGGCTCCTTTTTTGCTTTTAGTATTGATATATCTTGAACGATTATTTGTCTACTTACATTTGTCCTCTCTGCAATAGATTGACCTGTTAAAGGATCTTTTGCTTCTTTTAACCATTGCACAATATATTCTCTCCGCTTATCTGATGTTTTTTCTTTATCATTCATAGCAAAATTCACTCCAAAAAATAATAAGTTATTGTACCTTAATATTATTACAGCAGTAGCATATTATCAAACCATAAAAATATACTTTTTATAGGTATCTATTTGAGAGGAAGAAGATCTATGCCAACACCTAGTATGGAAGATTATTTAGAGAAAATTTATCAATTAATTAATAAAAAGGGGTACGCAAGAGCAACGGATATTGCAGAGGTGTTAGACGTAAACCCTTCTTCAGTAACAAAAATGATTCAAAAGCTAGATAAGGAAGAGTATGTAATATACGAAAAATATCGTGGTCTTGTTTTAACAAGTAAAGGAGAGAAAATTAGTAGAAAACTCGTTACTAGACATAATATTTTAGAAGATTTTTTACGAATAATCGGATTGAAAGATAATGATAGAATTTATAAAGATGTGGAAGGGATTGAACATCATTTAAGTCCAGAATCAATTAAAGCAATAACTTTTTTAGTTAAATTTCTAGAAGAGAACGAAGATATATTAGAAAGATTGGATGCTTATCGTAATCAATGTAAATAAAGTAATGGGGGGCTTGATTATGTATGCTGACGCAGTTATTGAAGGAGGCGGTGTTAAAGGAATTGGATTAGTTGGAGCAATCTGTGAAGCAGAAAAAAGAGGATATGAATGGAAGAGATTAGCCGGGACTTCAGCTGGTTCAATTATTGCAGCTTTATTAGCAGCAGGTTATAGTGCAAATGAATTGAAAGATGAAATATTAAATTTAGATTATACAAAATTTATTGAAAAAGAAGGTATAGCAAAAATACCTATGGTAGGAAGTTTATTTAATTTATGGGTAAGATATGGGATTTATTCAGGAGATTATATTGAACAGTGGACTAGAGAAAAATTATTAACTAAAGGAGTTACAAAGTTTCAAGATTTAAAGAAGACACTTTGTATTATTGCATCGGATATAACTAGTGGTGAGATGTTAGTTCTTCCTGATGATATTAAACGTTATGGTATCGATCCTGGTTCATTAGATGTTGCAAAGGCAGTAAGAATGAGCTGTTGCATACCTTATTTTTTTCAACCAGTAAAAATAATTAGAAAGAAAAATAGAGGTTGCAAAGTTAACTATATTGTTGATGGAGGAGTATTAAGTAATTTTCCTGTATGGATATTCGATAGTGAGCAAAATCCAAGGTGGCCAACAATTGGATTTCGTCTAAGTTCCGAAAAAACAGGAAAGCCACATAAAATAACTAATCCTATTTCAATGGGTTTTGCTATTATAAGTACAATGCTTGAAGCACATGATGAGAAATATATTGAGGAAAAAAATTATGTAAGAACAATTCTTGTTCCTACGATTGGCATCAAAACAACTGATTTTGATATTTCTAAAGAAAAGAGTAAAGAGTTATTTCAATCAGGGGTTGCTGCGGGTGAGAAATTTTTTAAACAATGGAATTTTAGTCAATATGTGAATAGTTATAGAAGTGAGGTTAAGTTTTAGAAAATAAAGCTAACATAATAAAGACTGGAGAAAATGTTTTAGTGAACATTTTATCCAGTCTTATTTATTTGTTATTTTTTATTACTATCTTTAAATTTACCATCAATGACAGTAAAAGAACTTTTACGTTCTTTTTGCTCATACTGATTTTGTCTATTATTTTTATTGTTTTTCAAAAAATTAAGTTTTTCAGGATGTCTTGAGAAATAAAAAATCAACCCAAAAATAATTACTGGAATAATAATATCTAAAAAGTTAGACAATAAAGCTGAAAAGAATCCAATAACTAAGAAAAAAATTAATATCCATGTAAAAGTGTTAAATCTTTTCATAAAAACACTCCCTTTGATGAATTATCTCAATAATTTTGTGATCTGTCTAGGGCTTGCATACGTTTAAATGCAGCTATAGAAATTTCTATCTGAGCATCGTCAGGTTCTTTTGTAGTTAAGTATTGTACCCCAATGCCAGGAAAGGTTAACAATTTCAATATTGGAATATCTTTGAAAATATGTGAAAAACGCAACATTTCATATGATGTACCAATTATCAATGGAATTAACATTACTCTTTGAATGATTCTATCAATAGTTGTACTATATGGATCTATATATATATTATATAAAGAATAAATAATTATTCCAATAATAATAGCTAAAATAATAAAACTACTTCCACAACGGTAATGAAATCGGGAGTGTTTAATAACATTCTCAACATTTAAATCTTCTCCCGCTTCATGAGCATTAATTACTTTATGTTCAGCCCCATGATATTGATATAATCTTTTTATAAATGAGATTTGTGAAATAAGTATGATATAAGTGATTAGTAGAATAATTTTTATTCCACCTTCTATTAGATTGTTAAAGAGTTGATTAGGTACTAAATCACCAAACAATACATTAGCTATAGTTGCAGGAGTAGCAGTAAATACAAGCTTACTAATTACTAAAGATAGGATGCTAATTATTGCAACAATAATAATTATGGTTAGTTTTGTATTTTCTTCTTCTTTCTTCTCACTTAATTCATCTGCTGGATCAACATCATATTTAAAAGATGAATACTTCAAATGCTTAGAACCTTTTGTTGATGATTGAATAAGAGAAATAATCCCACGTAAAAGGGGGATTTTTTTTAATTTTTTTATAAAATTAACTTCTTTATTAGCAACTTCGTAATATTCAATAGTTTGATCTTTGCGACGAATAGCAGTAACACTAAATTGGTCTCCGCTAAACATAACTCCTTCTATTACTGCTTGGCCACCATACAATTGTTTATTTTTCTTAACCATATAAACGCACCTCATTATAATAGAATCATTTAAATGAAATTAGTAAATATTATTGTGAGATAAGGGAAGGTATATATGCTGAATATCTTTTTTAACTTAATAAGATAATAGTATATAGAATAATTATTAAGATTTTATGAAGAATAAGAAAAGAATGCTAAGGAGGGTTAATAAGAATGGAATTATTTATTAAAAGGTTTATTGATTTGTTAGATGAAAAAGTGCCTGTTAAAATGGTGCATACAGTTATTGAACAACCTTTAGGTGCTATTATTAATAACTCTTATGTAAGGGTACACGCTAGTACTATTTTAAATGATGAAAAAAGCCCTTATATAGAAATTGAACTATACCCACAGAATCACAATAATATTAAATTATTATATGCTTTATCATTCCCAAAAGATGGAATATTTATTACTGAAAATGACTTTATTAATAGTATCAGTAAATTCTCAGGTATAAAGATAAGGAAAGTATCTCCAGTAGAAAATATTAATGAGTATTTATTCGAGGTGTTTTATGAAGAAGATGTATTGATACCAAAAAACAATACTGATATTGATTCGAGTATCTCAGAGATAGTATCAAAAATTATTGATATGCTTTCTACAAGTGAATATAACACATTATTAATTTAAAGTAAAAAGAGGTACAAATGCTAAATCATAATAAGAATTCAAGAACAAGTAATAAAAAAAGAAGGCGGAGATATTCATTAACTATTGGTTTATCAGCCGGGGTTATATGGGGAATCTTTTTTTTATTAGCATATTTTTTTCAATTCTCAGACATTGGACCTTCTGTTTTTGCGAAGCCAATATTAAATCCTGATTATATTTCTAAGTGGCAAGGTCAATTAGTAGGATTAGTTTTTTTTGTTATCTTCACTGTTGTCGCTTCATTTTTTTATATGCTACTATTGGTGCGCTTTAAAAGTCCATTTGTAGGGATTTTTTATGGGGTATTGTTGTGGGCATTTACTTTTTTCATATTAAGCCCTTTCTTTGATCTTACCAAACCTGTAAAGGAATTAGGATTTTATACTAATTCTGTGATGGTAAGTTTATTTATTTTAATCGGTTTATTTATTGGTTATTCTATTGCTATTGAATTTAATAATGAAGATATAAATTGATGGTCGAATATAGCAATTAACTATTCAAATAAAACTTAATATGATAAAATACTTGTTAAAAAGCCAATCAGGTGAATAAAATGAAAAAAATTTTGATATTGAATGGACCTAATTTAAATATGTTAGGTATAAGAGAAAAGTCAGTTTATGGCTCTAATACATTAGAGGACCTTTACTGTAAGATGCAAGATGTTGCTACTGAAAAGAATATTGAACTTTCTTTTTTTCAATCTAATCATGAAGGAGAATTGATTGATAAAATACACCAAGCAAAAGATGACCATGATGGTATAATTATGAACCCAGCAGCATTTACCCATTATAGTTATGCAATTGCTGATGCTATTTCTGCTGTTTCTATTCCACTGGTTGAAGTTCATATTTCAAATATCTATGAACGGGAAGAATTTAGACATCATTCGGTTATTGCATCGGTGGCAATTGGTCAAATATCTGGACTTGGATTATATGGCTACATTGCTGCATTATTATTTTTTATAGATTATTTAAGTGATTGAGGAGTGATTTAATGAATAATAGGTTAGATAAAGTAAGAGAAGTTATAGCAGAGAAGAAAATTGATGCAATAATAGTAACAAGTGATATTAATAGAAGATACATAACAGGCTTTACTGGTAGTTCAGGATATGCACTGATTACAATGGATAAAGCAATGTTTGTAACAGATTTTCGTTATATCGAACAGGCTAATAATGAAGCAGTTGGTTATGAAATAATTAAACATGAAGCCTCAATTAATGATACTATTGCAGAGCTGTTAATTAATAATGGTATAAATAAATTAGGATTTGAACAGGATTTTGTTACATTTTCTTTATATAAACAATTTACTGATAAATATTCTAACGTGGAATTAGTACCACTTTCTCAAATAATAGAAAATCTTCGTTTGATTAAAGATAATGATGAAATTAATCTTGTAAAAAAGGCTACGGAAATTGCTGATGAAGCTTTTTCATATATTTTAAATATTATTAAACCTAATATTAAGGAAAAAGATATAAGCCTTGCACTGGAATATAAGATGAGGGAACTTGGTGCAAGTGGTATTTCTTTTCCAACAATTGTGGCTTCAGGTTATCGTTCTTCTTTACCACATGGTGCCGCTTCTGATAAGGAAATCAAATTAGGAGATTTTGTAACAATGGACTTTGGGGCGTATTATAATGGTTATGCTTCTGATATGACTAGGACAGTGGTTGTAGGTAAACCAAGTGAGAAACAAAGAGAGATATATGAGATTGTTCTTGAAGCTCAATTAGAAGGAGTAAACCATATCAAAGCAGGAATGACAGGTAAAGAAGCAGACGCTTTGACTAGAGATATTATCAATAAATATGGTTATGGTGAATATTTTGGCCATGGTACTGGACATGGAATAGGATTGGATGTACATGAGGGACCGACTGTTACCCCTAGAAGTGACACTGTATTAGCGCCAGGAATGATTGTAACTGTTGAGCCAGGAATTTATATACCTGATTTCGGTGGTGTTCGGATAGAAGATGATGTTTTAATTACAGAAGCAGGTAGAGAGATATTAACTAAGTCAAATAAAGATTTGATAATTATAGATTAATCGTAATAATAATATATCTTATAGGGGGTTTTACATTGGTATCTACTAGTGATTTTCGCACAGGTTTGACAATAGAAGTTGATGGAGATATCTATCAGATTATGGAATTTCAACACGTTAAACCAGGTAAAGGGGCAGCATTTGTACGTTCTAAATTAAGAAATATGAGAAATGGATCTGTTCAAGAAAGGACATTTCGTGCCGGGGAGAAGATACCAAAGGCTCGCATTGAAACTAAGGAGATGCAGTATTTATATAATAGTGGTGACGAGTATACTTTTATGGATACACAATCCTATGATCAAATTAATTTACCAGTTAGTCGCTTGGAAAAAGAAGTTAAGTTTTTAATAGAGAATATGAATGTATCTATTGTTGACTATAACGGCGAGATTATTGGTATCCAATTACCTAATACTGTTATTTTGGAGGTTACTGAAACCGAACCAAGTGTAAAAGGTGATACTGCACAAGGAGCAACAAAGTCGGCAACGTTAGAAACAGGGTTATCTGTTCAAGTACCTTTATTTATAAATACAGGTGATAAGTTAATTATTGATACACGTGATGAAGCATATGTATCAAGAGCATAAAAAAATACATATTTCAATAGAACTGCCCCACTTTGTGTAGAAGTGGGGTCTTTTCATTCTTCATTAATTACATCAATATTCATAATTATTTCTTCATTACAAATTGGGCAATATATTTTCTCAACTTCATTTTCATTAAATATATTATAGTCAACTGATACTATGTCTTGACAGTTTGGACATTGTACTTGAAAAAAATTACTATCTTCTGTTTCTAAATCATTATATATATTTTCTTCTTCATTCAAATCATAATCAAGAAAATCTTCTGGGTAACATTCTTTTTCTATATCATTTAAATCCAAATCGATAGCATCTACGTAGTCTTGTAATTCAGTAATACGCTTATCAATATGCTGTAAGTTATCGTCTAGATCCGATATTATATCAATTATTTCAGTATAAAGTCTTCCATCTTTACTTCCGTACATGTCTAAACCTTCTGCTAGCCCTTTCAAATGGGCTATTTTTTGTTGAACTATTTCCATTTTTTTTCCTCCTACATTAAATCCATTAATCTTAACTTTTATCCAGATATGATAAGACTCCCACTTACACACAAAGTGTGCAAGTCACGCTATAATGCTAAAGCATTGAGTCGTGCTATGTTAAGTGGGGAGAACGAATTTAGGATAAGTTTCACATAGGACGACTAGACACTTTAGTGTCTTAGTGTCACCTGTACTCTTGAGTGCTAGAATTCAGGTGGAGTTAAAGAAAACTTGATTTACGCAAGTTTAAACGTAGCGTAAGTCTTAGTTGCCCTTATACCTTTAGGTGAAAAACTCCATCTGAATAAAGTTCAACTTTATTATGCTCTTTATTTATGAAATTATCCTATAGCATATTTAGGTTAGCACACCTCTTCTTTTTAGCATAAATTGGTCAAGCAGGCATATGTATTAATGATGATTTAATATTATTTTGTGCAAGGGGGTTGCTCAATTGAAAGAAGAGATTTATGCAATATTACCACTAAGTATTCGTAACATAATAAAAAAAATTAATACAGATATATTAGATTTAATTGAAGAAATAAGAATAAGAGAAGATAGACCGTTAGAGATAGTATATGAGAGTAAACATGCGTTTATCTCTGTTAACGGTATGTTAACTTATAATATAGAACAAGCTTATTATTCTACGAAGGAGGATACCTTCAAATTATTAAACCTAATAAGTAATCATTCAATATATCGATTGGAAGAGGAGTTGCGCAGAGGATACATAACTGTTAAGGGTGGACATAGAGTAGGGATTGTCGGAAAAGTTATCCTAGAAAAGGGAGAGGTAAAAACAATATCAGATATTTCTAGCTTTAATATTAGAGTTGCCAAACAAATTATTGGCGCAGCAAATAAAATTATTCCATATATTTATTGCTCAGATAACAGAAGCGTTCATAATACACTTATTATTTCTCCTCCTCAATGTGGAAAGACAACACTCCTAAGAGACATTGCTAGACAAATTAGTGTAGGCGATTCAAATAAAAATTTATTAGGATATAAAGTTGGTATTGTAGATGAGAGATCGGAAATTGCAGGTTGTGTAGAGGGAGTACCTCAAAACAATATAGGATATAGGACAGATGTTTTAGATGCTTGTCCAAAAGCTGAGGGAATGATGATGATGATTCGCTCAATGTCCCCAGATGTAATAATAGTTGACGAAATTGGGCGGCAGGAGGATACGCGTGCAATTTTTGAAGCTAGAAATGCAGGAGTTAAAGTAATTGCAACTGCTCATGGAAGTAGTATTTCAGAAATAATAAAAAGACCTAGTATCTCTAGCTTAATCCAACAAGAAATATTTACTCGATATATCATTTTGACCAAAAGAAATAGGGTTAGGTTAATAGAAAAGATTTTAGATGAACGACTTAATAATCTAATAAGTAAGGAAAAAATTTATGCTTAAGCTAATCGGGGCGATTTTGGTTTTAACTGCTTCAACATTTGGTGGATTCTATATAGCAAGAAATTTTAAAGAAAGACCAGCACAACTTAGAATTTTACAACAAGCTTTGCAAATGTTGGAGACGGAAATTGTCTATGGTTCAGTACCACTTAATCTAATAATGGAGCATATTGGTGAAAGAATTCCACAAAAATTAAAGTATATTTTTCTAGATATGAGTAAAAATTTGCGTGAATTAGATGGTATTTCAACCTCTGATTGTTGGGAAATGGCGATTGATAAAAATATCCAATTTACTTCCTTAAAAAAACAAGATAGAGAGATCCTTATCAATTTTGGACAACAATTGGGTTGTTCTGATAGAGAAGATCAAATGAAACATATTAAATTAGCTATAAAAAATTTAGAAACAGAGGAAATACTTGCTCGCGAGGAACAAAAAACGTATGAAGGATTGAGTAAAAACTTAGGAATTTTACTAGGGATTTTATTAGTTATATTGATTTATTAGGTGGTGAAATATATGGAATTTGATGCAAGTACAATCTTTCAAATTGCAGGTATGGGTATCATTTTGGCAATGATTCATACAATTCTAAAACAGGTTGGAAAAGAAGATATTGCTCATTGGGTTGTTGTTGTGGGATTTGTAATAATTCTATATATGGTTGCTTATTATGTTGGCGATTTATTTGATGAGATACAAAGAATATTTTTATTTAAGTGATAAAAAACAGTGTAGTTAATATTGAAGGTGGGGAAGATGGAAATTGTTCAAATTGTAGGGATAGGGTTTATTGCAACAATTATGGCAATTTTATTAAAAAACAATAATCCACAGTTTGCCTTTGTTATCGTTGTTTTAACTGGTGTAACTATATTTTTATTTATATTGAGTAAAATTTCCATTATTATATCTGTTTTAGAAAGGTTGGCTTTAGAAGCGAATATTAATATGGTTTACCTTGAAACTATATTAAAAATTATAGGCATAGCATATATTGCGGAGTTTGGCGCACAAATCATGAGAGATGCAGATCAGGGGGCGATTGCTTCAAAAATTGAATTGGCCGGAAAAATTCTTATACTTGTTATGGCAATCCCGATTATTAGTGTAATTTTTGAAACAATAATAGAATTTATACCTAACTAGAGGGTGGTAATAATGAATAGGTCAATTCTTTTTATAGCAGTATTTATTCTAATTATCCTTGTCTGTAATCAAGGTGTTGTCCAAGCTAGTCCAACGGAAGAAATAATTCTTGAAGGACTTAATCAGGCTGACACTCAAGAGATAGAAAAATATTGGAATGAATTAATTGATGAATATGGAGGATTTTTTCCTGAAAATCAAAAGAATCTGTTTGAACTAATATTACCGTCAAATTCCTTTAATATTCAGTCCTTTCTACTTGGTATTTTAAAATATTTTTTCTATGAAATTTTGTATAATGCCAAACTTATTGGAACTATTATTATGTTAACCATTTTTAGTGTGCTGCTTCAGCAGATTCAAAGTGCATTTGAACATAATACTGTAAGTAAAGTGGCGTTTTATGTATCTTATATGGTTATAATAATAATTGCTATTAATAGTTTTAGTGTTGCACTAAATCTAGCGAGAAACGCCATTCAGGACATGATTAATTTTATGATAGCATTAATCCCCTTAGTTTTAGCTTTACTATCTTCGTCAGGTAATTTTATCTCAGCTGCTTTATTTCATCCGTTAATTATTTTTTTAATAAATGTTATAGGAACTATAATATATAAGTTTATTTTTCCACTAATATTTTTGTCATGTATTCTCTATATTGTAAGTTCAATTTCTGAAAAATACCAAGTAACACAAATGGCAAAACTTTTAAGAAATATTAGTATCGGACTTTTGGGGGTTTTATTTACAGTATTTCTTGGAGTTGTTTCTGTACAAGGTGCATCGGCTTCAGTAGCTGACGGAATAACGATAAGAACAGCTAAATATATTACCAGCAACTTTGTCCCTGTAGTTGGCAAGATGTTCGCAGATGCAAGTGATACTGTTATAGGTGCTTCTTTATTAGTAAAAAACGCAGTTGGAATAGCGGGAGTCTTTATTTTATTACTTATAGTTATTTTCCCCTCACTAAAAATTTTAGCTTTAGCATTTATATATAGCTTTTCTGCTTCAATAATGCAGCCTTTAGGTAATAATCCAATAATTGATATTTTAAATGTTATTGGAAAGAATTTAATTTTTATTTTTGCTGCACTAGCTTCTGTAAGTTTAATGTTTTATTTAGCATTAACAATCATCATATCTGCAAGTAATGTTTCTTCAATGATTCAGTAGGGTGTGAACGTATGATTGAATGGATCAGTGAATGGGTGAAGAATATAGTTTTTGTTATATTATTAGCTTCATTTGTCGATTTACTGTTACCTAATTCTAATATGCAAAAATATGCAAGGATAGTTCTCGGAATGTTAATAATTCTCATAATTATTGCCCCAATACTAGGGATTTTTGAGAAAAGCTTTTCTATAAATGATTTATCAAAAGAATTAGATAAACTTAATTCGAATAATACAATGTTTGTTCTTGAATCTATAGATAGCATTAAAGAACAAGGGCAACTTGATTATCAAGCGAAGATGATAAATCAAATAGAAAATGATATGGAAAAGAATTTAAAAGACCTATTGGAAAAAGAATTAGATATTTTGGTACTAGAGCTAATATTAGATGCAAAGATTAAAAATAATATTTGGGAAATTGATCGAATTGTTGTTTATGCAATGGTAAAAGGTGATGACGACATAGATGACAAGACCCCAATAGGAATTGTTGAGGAAGTAAGGATTGAAGAAATTGTTTTGGACGATAAAAATACTTCCTCTAATATGAATGAAGATAATGATGAATTAAAGCAAAAGATAAACAACATAAAGGAAATTATACAAAAGGAATGGGATATAGAAAAAGAAAAAATTGTCGTTTATTTAGAATCGGATTTGAAGTAGGAGGGACAAGATAGTGACTAAAGAAAAAAAAGGCTTTTTTATGCAGTTACTAGGAGGTGAGGGAAAAGATAATAAAACAAAATATTATTGGATTTTATTATTAATTCTAATTGGAATGGCTATAATGATTTTTTCTTCATTTATTAATATTACCGAACAAGTACCACCGTTTGAATCAGAATACCAAGATCAGACTTTGCAAGAAACCTCGGGATTTATAGAAACTAGTTCTAGTCCGAAATCAATGCAGGATTATGAAAAAATATTTGAAAATCAAATAACTGAAGCATTAACAGATATGTTAGGAGTTAAAGAAGCAACCGTTATTGTTAATTTAGATTCCACTGAGGAATTAGTTATTGAAAAGAATTTGAAATTATCAGAACAAGTTACTAAAGAAAGAGATGATGGGGGTGGAACTAGAGATATTACAGATTTAGACAGAGATGAACAAGTAGTCTTATACCAATTAGAAGAGGTTGAACAACCCTTGATATTAAAAACATTAAAGCCAAAGGTTCGTGGAGTAATTATTGTTGTAGAGGGAGCAGAAAACTTACAAATAAAAGCCCTTATTACTGAAGCTGTACAACGTTTTCTAGATGTTCCTTCATATAAAATTGCAATTTTACCAAAGAGAAATTAATTGTTTTAAAAATCTTTAAATAAGGAGGTCGAAATATGAGAGAAATAAAAGAAAAATCAAGGCAAACTGTTTGGCTTTTGACGATGTTAACGGTAATGATAGTATTATCTGCATACTATTTGTTAAGTGAACCATTAGTTTCTACAGATATTTGGAGTGAAGATATAGAAAATATTAATAATCAAGCCCTTAGTCAAGAAGATGTGGTGATTGAAGATATAAGTATGGAAGAGGCAGAAAGTTTAGACAGTATTTATGAAAGTTCGGAGACTGGCGATTTTATCCTAGGGATAAAAATGGAGAGGGATAATAACAGGAGTAAGCAGATTGATACATACTTTACAATGATGAAAACAAATTTGTCAGAAGAGGCAATCTCAGAAATTAATAATAAAATAGAGCAATTACAAATATTAGAGGAATCAGAATACGTGTTAGAGAAATTAATTATGGCAGATGGATATAATGATGTAGTAGTTTTTAGCAATGATGAGAGTGTAGATGTCATTATTGAAAGTAAATCATTAACTAATGAAGCTGCTGTTAAAATTATTAAGTTGGTAAGTGAACGTTTAGATATACCTGCAGTAAATGTTCATATAAAAACAATAAATTAGCTTTAAGTATTTTATTCAGTCCGGTCACTAATGATCGGTCTTTTTATTTTATCTAACAAAATCAAGTTTTCTTTATATTGTATTAAGTTTGTTGTATAATCATAAAAGGTTTTATAATTATTATGCAAATTATAAGTTACATACTTTTGAATGGAGGAAAGAAATTGTTTAAAATAAATGAATTGAAAGAAATAATAAATCTAATTGATGAATCAAATATTAAAGAATTTGAATTGGAATATGAAGGCACAAAGATTAAGTTAAAAAAACAAGTTGAATCAGTTGTAGAATCCAATTCTATTGCTGTCCAAAATAACACACCAATTGTTGAAAATACAGTTACAGTAGAAAACAAACCACAAAATATTGACTCAAATAATTTTACGCAGATTAAATCACCAATGGTCGGTACTTTCTATAAATCAGCATCACCAGATTCGGAAGCATATGTTAATGTAGGGGACAAAATAAATGAAAATACTGTTATTTGTATCGTTGAGGCTATGAAGTTATTTAATGAAATTAAAGCTGAAATAAGTGGTGAAATAGTAGAAATATTAGCTCAAGAAGGTCAATTAGTCGAATATGGACAGCCTTTATTCTTAGTTAAATAAGAATTAGGAAGGAGAATAAGATGTTCAAGAAAGTTTTAATAGCCAATCGAGGAGAAATAGCAGTTAGAATAATACGTGCTTGTAAAGAATTAGGGATAAACACTGTGGCTATTTATTCTGATATAGATAGGGATTCATTACATGTCAGATTAGCAGATGAGGCTTATTGTATTGGTCCAAAGGCTTCAAAGGAATCATATTTAAATTTTACTAATATTATTACAATAGCTAATTTAACGGGAACAGATGCAATACATCCTGGATACGGTTTTTTAGCAGAAAACTCTGAATTTGCAGAGGTATGCAAGAATTGTCAATTTGAATTTATAGGTCCTTCTCCCGAAGCGATTCAAAAGATGGGGGATAAAGCTACTGCTAAAGATACAATGATTAATGCTGGAGTACCAACAGTTCCCGGGTCAAATGGGATTATTGAAGATATTGATGAAGCTGTGATTCTTGCAGAGGAAATAGGCTACCCTGTTATCATAAAAGCAACGGCTGGTGGTGGTGGTAAAGGAATGCGTTTAGCTCATAATAAAGAAGAGTTAGTTAATTCTATAAATATGGCAAGTCAAGAGGCTGAATTAACCTTCGGTAATTCTAGAGTATATATTGAAAAATATCTTGAAACACCAAGACATATAGAAGTTCAAATTATAGCAGATAAGTACGGTAATGTAATACATCTAGGAGAAAGAGATTGTTCTATCCAAAGAAGACACCAGAAATTATTAGAAGAAGCACCTTCACCAGCAATAACTGAAGAAATGAGAGAAAAGATGGGTGAAGCTGCAATTAACGCTGCAAAAGCAGTTAACTACTATGGTGTAGGGACTATTGAATTTTTGCTTGAAGATGATAATTTCTATTTTATGGAGATGAATACAAGGATCCAAGTTGAACATCCAATAACAGAACAAATTACAGGGGTGGATCTTATCAAAGAACAGATAAGAGTGGCCGCTGGGAAGCATTTATCTTATAGTCAAGATGATATAGAAATTAATGGTTGGTCAATCGAATGTAGAATAAATGCAGAAAATCCAGCAAGAAATTTCATGCCTTCTCCTGGTAAAATTAACTTTTATCTTCCTTCAGGAGGAATTGGTGTTAGGGTAGATAGCTCAGTATATTCTGGATACACCATTTCCCCATATTATGATTCAATGATAGCAAAGTTAATTGTATGGGGTAAAGATAGGGAAGAAGCTATTATTCGTATGAGAAGAGCCTTAGGTGAATTTATTATAGATGGCGTTCATACCACTATTCCTTTCCATCAAAAATTACTAGATCATGAAGCGTATGTAAAAGGAGAATTCAACACAAAATTTTTAGAGAAGTATCCAATACATAAAGAATTAGAATAGTCGTCATTTTTCTGAGCAAGAAAAAAAGATATGAAAGTCCTTCTCAATATAGTTTTGTTGTTAAAGCTATAATGGAGAAGGATTTTTTAGATAATAGTTCAACCATTCTGTTGACGTCAACAAAATGGTCCAAGATGAAGAAGGATATTTATTATTACATATTGTTATGTTGGAAAATATTTGATATCTTTATAAATAGAGTGAGAATTATAGAAGGTTTTATATATTTATATAAATCAACACAACATAGGGGGTTTACTTGAATGGCGTTAAATTTAGAATTTGAAAACAAGTTATGGGAAATGGCAGATAAATTGAGAGGTAATATTCAACCTTCAGAGTATAAAGATGTTGTGCTTGGACTTATATTTTTAAAATATATTTCAGATAGTTTTGAAGAAAAATATAGTGAATTGGTAGTTGAAGGAGAAGGATTTGAGGAAGATAGAGACGCATACAAAGAGGATAATGTTTTTTTTGTACCTCCTAGTGCTAGATGGGATTTTATCAAGAAAAGTGCCAAGCAAAGCACTATTGGTCAAATTATTGATGATGCCATGTTTGCTATTGAACGCGAGAATAAAAGTTTAAAAGGTGTTCTTTCTAAAAACTATGCTAGACCTGAATTGGATAAAACAAAACTGGGTGAATTAATTGATCTTTTCTCATTCAATTTAGGGAATAAAGAAGCAAAAGCACAGGATTATCTTGGGAGAGTTTATGAATACTTTTTGGGTAAATTCGGTTCAAGTGAGGGTGAGTTTTACACTCCTCCAACAATCGTTAAAATTCTTGTAGGAATGATTGAACCTTATGAAGGAAGAGTATATGACCCTTGTTGTGGTTCAGGGGGTATGTTTGTTCAATCCGCTAAGTTTGTTGAAGAGCATCGGGGTAAAAAAGATGCTATTCATATATACGGTCAAGAGTATACTTCATCAACATGGAAATTGTGCAAAATGAATCTTGCTATTCGTGGAATTGATGGAGATTTAGGTGAAAGAGATGCAGACACCTTTGGAAAAGACCTACATAAAAATTTAAGAGCAGATTATATCTTGGCAAATCCACCCTTTAACGTTAGTGATTATACCTTAATACAAGATGATGCACGATGGAAATACGGTATTCCGCCCAAAAACAATGCTAACTATGCTTGGATAGAGCATATTATTAGCAAATTATCTCCAAATGGAGTAGCTGGTTTTGTACTTGCTAATGGATCAATGAGTACATCAACCAAGGCAGAAGCTGAAATTAGAAAGAACATTATTGAAGCCGGATTAGTAGATTGTATAGTCACTATGCCACCGAATTTATTTTATAACGTTACGATACCGGTTTGTCTCTGGTTTCTCTCCAAGAAGAGAGAAAACAGGAAAGATAAAATATTATTTATTGATGCCCGCAAGATGGGGTATATGGAAACTCGTAAACATAGAGAACTTACTGATAAGGAAATTAAGGAAATATGTGATACTTACCACAGCTGGAGAAACAAAACCTCTGTAAATGATCAGTTATTGGTAGCTGAAGAATCAAATGTCTATAATATAAAAGATTTAAAAGAAGAAGAGATAAAATACTATGAAGATATTCAAGGCTTCTGTAAATCAGCAAGCATTGAAGAAGTCAGAGGACATGAATATATCTTAACCCCAGGCAGATATGTAGGTATTGAAGAAATTGAAGACGATGGTGAACCATTTCATGAAAAGATGACAAGACTTACAGAAGAACTTGCCGAGATGTTTGCCAAATCGCATAAACTGGAGGAGGAAATTAAGCAGCGATTGGGGGCAAATGGGTATGAGTTTTAGTGAATGGAAAGAAGTTGTTCTTAGTGATATTTGTGAAATAGTGGGGGGAGGTACCCCAAAGACAAAAGTAGTAGATTACTGGGATGGAGATATTCCATGGCTTTCAGTCGTTGATTTCAACAATACAAATCGTCATGTGTCCGTAACTGAAAGAACGATTACTGAACTGGGTTTGAGCAATAGTTCAACAAAATTATTAAATCCAGGAGATCTTATTATATCTGCGAGAGGTACAGTTGGCGCATTAGCACAATTAGCCATTCCCATGGCGTTTAATCAGTCATGTTATGGCATAAAAGCAAATAATGAATCAGTCAATGATTTTTTGTACTATGCTATCAGAAATATAATGAGTCAAATAAAGGCAAATACACATGGTTCTGTTTTTGATACTATAACCCGATCTACATTCGATAATCTAAAAATGCTTTTACCTAACATTTCTGAACAACAAAAAATTGCTGCTACTCTTTCTTGCTTAGATGATAAAATTGAACTCAATAACCGTATCAATAAGAACCTTGAAGAAATGGCACGGGCAATTTTTAAAAGCTGGTTTGTGGATTTTGAACCATTTCAAGATGGAGAGTTTGAAGACAGCGAGTTAGGAATGATTCCTAAGGGTTGGAGGGTAAGTGTATTAGATGAAATCATTGAACTATTTGATTCAAAACGTATCCCTCTATCAAGCAGAAATAGGGAAATGATGCAAAAGGTATATCCATATTATGGGGCTACTTCACTAATGGATTACGTTGATAATTATATTTTTGATGGAATTCATGTTTTGCTTGGGGAAGATGGAAGTGTTGTAGATAATAAAGGATATCCAATCTTACAATATGTGTGGGGTAAGTTTTGGGTAAATAACCATGCACATGTTTTAAAAGGTAAAAATGGCTTTAATGAAGATAGTATTTATATGTTGTTGAAAAACACTAACGTTCGAAGTATTGTGACGGGAGCAGTGCAACTCAAGATAAATCAAGTTAATTTGAAATCTGTGAAGGTTATTATTCCGACAAATGATCATATTTCTAATTTCAACCATATAATAAAACCTTTATTTGATGAAAAAAGGAGAGTTTTAGAAGAAAAGCAAATATTAATCGTCATCCGTGATACCTTACTCCCCAAACTCATGTCCGGAGAAATCCGGGTTCCTACTGAGGAGGTGCATGTGAATGTCTAAAGAAAAACCTTTTAAGGCAACAATTAATGCTAATGGTACAGAAATTGCTATTTTATCTACAGGTAGTAATGATGATTATATAAGTTTAACTGATATTGCGAAATATAAAAACTCGGAATTTCCTGCTGATGTGGTGAAGAATTGGTTAAGAAGCAGAAGCTCTATTGAATTCTTAGGACTGTGGGAGGAACTAAATAATTCTAATTTTAAACTGGTCGAATTCGACCAGTTTAAAAACCAAGCTGGTTCGAATTCCTTTGTAATGTCCCCTCAAAAATGGATAACTTCAACTGGAGCTGTCGGACTTATTTCAAAATCAGGTAGAAATGGGGGGACGTATGCTCATATTGATATTGCTTTTGAATTTGCCTCTTGGATATCCCCAGAATTCAAGTTATATATTATTAAAGATTACCAACGATTAAAGACAGATGAAAATAGTAGACTATCTCTTGAATGGAATGTTAATAGATTATTAACAAAAATTAATTATCAAATACATACTGATGCAATAAAGGATAATTTGATTTCAAATGATTTGACAGTGAAACAAATTGGGATAACGTATGCAAATGAAGCTGACGTCTTAAATGTTGCATTATTTGGGAAGACAGCTAAAGAGTGGCGCGTTGAGAATCCTGATTTAAAAGGAAATATAAGGGATTATGCTACGATTGAGCAACTAATTGTTATGGTTAATTTAGAAAATATGAATGCTAATTTTATTCAACAAGGATTAGCACAACATGATAGACTTGTTTCTCTTAATAAAATAGCAAGAACACAGCTTAAATCTTTTTTGGATAATAAAAAAGTTAAACATATGAAAGACATAAAACCTAAACTAGGAGGTGCAATGGATGACAAAGGTTAATTTTTGTGAATCTCACCTAGAGGAAGCTACCTTAGAATGGTTTGAAGAGTTAGGTTATGAAATAGTTTTTGCTCCAGATATTGCACCAGATGGGGAATATCCTGAGCGGGAAGATTATGGACATGTTATTCTTGTGGAGCGGCTAAAAGAAGCACTTATTAGGATAAATTCCAAGATGCCAAGTGTTGCTATTGAGGATGCATTAAGACAAATATCTATTCCTCAAAGTCCTAGTCTCATTATGAACAATAAAGCCTTTCAAAAGATGATAACTGATGGTATAGATGTTCAGGTAAAGCAATCCGATGCAAGTTATAGAACGGAAAAGGTTTATATATTTGACTTTGAAAAACCACTTAATAACGAATTTATGGTGGCCAATCAATTTACCATTGTTGAACATGGAATAGAAAAACGACCTGATGTTCTAGTCTTTATTAATGGAGTTCCTCTGGTAGTTATTGAACTAAAAAGTGCTAGTGATGAAAATGTAGATATAACAGATGCATATAATCAACTTCAAACTTACAAAATGACTATTCCTTCTTTGTTTACATATAACTCCTTTATGATTACTAGTGACGGAGTTAATGCTAGAGCAGGAACGCTAACTTCCGATGAAGATCGCTTTATGGCATGGCGTACAATTGATGGGGAGAATGTAGCACCATTATCTATTCCTCAACTTGAAGTGCTGATTAAAGGGATGTTTCAACGTGATCGTTTTTTGGATATTATTAAGCACTTTATGTTATTTCAGAGTGATGGTAAGGATACAATAAAAATACTTGCAGGGTATCATCAGTACCATGCAGTTAATAAAGCAGTCGATAGCACCGAACGTGCAACTCTTGAAGCAGGAGATAGACGAATAGGTGTTATATGGCATACACAAGGCAGTGGAAAGAGTTTATCTATGGTCTTCTATGCTGCAAAACTAGTAATAAATAAAGAACTGGAAAACCCAACAATAGTAGTTATTACAGATAGAAATGACCTTGATGATCAATTATTTGGAACTTTCCTAAAGAGCAAGGATATCCTAAGGAGTATTCCAGTACAAGCCAATGATAGAGGCCATTTGCGTGAATTATTAAATAATCGTACTAGTGGTGGCATTATTTTTACTACTATACATAAATTTGCTCCGATTGCTAATGATGTAAAAGATAGCGAAGAATTTCATTCAGCATTAGATAAGGTTGCTGAAGGTTCTGCTGACTATGGGAAAGATGTGATGCTAACAAATCGCAAAAATGTTATTGTGATTGCGGACGAAGCACATCGAAGCCAATACGGATTTGGAGCAGATATAGTTAAGGGAGAAAATGAAGCGGATATAAAATATGGTTACGCCAAATATATGCGTGATAGTTTACCCAATGCATCATATATAGGTTTTACCGGTACACCTGTCGAATTAAAAGATAAAAACACTCGTGCTGTATTTGGAGATTACATAGATGTTTACGATATGACTAGATCTGTTGAGGATGGAACAACAGTTAAAATATTTTATGAAAGTAGAATCGCAAGGCTTGAACTTCCTGAGGATATGAAATCAATAATTGATATGGAATATGAAGAAATAACAGAGTATCAAGAATATAGTCAAAAAGAAAAACTTAAGAGTAAATGGGCTAGACTTGAGGCGATAGTCGGGGCGAATGAACGGATTAAGCTGATTGCCAAAGATATTATTGAACACTTTGAAAAACGTGAACAATCACAAGAAAATGAAGGTGGTAAGGGTATGATTGTTGCCATGAGTAGAAGAATTGCAATCGACCTATATAAAGAGATTGTCGCTCTCCGTCCTGAATGGTATAGTGATGACTTAATGGCTGGAAAAATTAAAGTGGTTATGACTGGTGCTTCTTCAGACCCTGCTGATTGGCAGAAGTTTATTGGCACTAAAGCCAATCGTGAAAATTTGGCAAAACGTATGAAAGACAAAAATGATGAATTACAGCTTGTCATTGTTAGAGATATGTGGCTCACTGGTTTTGATGTGCCAAGTATGCATACAATGTATATAGATAAGCCAATGAGTGGGCATAATCTGATGCAGGCAATAGCAAGGGTTAACAGAGTATTTAAGGAAAAACAAGGTGGACTAATAGTTGATTATATAGGTATAGCCGAAAATCTAAAAGAGGCTCTTTCTCAATATACTGAGAGTGATAAAAAGACTACAGGTGTAGATACAGATGTAGCGTCAAAAGTCCTTCTAGAAAAATATGATTTAATTAAAGAATTATTGCATGGACATGATTACAGTAAATTTTTTATTGGCAAACCAAGTGAGAAGATGCAAGTGATTGCTGAAACAATGGACTATATCATTGGACTTCGTGAAGATAGAAAAAAAGATTATATAAAACTGGTAACAGAAATGGCTCGTTCTTATTCCCTATGCGCTACAACAGATATAGCTGAGAGGTTAAATATTGAGATTGGCTTTCATAAAGCAGTCAAAGCAAGCCTTGTTAAAATGATCAGTGATGATAATAATAAGAAAACTACTACTCAGCTAGATGGTGAATTGAATCAGCTGATTTCTAAATCCATATCCTCAAATGAAGTAGTTGACATTCTAGAATCAGTTGGACTTTCAAAACCTAATATTGCGATACTTTCTGATGAGTTCCTTGAAGAAATAAAAGGAATGAAGCAGAAAAACTTAGCGGTAGAGTTATTAAACAGATTATTAAAAGGGAATATAAAAACATTCTCAAGGCGTAATCTTGTTAAATCAAAGAAATTCTCTGAACTATTAGAGTCATCTATTAGGAAATATCAGAATAGAACGATCGAAACAACACAAGTTATTATGGAATTGATAGAACTTGCAAAGCAAATAAATGAAGCAGAAAAACGTGGAGAAAGTACAGGACTTACATCTGATGAATTAGCTTTTTATGACGCTCTTGCAGAAAATGAATCTGCACGAGAAATAATGGGTGATGAAATTCTAAAACAAATTGCTAGAGATTTAACTATATCTATTAAAAATAATATAAGTATAGACTGGTCTATACGCGAGAGTGTACAAGCAAAAATGAAAATGACAATTAAAAGACTCTTAAAAAAATATGGATATCCGCCTGATAAAACTCCTCAAGCTGTAGATATTGTAATGAAACAAACTAAATTGATGTGTGAAAATGAAAGTAGATAACACCCCACACAAATAAATTGAATTATTATTCTTCCATTGATATAATTAAAAAAAATTGGAGGTATTTACTAATGATGACTATTAATGAAGATATAGAGTTAGGAACTACACGTATATCACCTGAGGCGATAGAAACAATTACTAAAATAGCTATAATGGAGATTGATGGTGTATCGAGTATCAATACAAGCTTTTTTGGAAGAAGTAAAGAGGCAACACAAGGTATAAAGATTAAATTAGGAGAGAAAGATGTAACGATTGATGTTTCAATAAACATTAAATATGGTTATTCGATACCTGTTATTGCCGATCAAATACAAACAAAGGTTAAAGAGACTATTGAAGGTATGGTTGGATTAGAGGTTCTTGAAGTTAATATATTTTTTAGTAATATTGATTTTGATAAATAATAATTGTGAATCTATTTTGAACTATTAGGAGGCTTTGTAATGGGAATATTTTTGAGGTTTCTACTATTCTTTTTTAGTATAGCAGTAGTTCTAATCGCAGTTTTTTCTATGTTAGTTGGATTTGAATTTTATAGTCAAAGCTATGTAAATGGCATTATAGATTCAATTTATAATAATATTGAGTACAAAATAGCTGTAGTATCAATCAGCATACTTTTTATAATGACTGGCTTGTATTTATTTTTTAGAAGCATGTTTTCTAAGAGGGATAACACCACGTTTTCTACTAATTCAACTGATTCAGGTTTAATAAAAGTTTCTATTGATACCTTAGAGAATATAGCTTTGAACGCAACTAAAAAGGTCGAAGGTATTAGAGAACCGAAAATTAGAGTTAAAATAGATTCTGATGAAAGCGTATCTTTTATTGTACATATTCTAGTAGATGGAGAAAAATCTATACCTCAAATTAGTGAGGAGATTCAAAATAATATAAAAGATAATATAGAACAGATTGCTGGACTTTCTGTAAAACGAGTACATGTTGTAGTTACAAATATAAGTAGTATTAATAAATCAATAACTAAAAAATCTAAATCGGAATAGGGGTGTTCGATTTGATATCAAAACTGTTTGAAGAACATCCAGGAATGGCAATAGGATTAATAATTGGATTAATATTAGGAATAATATTTTTATTGGCTGGTTTTTGGAAGACAATTATTTTTTGTGCTTTCATCGCTATTGGTTTGTATTTTGGCAAGAAATTTGATGCAGATGAAAAGTTTAAGGATATAATAGAAGAATTTATACCTGACAAATTTTTTAAATAAAACCACCTGTATGGTGTTCCAGAGTGGACAAAGTTAACAAAATCACAGGCTGTTGAAAATATTCTAGTTCAAGGCACACTTAAATCGAGGAACGGAGCTTACATTGACGTAAGTGAGTACCAGAGATTTAAGTAGTAACGAAGAAATCGGACATTTTCAACAGCCTGACAGACTGAAGAAAATGTATTAGTTCAAGGCACGTTAAAATCGAGGAACGGAGCTTACTCTGACGTAAGTGAGTACCGGAGATTTTAATAGTAACGAAGAAATCGGACATTTTCTACAGTCTGAAAACCACCTGTATGGTGGTTTTATCTTTTTGATATGATAATATATTATATGATTTATTCTTAAACAAAGTGTGATAATAAAAAAGGAGCAATAGACGTGAAACGTAGGGAATTAAGAGAAAAGATAATACAAGCATTATTCCAAGTTGATTTTACTGGCGATGATGCAAATGAAGCCCTTAATTATTTACAAGAAGAAAATAATTTTGATGAAAAGGAATTTTTGTTTATCGAAAAAAGGGTTAATGGAACTTTATCTAATTTAAAGGAAATAGATAATGAAATATCTAAGTATTTAATGGATTGGACTATTGAGCGAATTCCAAGAGTTGATCGGGCTATTCTTAGAATGTCAGTATATGAAATGTTATTTGAGGAAGAAATCTCATATAAAATTGCATTAAATGAAGCAATTGAATTAGCAAAAGATTATAGTTCTGAAGAATCAGCTAAGTTTATAAATGGGGTTCTTGGATCTTTTGTTAAGAGAAATAGTATTACTAGTGATAATTAATTCTTTGGAGCGAGTTATGAAAAAATATTTTTTTGGTATTGATACAAGCAATTATATGACATCTGTTTGTTTTATTGATGAGAATAGAAATGTAATATATGAAAGAAGAAAACTCCTTGAGGTAAAGCAGGGTGAAAGAGGCTTAAAACAATCAGATGCTGTTTTTCAACATATAAAAAATATACCTCAATTGTTTGAAGATGCAAAGGGATTAGCTAAGGAAGCTCTTAAGATGATTGCTGTTAGTGAGACCCCTAGACCAGTTAGAAACTCATATATGCCAGTTTTTTTGCCTGGATTATCGATAGCTAAAAGTATTTCCAGTATATATGATGTACCGTTAGCTTATACAACTCATCAAGAGGGACATATTGCAGCGGGTTTATATAGTATAGATGAAAAACCTGAGGGTAATGATTTTTTAGCGGTTCATTTATCGGGAGGAACAAGTGAAATTTTGCATCTACATAAAAAATCTGTAGGCTATAATATAAAAATGATTGGTGCATCATTAGATCTTCATGTCGGTCAATTAATTGATCGAATAGATGTTGCACTTGGTTTAACTTTTCCTGCAGGGAAAGCTTTTGAAGATTTAGCTTATGATTGTGCTAAAGATTTTCCAAGGCTTCCATCTTCAATTAAGGACTATTCCTTTAATTTATCTGGTGCAGAAGCAAAAGCAATAAAAATGATTGAACAAGGTTTTTCAAATCAAGAAATTGCTAGAAGCATAGAAGATGTAATATCTGTTTCAATTACAAAAATATTAAAAAAGGCAATAGAAGCAGGGTTGCCAAAAGAAATTCTTTTAGTTGGTGGGGTTGCTCAAAATCAATATTTTCGTGATTATCTATTTGATAAATTGTGTGAAAAAGATATTGGTGCTAAATTATATTTTGCAAAAAAAGAATATTCTGGGGATAATGCGTTTGGAGTAGCTAATATTGCTTTAGACCAGTATTTGTTTAATGATAAAAATGAAAAGGAGTAATTACATAATGGTAGCAAAAATAATTAACGGAAAAGAAATTGCAACTTCGATAAAGGAAGAATTGAAGAAAGATGTTATAGCATTAGCCAAACAGGATATTATTCCTAAGCTAACAGTTATTCTTGTTGGAAATGATCCAGCTTCACAATCTTACGTTAAAGGTAAAGAAAAAGCTAGCGCTGAAGTAGGAATTGTGTCGGAAGTTATTAGAATGGAAGATACAATTAATCAAGAAAGATTATTGCTTGAGATTGATAGATTAAATAATGATAATATAGTAAACGGGGTATTGGTTCAATTGCCACTCCCAAAACATATTGATGAGAAGGCAATTATTAATGCAATTGACCCTATAAAAGATGTTGATGGATTTCATCCAATAACAGTTGGGAAGATGTTGATTGGTGATAAATCTTACTTGCCTTGTACTCCGTATGGTATTATTGAGTTAATTAAACATACTGGGATAGATATTAAAGGTAAACATGCTGTTATAATAGGACGAAGTAATATTGTTGGAAAACCAGTTTCAATATTATTGTTAAGAGAAGATGCTACTGTAACAATTGCTCATTCTAAGACTAAAAACCTTAAAGAAGTAACAAAACAAGCGGATATTTTAATTGTTGCTGTAGGTAAACCAGAAATGATTACAAAAGAATATGTATCAGAGGGTACAATTGTTATAGATGTAGGGACTAACCGAATTGAGAAAGGTAAGTTTGTTGGTGATTGTGATTTTGAAGAAGTATCTAAAGTAGCGAGCTATATTACACCAGTACCTGGTGGTGTAGGTCCTATGACAATAACAATGTTAATGAAAAATACTATCGAGGCTGCTAGAAGAATGAATGATAAATAAGTGGGGGTAATTCTTTGTTTGAGCAAAGCAATATATATTCAATAAAAGAATTAACAAATTATATAAAAGGTAAATTTGATAACGATTCTTTTCTTGCAAATATTTGGGTGCGGGGGGAGATATCTAATTTTACTAATCATTCGAGTGGTCATATGTACTTTACTCTGAAGGATGAAGCTAGTAGACTGCGATCGATTATGTTTGTTGGAAACAATCGTTTTTTAAAATTTATACCGAAAAACGGAATTAAAGTAATCGCTAGAGGCTATGTTTCTATTTATGAACGTGATGGTCAGTATCAGTTTTATGTTCAAGAGATGCAGCCTGATGGAATAGGGCAATTATATTTAGAATATGAACAATTAAAAAATAAATTAGAACAAGAGGGTCTATTTAGCGAGGAATATAAGAAGAATTTGCCTATATATCCTCAAACGATAGGTGTTGTTACATCTGCTACTGGGGCAGCAATAAGGGATATAATAACGACGATTAAGCGAAGATATCCACTTGTTAATTTAATAATTTCTCCTGTTTTAGTTCAAGGTAAGGATGCAGCACAATCAATAGCTAATGCAATTAATCAGTTAAATATACATGGTGAAGTAGATGTAATAATAGTTGGTCGTGGTGGGGGCTCAATAGAGGAATTATGGGCATTTAATGAAGAAGTTGTTGCTAGAAGCATATATCAATCACAGATACCTATTATAAGTGCTGTTGGACATGAAAGCGATTTTACCATTACTGATTTTGTTGCAGATGTAAGAGCTGCTACTCCTACTGCAGCAGCAGAGTTAGCTGTTCCAAATATAAATGAATTGAGAACTAGCATTGCATATTTTGAACAAAGAATGATAAAGCATTTTTTTAAACAATATGAGGGTTCTAAAGATATGCTTTCTAATCTTTTGCGTTCAATTGTTTTTAAAAGACCAAAACAAAATATATTAGAGGGTTCACAAAGAATTGATAATATTGAGAAACAGCTACATCATTCTTTATATTCTAATACATCTGTTCACAAAGAGAGGTTAATGATTTTACATCATAAACTTTTGCAGGAAAAACCAAATCAAAAAGTAAAAAATGAAAAAGATAAATTACATATGTTAAAAAAGCAATTAATTCGAGAAATTAGTACAATAAAAGAATTAAATGGAAAAAGATTAACTTTAGTAGTAAAGCAATTAGATGCATTAAGTCCTTTAAAGGTAATTGGAAGAGGATATTCAATTATTTATGATGAGTCTGAAAAAAATATTATTAGCTCTATTGAGGATGTTCAATTAAGTGATTTGTTAAAAGTTCATGTTCGTGATGGGACACTAGATTGCCAAGTCTATAGTATGGAGGAAAAAAAGAATGAGCAAAATAAATGAAAAGCAAATGAATGAATTGACATTTGAGCAAGCTGCAGAGCGATTAGAATCGATAGTAAATAAGCTTGAATCAGGAGATGTACCTTTAGAAAATGCTATAGATTTGTTTCAAGAAGGAATGGTTTTAGCGAAGCATTGTCACAAAAAATTAGAAAAAGCAGAAATGAAGATTGATGAAATTCTTGAAAGAGACGGAGATTTAATAAAAAAACCTTTTGAATATGAGGATGATAAGGAGTAGTAATTGCTATGAATATTCAAGAAGAACTTATCATAGATTACTTAAATAAGAAGGCTGAATTAGTAAATAATTTTATCACTCAAGCTATCCCAGGTGATGAAGTTCCATCCTTATTACAAGAGGCAATGGAATATTCTATATTAGCTGGAGGAAAGAGAATTAGACCAATACTAACTCTTGCTACTTACGAAGCATTTCGTAAAGACAGTAATGAAATCACACCTATTGCTTGTTGTGTTGAACTATTACATACTTACTCATTAATACATGATGATTTACCTTTAATGGATAATGATGACTATCGTAGAGGTAAGTTGACAAACCATAAGGTATTTGGAGAAGCAATGGCTTTGTTAGCTGGTGATGCATTATTAACTCATGCTTTTGGCAACATGGCAAAATATTTAAGAATAATAGAAAGTGTTTCTAAAGACGATTCATTAAAAATTATTGAGGAATTTTCTCATTATTCAGGAGCATCAGGTATGGTAGGTGGACAAGTAGTTGATTATTTAAGTGAAGTTGGAAAAACTTCTTTTTCAGATTTAGTCTATACTCATACACATAAAACAGGGGATTTAATTACTTTCTCGATTAGGTTAGGAGCGATTCTAGCTGGTGCGAACGAATTACAGCTACAAAAATTAACTGAGTACGGGAAAAGTGTCGGATTAGCCTTTCAGATTCAAGATGATATCTTAGATATTGTCGGTGATGAAGCAAAATTGGGTAAAAAGGTTGGTAGTGACCAACTAAATGATAAGGTTACTTATCCCTCTTTTAAAGGAATTGATGTATCAAAAGAGGATGTTACTCAATTAATAATCAAAGCAAAAGATGCAATAAATGGCATAGGTATAGAAACTGATAATCTATATAAAATTGCAGATTTTCTAATTTTTAGAGAGATATAAGTGTCTATAATTGGTTTTTTTACCTGTTTGTTTTTTGTTAAGGATCTATAAATATGATATAATACAATTAGATGATAGAGTGGCGCAGTATTCTAGTCAATCTACTTATTCTGAAGGCGGGCCTAAAAATCCGCTAAAGGGCACATCGATGAAGTTCTTGGTGTTGGCTTTTGACGCCCAGTTGGGGGCCGATGCTGAGAGTTAAGGTAAAAGGGCGATCCGCAATGGCATGTGGGCGTTGACCCTTTTTCCGTGGAGGCCCAAGTTCGTGGCAATAAGGTATCGTCCTTGTTGTTATGGTTTGGGGTATGAACCTGCATGCGAGATTGATTTTGTGTGTAGCGTAGCCTGCCATGAGTGATATAGCTTGGGATTATAGGTTAACAATATTTCGTGCTTGGCCAGGTTTTGAAATATTGTTCTATATGAAATCTATATTGCAAAAGAGGCTAGGGATAAGTTAAAGATTGTTGGGGAAAACTCCTAGACTGTTCTATTTGAGGCTCTTTATGGATTAAAGTGTGTACTAAGTGGTAATCTAGTCCAATGTTAGGCGACTTATTGAAGAGAGCGTAAAAGGAAACTACCTTTTTGGTGACAATAAGGTGACTCTCTTGGGAAAACCTACTAGACCTAAGACACAGTGTTGACTTAAAGAGCTGCCACTCTATATGTTTATTATAGGAGAAAAAATTTTTATGACGAATAATTTTAAGAACTCTGTAAAATGGAGTTTATTTATTGCAACTGTTACACTAATTATTGCTTTTATTATTACTATCATATCAACTACTATATTAGCTGGAGTCAGTTGGGCTATAGGGATGGTAGTAGTATTTTTTATCATTATATTTGGTGTTTTTTTTGATATTATTGGATTAGCAGCCGCAGTTGCTGAGGAGAAACCATTTCACTCAATGGCTTCAGAAAAATTAAACGGTGCAAAAGAGGCAATAAGGATAGTACGTAATGCAGATCGTTTTTCTAACTTTTGTAATGATGTGATTGGTGATACAAGTGGAATTATTAGTGGTGTAGCAAGCGCAACAGTGGTACTAGAATTAGTTAGGAATTTTAGCAATAGTGATGATCAATATTATTATTACATAATCTCCGTATTATTTACATCAATAGTTGCCGCGTTAACCGTTGGAGGCAAAGCTTTAGGGAAGAATATTGCAATAAGGTACTCCACAGAAATAACGCTGATAGTGGGGAAACTTTTTTTATTTACGGAGAAAAATTTTAAAATTAGTATTTTTAAAAAGACAAAAGGGAAAGTTGGGGAAAAATAATGGACCTTAATAATATAACTGGCCCTGAAGATATTAAAAATTTATCAATAAAAGAATTAGAAAGTCTGGCAAACGATATAAGGGAATTTCTTATAGAAAGGCTATCTAAAACAGGGGGGCATTTAGCTTCTAATTTAGGCGTTGTTGAGTTAACAATTGCCTTACATTATTTATTTGAAAGTCCTAAAGATAAAATAATTTGGGATGTTGGTCACCAGTCGTATGTGCATAAAATATTGACGGGAAGGGCAAATCAATTCGATACTCTTCGTCAATTTAATGGATTAAGTGGTTTTCCAAAGCTTTCAGAAAGCCCTCATGATGTATTTGAGACTGGACATAGCAGTACGTCATTATCAAGTGCAATGGGTTTTGCATTATCTAGAGATTTTAAGCATGAAGATAATCGTGTAATTGCCGTTTTAGGAGATGGTGCACTGACTGGTGGAATGGCTTTAGAAGCCATTAATTATATTGGGCATCAGAAGAATAATTTAATGATTATTTTAAATGATAACAAGATGTCTATTTCACCTAATGTCGGTGGTATTCATAATTATTTAGAAAGAATTCGAACTAATACAGGATATCAAGAAGCTAAGAAAAAATTCAAAGAAATAACTAAAAAAATTCCATTAGGAGAAACAATTTTTGATGTTACCTATAAAATTAGAGATAGTTTCAAATATTTAGTTGTTGATGGTATTTTATTTGAAGAGTTAGGCTTAACTTATTTAGGTCCAGTAGATGGTCATGATGTTGAAGCATTGTTAGAAACTTTGAAAAATGCAGATAATACTGAGGGACCTGTCTTAGTTCATGTATTAACTGAAAAAGGAAAGGGCTATAAGCCTGCAGAAAGTAGTCCAGATATATTTCATGGTATTGGTAAATACGATATTGACACAGGTGACGTTGTAAAAAAGAAACAACCACCAAGTTATACAGATGTTTTTGGAGATACATTAGTAAAAATAGCTAATGAAAAGTCTGATTTATTAGCTATAACTGCAGCCATGCCTACAGGTACTGGCTTAAATAAATTTAAAGACGTTTATCCTGAAAGATTTTTAGACGTTGGTATAGCGGAACAACATGCAGTGACTATGGCGGCAGGGTTAGCTATGGATGGACTATGTCCTGTTTTTGCAGTATATTCAACCTTCCTACAGCGTTCATATGATCAGGTACTACACGATGTTGCTAGACAGAACCTCCATGTTGTATTTGCAGTTGACAGAGCAGGAATAGTTGGCAATGATGGAGATACACATCATGGTGTCTTTGATATAGCTTTTTTGCGAAGCATACCAAATATGACAATCATGATGCCAAAAGATGAAAATGAATTACAACATATGTTATATACTGCAATTAATCATTGCAAGGGAACTGTGGTTGTAAGGTATCCAAGAGCTGTTGGAACAGGTATCGATTTAGATGAGGAGTTTAAAACAATTCCAATTGGAAAATATGAGACAATCAGAGAAGGCAAGAAGATTGCCATTTTAGCATTAGGACCTATAATTCAATTAGCAGAAAAAGCAGCTGATGAATTAGAGAAGATAGGTATTAATCCTAAAATAATAAACTCAAGATTTATTAAACCACTTGATGAAGAATTATTATTAGATTTAGCTAATGAGAATTATAAAATTTTAACAATTGAAGAAGGTGTCGAGTTAGGTGGTTTTGGAAGTTCTATTTTAGAATTTTACTCGAAAAAACATATTGATATAGATGTTGAGATTATGGGTATACCAGATGAATTCGTAACACATGGAAATATTCCAGAATTAAGAGACTATGTTGGATTGTCAGTTGAGAATATTATAAGTAAGATTAAAATGATAGAAGCAAAACAAACGCAAAGGGTCTAATATGGCTAAAAAAGAAAGATTAGATGTTTTAATTGTAAATAATGGATTGATTGATTCTAGAGAACAAGCAAAAAAATCAATAATGGCTGGATTAGTTAAGGTTAATGATCAAATTATTGATAAGCCCGGTACTAAAGTACCAGTTGAATCCGATATTGTACTTAAAGGTAGTTTACATCCTTTTGTTTCAAGAGGAGGTTTAAAACTTTTAAAAGCAATTGATACCTTTTCAATTGATTTAAAAGATAAGGTTGTTATTGATGTTGGTGCTTCAACAGGAGGGTTTACTGATTGTGCATTGCAATATGGTGCTAAGGAAATTTATGCAATAGATGTTGGATATGGACAATTAGCATGGAATCTTAGACAAGATGAACGTGTTCATGTTATGGAAAGAACTAATTTTCGTTACGTTAAAAAAGAAGATTTTAATTATGGTAAACCTGACTTCGTAACTATAGATGTATCATTCATTTCATTAAAAACAATTTTAAATCATTTGTTAACTATATTAGATACAGATGGGGAGATAATTGCCTTAGTAAAACCACAATTTGAAGCTGGTAAGGAGAAAGTCGGTAAAAAGGGAATTATTAGAGATTCTAGTGTTCATAAAGAGGTTTTAGAGTCAATTGTGAATTATGTTATAAAAAATAGTTATGAGGTTATAGACATTACTTTTTCTCCAATTAAAGGAGGGGAAGGTAATTTAGAATTTTTAATGTATTTAAAAAATAAAATTTCTAATAAGGAAATTGAGTCTTATAAAGAAATTATTGATAGTGTTATTGAACAAGCACATCAAATTTGACAATTTTGTTACTAACAACTTCTTCTGAAGTTGTTTTTTTTATTTTTTATTAAATACAGTTTTATTTAATATGAAATAAATGTATAATTATACAGAGAAATTTTCCTTGGAGGATGCTATGAAAACAAAGAGACATTTGAAAATACGGGATATTATTACTAACAATGATATTGATACTCAAGAGGAACTAGTTGAAATTTTGAGAAATGCTGGATTTAATGTTACACAAGCAACTGTTTCAAGAGATATTAAAGAATTACATCTTGTAAAGGTTCCATTAGAGGATGGGAAATACAAATATTCTTTACCAGCAGATCAGAGATACAATCCATTACAAAAACTAAAGAGAACATTAAGAGATAGTTTTGTTGGGATTGATTCAACAGATAATTTAATTGTTCTAAAAACCTTACCCGGTAATGCTAATTCCGTAGGTGTAATTATCGATAATTTAGGTTGGTCAGAAATTATGGGCAATATTAGTGGTGATGATACTTGTTTGATAATTTGTCGTACTAAAAGTGGTTCAAAAGAAATATCTAAAAAGCTTTTAGAAATGTTGTAATGTGGTGATACTATGTTAGTAGAGCTTTCAATTAAAGAATTCGCAATAATTGAAGAATTAAAAATAAATTTTAACCAAGGCTTAAACATCTTAACTGGTGAGACAGGAGCAGGTAAATCAATAATAATAGATGCTATTCAGCTAATTATTGGTGGACGAGGTTCTACTGAGTTTATTCGAAGTAGTGCGGAAAAAGCTGAAATAGAAGCATTATTTGATGTTACTAAAGATCATCCAGTATTTGAAATATTAACTGAATTTGATGTAGATTATTCTGATGATGAACTGCTCTCAATTAAAAGAGAGTTATTTAGTAATGGTAAGAGTATTTGCAGAATAAACGGTCAAGTTGTTACTCTATCGGTCCTTAAAGAAGTAGGTCAGTGGATTGTTCAATTATATAGTCAATTGCAACACCAACAATTATTGCACTATGATAAACAGATGACATTGTTGGATGCTTATGGAGAATTATCATTAGCTGATAAAAAAGATTTTTATCGAGTTAAATTTGATAAGTACATCTTACTAAAAAAAGAGATACTTCTTTTGTCAGAGGATGAAAGAAAAACAGCTCAAAAAATTGATTTATTACAATACCAAATACAAGAAATTAAGCAGGCTAATTTACATATAGGTGAAGAAGAGGATTTAATTCAACAAAAAAATATAATTAAACATTCAGAAAAAATAGCTCATGCATTACATAATTCATATCAAAATTTATCTAAAGAAAATGGAGTTACAGAATTACTATCACAAACTATAAGTAATTTAGAACAGGTTTCCATGTTTGATGATAAAATAAATAAATTTTATGATGACATCTCTTCGATGTTTTATCAGTTAGAGGAAATTTCCTTGGAAATAAGGGATAGAGCCAAGTTTATAGATTTTGATCCAACAGAACTTAATTCGATTGAGGAACGGTTATCAATAATTTATTATTTGAAGAGAAAATACGGAGAATCAATCGATTCTATTCTTATTTATTTGAATGAAATTTCAAATGAACTCGATATGATTCAAAATAAAGATGAGTATCTTAATAAGGCTAAAATTGAATTAATTGAAATTACCAAAAAAGTTCTCGTAGAAGCTTTGGAAATTTCCACAATAAGAACTGCTATTGCAAAAGAATTGTCAGCACTTATTGAAAAAGAATTAGCTGATTTACAGATGAATAATACAAAAATTAAAATAGATGTTAGTTTTCAAGAAGCAATAGATGGTATTGAATATGAGGGCAGAACTTATAATATTACACAATCAGGTTTAGATAAAGTAAATTTTTTAATATCACCTAATCCTGGAGAACCATTAAAACCATTGAATAAAATTGCTTCTGGTGGTGAATTATCTAGAATTATGTTAGCAATACTTACTATTTTGGCTCATAAAGATCAGGTAGCAACTATAATTTTTGATGAGATTGATACTGGTGTAAGTGGAAAGGCTGCTCAGTCGATTGCCGAAAAGCTAGCTAAAGTATCGAAAACTAAACAGGTATTTGTTATTACACATTTACCTCAAGTAGCATCGATGGCAGATTATCATTACTTAATACAAAAAAATACAAACAATAATCTTACTACAACGGAAATAAATAAATTAGATGAGGAAAGTAAAATTAATACTATAGCTCGTATGTTAGGAGGAGTCGAGGTAACAGATATTACATATAAACATGCTAAAGAAATGATTGAGAAGGCACAATCCTTAAAAAAATCATTTTAGTAAAAATATACATGCTCAGATATTTATTACTTACCTAAATAAGTTTTCTTTGACTAACATGGAATCATTTTGACGTTATAAATTGAATTCATAAAGGTTATCTTATATGTACAGAGAAAAATGGAGGTGTAGGTAAGAGAAAAATAGGAGCGTGATTTATTTGTCCCAAAATAAAAAGAAATTGTTTGGGTTGTTAGTAATATCGGTTATTGTTGCATTTTTCTTTACATCGACAATACAATCATTTGTAACATTTCCTAGTGAAATGAGAATGTTTGAATCGGCAGAAAAGCAATTAAGATTATCACTGCCTATCTCAGCTACTGTAAGTTCAAGTGATTCAAATGTCGTAAAAGTAAATGGTGAAAATACTTCTAAATACGACTCCTTGGACTTTTTTACAGTTGAATCTAATCAACAAGGTCAATCTAAACTAACGATTAAATTGTTTGGTTTAATACCTTTTAAATCTGTAAATGTAAATGTTATTAAGGATGTGAAAGTTGTCCCTGGAGGGCAAACCATTGGTGTAAAACTAAATTCAGTTGGAGTTATGGTTGTTGGGCACCATTCGATTAGCATTAATAATAAAGAAGCTATATCACCTAGTGAAAAAGCCGGGATAAGAATTGGAGATACAATTGTCAAAATAAATGGCGATCGGGTATCTAGTGTAAATGATGTAGTTGACAAGGTTAATGAAAATGGTGACAAAGAAATTGAATTTGAACTACTTAGGAATAATGAAAAAGTTTCTTTAAAAGTTACCCCAATATTTGATAAGGAAGCCAATTTGTATCGATTAGGTCTTTATATTAGAGACTCAGCAGCTGGTGTTGGAACGTTAACGTTTTACGATCCTACGACAAAATATTATGGAGCTCTCGGACATGTAATCACGGATGCTGATACACAAAGACCCATTATTGTTGGGGATGGGAAGATATTATATTCCGATGTTACATCTATAGATAAAGGAGAAAGTGGTAAACCTGGTGGTAAAAGAGCAATATTTTCTGAGGAAAGTACAATTATAGGAGATATTGCAAGTAATACACCATTCGGTATTTTTGGGCAATTAGTTTCAAAACCAAAAAATGGACTAATTAATGAAGCTATCCCTATTGCTTTACCTGAAGAAGTTGTAGAGGGTCCTGCGGAAATATTAACGGTGATTGAAGGCCAAAAAGTTGAAAAGTTTCAAATAGAAATTGTTAATGTAGTAAATCAAAGTTATCCAGCAACAAAAGGAATGGTAATAAAAGTTACTGATCCAAGATTATTAGATAAAACAGGTGGTATTATTCAAGGGATGAGTGGTAGTCCTATAATACAAAATGGAAAGTTAGTTGGAGCAGTTACACATGTATTTGTTAACGATCCAACTTCAGGATATGGTTCATATATTGAATGGATGATTAGAGATGCAGGTATATTAAAGGATGAGAGCAATACAACAGAAAATCTTAAGGCTAGTTAGAAGCCTTAAGATTTTTTTTCAGTCTTCCAATGGTGGTAAGTTTAATCAGATTTGGATAAATATTTTATTTTTTTAGCAGGAATGTATTTGACATTGTCGAAAAGTATAAAAAGGAAAAATTTTCTTTTGAAAGAGGTGGAGACTCAATGTCAAAAATAAAGATTGTAATAGTCGATGATAATCGAGAATTTGTGAATTTATTAAAAGACTTTATGATGGAACAGTCAGATGTTGATGTCATAGGAACTGCTTATAATGGAAATGAAGCTTTAGACATACTAGAAGTCGAAGAACCAGATGTACTTATATTGGATATAATAATGCCACACTTAGATGGGTTAGGAGTATTAGAAAGACTAAGGGAAATAGATTTTAAGAAAAAAACAAAAATAATTATGCTTACAGCATTTGGACATGAGAATGTAACTCAAAAAGCTGTTGAACTTGGGGCATCGTATTATATCTTAAAGCCGTTTAACATGGAATTATTATTAACTCGTATAAGACAAGTTATGGGTGAAGTTGAATTAGATTCTAATTTATCAAGGATTAGGAAAAATCTATTCTCACCAAATTCTAGTAATATAGAATCTAATATTACCGAGATTATTCATGAAATAGGTGTTCCGGCTCATATTAAGGGCTACATGTATCTTAGAGATGCAATCATAATGGTGTATAATGATATTGAAATATTAGGTTCAATAACTAAAATATTATACCCAAGACTTGCGGAAAAATATAAGACTACACCAAGCAGAGTAGAACGTGCGATCAGACATGCTATCGAGGTAGCATGGAATAGAGGCAATATTGAGGTAATAAAAAGCACATTTGGATATACAATTAACACTTCTAAAGCAAAACCAACCAATAGTGAATTTGTTGCGATGATTGCTGACAGGTTAAGGCTTGAAAGCCGAGTAAGTTAAAATTTGATATTTTTTACAAAGTAAACAGGACATATAATGTTCTGTGTGTTGATGAATTCAACAAAATCACAGGCTGTTGGAAATGTTCTAGAAAGTATTTGTAGGTTACAACTGTAAAGCTACAAAACTTTTAGGTGTAATAATAGTGGTAGGAACGGAGCTTACATAGACGTAAGTGAGTACCAGAGATTTAAGTAGTAACGAAGAAATTGGACATTTTCAACAGTCTGAACATGGTATTTAATTACCATGTTTTTTATTTTTATTCTAAGCATTTCATTTAACAATAAGAACATACTAAGGAAGAGATTTTATCCAGATATGATAAGACCCTAATGATAAAGCATTAAGTCGTGTGGGGGAAAATGAATTTAGGATAAGTCTTACATAGGACGACTTGGCACTTTAGTGTCTTAGCGTCACTTGCATAGCATGACTAAGTGCTTTAGCACATTAGCATGACTTGTGCTCTTGAGTGCATAAATTCAGATGGAGTTAAAACTCTATCTGAATAAAGTTCGACTTTATTATTAAGGAATTGATTATATGACTTCTATACAAAATAGTAAAAGACTAAAAGGGACATGTATTGTTGATAATAGAACAAAACATTTGTTGACAAGACTTAAGCCAAATCAAATAGCTGTTATTAATCATTCTGATATTGATGAAGTTGCTGCAGATGGGTTAATTAAATGTAAGGCAAAGGTAGTAATTAATTTTTCAACATCAATAACAGGTAAATACCCAACAATAGGAGTAAAAAAATTGCTTGATGCAAAAATACCTGTGATTGATGTAAATGATGGTAAAGATAAGTTTTACCAATTAAAAGATCAATCTGATGTTGTAATTGATATTAATAATAAAGTTATATATTTTCTAGTTGATAAGGATTTAGAAATAAGCTTTCCTTATGTTGAGTGGACAGAGGAAAAATGGATATATAATTATGAAAAATCAAAAAATAATTTAGAGGTAGAACTTAATACATTTATTGATAACACATTAGATTATGCTTCAAAAGAAAAGAACTTTGTATTAAAACCATTAAATATACCAAAATTAAAAACAAAGATTAAAGGAAAGCATGTAGTTGTTGTAGTTAGAGGAAAGAATTATATTGAAGATCTATTGGCAATCAGACCTTACATAGAAGATTATAAACCTATTCTAATAGGTGTTGATGGTGGTGCGGATGCATTAATTGAAAATGGACTTAAACCAGATATTATTATTGGGGATATGGATAGTGTTTCTAATGAAGCGTTAAAAACAAAAGCTGAAATATTAGTACATGCTTATCCTAATGGCGATGCTCCAGGTATAGAAAGATTAAACAATCTAGGAATATATGCTAAAGTAATATCATCATTAGGGACAAGTGAAGATATAGCAATGCTCTTGGCTTATGAAGAAAACGCTACTATTATTGTGGCATTAGGTGCACATTCAAACATGATTGATTTTCTAGAAAAAGGAAGAAAAGGAATGGCAAGTACAATACTTGTTAGAATGAAAATTGGTACAAATTTAATCGATGCAAAAGGGGTAAGTATGTTGTATCAGCCTAGAATACAATGGAAATTCTTAAGCTTTCTTTCAATTGCTGCAGTAACACCAATCTTTGCAGTTAGTTTAATAAATAGTGATATGCTAAATATTTTACAGATTGTATGGATAAACATAAAAATGATATTTTCGTAGGTGAAAACATTGATATCAAACAAATATTATGTAACGACAATTATTGCAATTTTTTTATCTTTAAGTATAGGTATATTAATTGGCGGTACTCTTGGTCAACAATGGATTAATATTAATCAACAAAAATTAATTACCTATTATGAACAAAAATCAAAAGAGCTTCAAAAATTAAATGAAGATTTAGCAAATGAGTATAGTATATTAACTAATAATTATCAAAAAACAAGGAATGAATTGTATACCTTATATACTAAGAGTATTTCTAACACTTTAACAAATAAACAATTTTTATTCGTCAGTGCTGTGAGTCTTAATAATAACTCAATACGGGATTCAATAGAATTAGCTGGTGGAAATATAATTGAAATGGATTCAAATATGAAGTTTAGTAGTGACGGGTTATATCAAAACACGGATATTAAAAATTATGATGCAATCATATTATTTACTGAAGATAATGAAAGTAATGATAATTATCAGTGGCTAGAAACTTACCAAATACCAATTATGTACATAAAAGAAGATCAACTTAAAGAATTGAATAACTTAGAATCCTTTACCGAAAATTATCGATTTATAAATTACTTAAGAAATATTTTTCAGGAGCAAACATATGAATGATTTTAGTATTTCTGTGATTATACCAGCATTTAACGAAAAGGACTATATTGCAAAAACTATTACAGCTATATTGTTATGGCCTGTAGCACCTGAAATTATTGTTGTTGATGATGGAAGCACTGATAATACAAAAATAATTGTTAATGAATTAAAAGATGTTTATGACAATATTAAACTTATTACTTTACAAAAGAATAGTGGCAAAGGAAAAGCACTGATGAGCGGGACAAAATACGCTGAGGGTTCAATCTTGATGTTTTTAGACGCAGATTTAGGTGACTCAGCACAAAATGCAATAGATTTAATATATCCACTTTTAAAAAATGAAATAGATATGACTATTGCAATATTACCAAATACAAGTAAAAAAGCCGGATTTGGTTTGGTAAAGACTTTAGCTAAAGAAGGAATTTATTACTTAACGGGATATAAACCAATTGCCCCATTATCAGGGCAAAGGGCAATAAGAAAAGATAAATTTGATAAAATAAGTAGATTGTCAGCAGGTTTTGGTATTGAAGTTGGACTTACAATAGATGCATTGCGTAATGGATGGAAGATTAGAGAAATAGAACTTCCTCTAAAACATAGAGATAGCAAAAGAGATATAGCCGGTTTTTTGCATAGGGGAAAAGAGTTTTTAGACGTTTTTAAAGCATTATACTATAGTTGGAGGCAGACTCTATTGTGATAGTAATATTAGTCACCTTAATAGTAACAACAATATTATTACCTTATTACATAGTTTTTCTAAAATATATTGGGTTTGTTAAAATTAATTATAAATATCAAGAAATTCCAGTAAGTTTTGGTGTTTTTATTTTTTTGGTTGAATCAATATTACTGTTTACTATTAGTGATACAGCCTTTTTGTCTTTGTGGACATTTTTATTAGTAATTGTTTTAATTGGAACTATTGATGATATTTATGGTGATCAATATATAAAGGGTATACATAATCATCTAAAAAGTTTTTTTCGTGCAAAGATAACAACAGGTTTTATTAAAGCTATTACAGGTGGTTTGATAGCAATAATGCTAGCTATACGAATAGGTAACAATATCTTTGAGTACATTGCTCATTTTTTTTTAATACTTTTTATGATAAACACTATTAATATATTTGATTTAAGACCAGGTAGAGCATTAAAACTATTTTTTTTTCTTACTTTACTTTTAATATTAATAAATACTTCTTTCTTAACTGAT
>CAZIGM010000003.1:0-75293 GCA_964538675.1 uncultured Bacillaceae bacterium | reverse complement strand
GTAAAAAATGGAGATTTTCTGGAATGGAAACTAAAGTAGCAAAAAAAGGTAGTATTATTACTAACTCAATAAATAGAGAAAAAATTATACCTGGTAAAATAGCTCTGCAGGAGGAATATCAGCTTAGTAAGATTCAGGCAGAAAAAAAAATAGAAGAAATTACTAAACTATGTATTACTGTTTTGAATAAAATGGAGGTAAAGGATTTTAATCTAGCTGATGCAGCCGTTGATTTAATAATAGATAAAAATAAAAAGATTTGGCTTTTAGAGGTACAATTAAACTATGCTGCCGAAATTAAGGCTAATAGGGGAGAAGATGAAAAGTACATTCTACCATATATTCTCCCTACTCCTATTGAATATGCTAAAGTCTTAGCAGGTTTTTAGATATCTTTCTTTTATCCGCTTTTACTATAAAGTCGAACTTTATTCTTGTGGAGTTTTTTAACTCCACTGATTTTAGTACTTTTAATAATCTACTTCTAGTAGATATAATCCATGTGCAGGCGCAGCAGTACCAATATATTTATCTTCTCTCTCCAAAATATTCAAAACATCTTCTGGATTTAACTCCCCTAACCCGACTTGGATTAACGTGCCAGTTAATAAGCGAACCATTTTGTATAAAAATCCCTCGCCATGATAATAAATATCAATCTCTTCACCTTTTTGGTTAATATCTATTGAAAATATTTTTCTGATTGTAGATTTATTTGTCTTAATGGCAGAGAAATTTCTAAAATCATGCTCTCCGATAAAATAATTTGCAGTTTCTTTCATTGCCTTAATATCTAAATTATTAGATACATGATAAACATATTTACGGTTTATTGCCGATGGAATGTTACTATTCCATATTTTATATTGATATATTTTAGATTTTGCAGAATAACGGGCATGAAAATCTAAAGGAACTCTCTCTATTTTCTTTATTACAATGTCAGTTGGAAGCATCTGATTGCAGATATTTAGAAATTTTTCTATATCAATTTCTTTTCTAGTTTCAAAGTGGGCAACCTGTCCATATGCATGAACCCCTGCATCTGTTCTACCAGAGCCATATATTTCAATATTTTCATCTAGAAGTTTAGACAGTAATAACTCGATTTTTGCTTGAATCGTTTTATCACTATTCTTTAATCGTTGCCAACCTTTATATTTTGAACCATCATATTCGATATTAATTTTATATTTCATAATACACTCCTTTAATGTTTAAATTTTTATTAAACTTTGAGTATAGCATAACATCTGTTCAATTCTTTCTCAATAAACTCCAGCTTTAAATAATAGAGCGAAGCTTTGGCACTTTGTGTTCATAGCACGACTTAATGTTTTGCATTATAGCGTGACTTGTGCACTTTGTGTGTAAGTAGAGATTTTAACATGTCTGGATAAAGTAATTCATAACCCATTAATTAATAAGATCAATATTTATAATTTTTTTCTTTTTTACTTTAAACTACTTATAGTATAATTAAAGTTATTGGGTTTTCTATACAATAATAGGAGGAATATATATGAGTGAGTATGTTAAACAAAATGATGTATTAGGTACAGTAAACAGAGGTAACCCTGCTGAATCAGGACTATGCACTTTATGTAGAGCGGATTGCAGTGGTAAATGTGAAACATGGATGTCAAGCTTAAAGGGTCGAAAAATGCTTTACCCAAGAGATTTTGGCGTAGTAACAGCTGGTAGTTCTAATATTAACCATGTTGGTGTTTGTTATAATAACTTGCGTATCCAAGGTTATAATTACGGTGCTTATGGTTTACCTAACGGATTATCTAATAGTGCCGATGATTGTATTTTTCCTAATGTCAATTTAGAAACTGAGTTTGGAAATGAAATCAAGACTAAGATTAAAGTACCAATTATGACAGGTGCTTTAGGATCTACTTTTATTGCTGCTAAATATTGGGAATCATTTGCAATAGGTGCGGCATTAGTAGGATATCCAATAGTTGTTGGCGAGAATGTAGTAGGAGTAGATAAGGAATCTGTTATTGAAAATGACAAGATAATTAAAGCCCCTGAGTTGGAACGACGAATTAACACATATCTAAAATACTATGAAGGATATGGCGGAATTATAGTTCAAATGAATGTTGAAGATACTAGAAATGGTGTTGCAGAATTTATTAACGAAAAATATGGTGATAAGGTAATCATAGAATTAAAATGGGGTCAAGGTGCAAAAGATATCGGTGGTGAAATTCAAGTAGCAAGCCTAGAATATGCTACCTTCTTGAAAGAAAGAGGATATGTTGTTGACCCTGATCCAACTAAACCAGAAGTTATTGATGCGTTTAAGAATGGTGCTATTAAATCTTTCGCAAGACATAGCAGATTAGGATATACAGATTTAAATAGTTATGAAGAAGTAAAAGAGAACTTTATGAATGCTGTTGCCTATTTAAGAAAGATAGGATTTAAAAGAATCACATTAAAAACTGGCTCCTATGGTATGGAAGCTTTAGCAATGGCTATAAAATTTGCTTCAGAAGCTAAACTTGACTTATTAACAATAGACGGTTCAGGTGGCGGTACAGGTATGAGTCCGTGGAATATGATGGAGACTTGGGGTGTACCATCGCTAAACCTTCATTCAAAGGCATATGAATATGCAAATATATTAGCTGCTAAGGGTGAAAAAGTTGTTGATATGGCTTTCGCAGGAGGTTTCGCTCGAGAAGATCATATATTTAAAGCATTAGCCTTAGGTGCTCCATATACGAAATTAGTTTGTATGGGTAGGGCTTTAATGATTCCAGCTTTCGTTGGTTCAAATATTGAAGGAGTATTATATCCTGAAAATAAAGATAGGGTTAATGGTAATTGGGACAAACTACCTGTGACTGTTGTTAAAGAATTTGGTGAAAAAGCCGAAGAAATCTTCGCTGGCTATTATGATGTTAAAAAGAAAGTCGGAGCTGATGAAATGAAAAATATACCTTTAGGTGCTATTGCAGCCTGGACGCTTTCTGATAAATTAGCTGCTGGATTACAACAATTAATGGCTGGAGCTAGAAAGTTCTCTATGAATGAAATTTCAAGAGCCGACCTATTCTCTGCTAATAGAGAAACAGAAAAAGAAACAGAAATTCCTTATTTAACAACACTTGCAGATGATACAGCTCATAAAATATTAAACTCGTAATATTTAAAAATTTATTTTAAAGTTAAACCTCTAGTTTCTATTGAAACTAGAGGTTTTCTCATATCAATATCATATGTACTTTATTCGTACTCCCTTCATTTGGCTTTTGTTACGCTACTACCATAAAACACAAATCCTTTAATATTGCAATTTATACAGCTATTTTAAAAAAATATATTTGACTTTTTTGCTCATTTATAATATAATTTAATTTCGATTTATAAAGTACGATAATAATCTAAAAAGTTTAATTATTATTTTTGTAAAAAAGCAATAGAAAATGAATTAATACTCACATTCGCGGCAGTGAAAATTAAATTTAACTTCTAGATACAAAAGATATTAAATAACAAAGGATTTATCTATACTTGTAAAAATAAACATAAGGAGATTAAAATTTGACACTAGAAGTTATATTAACATTGATTTTCCTCTTCATTATAACCTCTCTTACTAATATTTTAACAACACTTAAAACAATATTACTTTCAAAAAAAATTATGAACCCAGTCTATATATTAGTATTTATTGATGCAATAATATTTGCAACTATACTTACCAAAATAACAAGTTCAAACGGAGTCCATTTTATAATAGCTTACGCTTTTGGTAGAATGTTTGGTGTTTTTATTGGTGGAAAAATTGAAGAACGCCTTGCATTAGGAATTATTGAAGTAGATTTATTTTTAAAAAATAAAAATAAAATGATCGAGGTTGCTGAGAGACTTAGACACGAAGGTTATACTGTTAACAATTTTGTTGCGCGTGGTATGAATGGGGATATACGACATAAAATTGAAATCGTTATGAAGAGAAAAGAATTTAAAGTTTTAGAGCGCATTTTAGATGAATATGGTGTGACCAATCCAACACTTAAAATTAAAAATTTAAGTAAAATAGAAGGAAAAATTACTACTACTAACATTCACGCTCAATGAAAATATAAGAAATAAACAACAGTATGTTTTTAGGAATTCTTTAATTGATTCTATTGAGTAATTTAAAAAAGACGTTAGATAATAATTATCTAGCGTCTTTATGTGTTCCGTCCTTTAATATCAATTTTTTATGTAGTTATACATCAATCTTTACTTTTCGTAACAAGCAACTATCTCTCCATAATATAACGTGTGATAGTCATTATCATATAAATTCCTTACCTTATCATCGAGAATAAGAGATGGATTCATTTCTTGTTTATATAGGATCTTACATTCATAGTACATATTACAATTATCTACTACAGGAGATTCTACTTCCTTGGATTCAATATATGTTATATTGGATTCCTTAGCTTTATCTATCTCACGACCAGATTTTGTACCACATACTGTTAAAGACCTTCTCATTTCATTGCTGAAAGGAACACTAACTGTAAAGTTATCACTATTTTCAATAAGTTCATATGTATATCTCGTGCCACGAACTAATACCATAAATACAGGCTTTCTCCATATAAAGCCAATACTCCCCCAAGAAATAGTCATTGTATTAACTATTTCAGCCGATTTCACTGTAAGAAATGCACCTTTTTTGAATAAGTGCTCAAAAACTGTATCAAGATTTTTATTAAATTCCATAATTCTACACTCCTTAAAAAAATGATTTTATGCTTTATCATATTTATTAATACTTATTCAATGTACAATACTTACTTGCCTTTTTTATTAAATATTACACTAAATTTGTTTTTAACCAAATATCATATCTGGATCAATTTAGATATATTTCTTTACATAATTTATAAAATGAGGAAAAGCAATCGCTGGAGCTTCAAGATCATTATTCCATCTTTTTACCCATTCAAGAGAAATATACTCTGAATAATTATCCAATTTAAGCATATTTAAAACTTCTAATTCAAAAATTTTATAATTTGTATTAACAGTAACCAACACAGCACCCATTTTTGCTGTTGCAAATTGAGCTAATACCCATTCAGGATAATTGGTTGCCCAAATAGCAATATGATCCCCTTTTTTAATACCCATAGCCATAAATCCTTTTGCAACAGTTCTACAAAGTTGATTAAATTCACTGTAATTTAGTCGTAAATTTTTCTCATTGCTAACAAGCGCTTCATTTTCTGGATATAAAACAGAAATTTTATCAAGGAACCCACCAATAGTGTCATTTAATAGACTCATACTCTTCACACCTCAACTCTTATAATTATGCTATGTTTAAAACGATAGATTTATATTATTATTTAATATATGAAGTGTCAATTAATTCAGAAAAATTAGATAATTATAGATTGTTTTTACCCCTTTAAATACTTAGTTTTTTAAGCTATTATGAGTATATTGGTAAATATTAATATGATTTGAAAGGAAATAATCATTATGAGAATCGCAATATTGGGCTATGGAGGAGTAGGAAAAGCCTTCTTGAAATTAATATTAGAGAAAAAAAAAGAACTAATGGAGTTAGGCTGTAACATACAAATTAATTATATTCTTAATTCAAAAGGTGGTATTTATAATTCTAATGGTATAGATTGTTATGACGTGATTGAGTTTTCTAAAAAAGAAAGAGATATTATATATTATCCTCATGGTGGAAGCTCCGAGTTTAGTTTTCATACAATCTTAATGAATAAAGACATTGATGTTTTGATTGAATTAACACCTACTAATAAAGAAACCGGTAAACCAGGTATGACGCACATCCGAAAAGCATTAGAAAACGGTATTCATGTAATCACAGGTAATAAAGGACCTATTTTTCTAGCCTATGACGAGCTAAACACTTTAGCTATAAAAAATAATGTACAATTAGCTGTTGGTTGTACAACTGGTGGAGCGCTCCCTGCAATCAATGCAGGACTTTTTGATATGGCAGGTTCCCAAATTCTATCAATTGAAGGTATTTTAAACGGCACAACTAACTTTATTTTATCTGAAATGGAAAATAATAATTATACTTATCAAGAAGCGCTAATATTAGCACAGGATTTAGGAATAGCAGAAACTGATCCTTCGTTAGACGTTCTGGGATGGGATACAGCATCTAAACTACTTATTCTAACAAATATTCTATTTAAACAAAAAAAATCCCTGAATGATATTTCTGTAAGTGGTATCACTGATATCACTCTTGAAGATATTAAACAGGCTAAAATGGAAAATAAGAAATATAAGCTTGTTGGAAAAACTACTTTAGTAAATAACAAAATAGTAATGTCGGTAGATTTAAAAAAAATCGATTCAAATCATAGCCTATATAATGTTGATGGTAAAAATAAAGCTGTAAAATACACTTCTGATACTCTTGGAGACCTAACTATTATAGGTGGTGCATCTAACCAAGAATCTGCGGCTGCATCAATCCTCAGAGACCTAATAAATATTTTAAAGGGTTATAATTTTTCTAGTAATTAACAAGCGATTTTTTCTAAGAAGGCCTTAAATGGATTATATTTTATTTCAGATGAATCATTAATTCTCTTAGAATCAGTAATGATTTTATATATACTACCATCTAATGTATTGATTAGTCCTTGATCATTACTATTTATTAATATATTTAATTCTAATAAATTTTCCATCGCCTGTTTGTTTAAATTAATTGAACCTAAGGTAAAAAGATAACCATCTACTCTAATAAGTTTAGCATGAATCATATTCCGACTTAGATAAACATTTACTTTGTTGTTTGTTCTTACCATAATCTGTTTTAAAACCTTTTTATTTAAGTCTTCCTGCAAATTTGATTTATCTGGTAATATCATGTTAACAGAGATACCTTTATTAGCTAGTTCAATAATTTTATCTGTTATATCCCTATCTCCTATATAAGCCATTACAATATCTAACGAACTTTTAGCATGAGATATTACTTTTAAAATTTTTTCTTTAGCCTCATAGACTATCTGTTCATTTCTTTTTACATTAAAGATAAAATCGACTAGATTCTCTTCCATAAAATCTTCTCCGATTTCAATATTTCGTTTAAATATCTCAACAAATGATTCATTATCTAATTCAACCATATAATCATAATATTTTTTGCCTTCAACATCGCTATAAAGCTCTTTATCCTCAATGTTTATTCCACCTATAATCAAAATTTTTTCATCAAATATATAATATTTTGAATGATCTCCTTTAAATTCATTTCTATCAACTGTAATATAAGGGTGATTTAATAAAGCATCTACCATCTTGTTATTATCTTGTTTTCTTCTTTTCGCCTTACCTTTCATAGGATAAAATTTATCACAAATAAATGATTTTATAAGTATTCCAAAATCAAATTCCTTATGAAAGAAACTTTGTTTATTTTCTTCTGCTTTTTCAAATATAGCTCCTAACTTATCCTTAGAAATATGAATTTTCACACCTCTGTTTGCAGCTTTTAACAATTCGGAAGAAAGTTGATTCCCAATTCTATCATCACGCCAAATAAACATATTAATATAAATAGATTCTTTAGCCTCTTTTATTCTATTAATAATACGTTCAAAGGCTACTTCACCATTAACAAGTAAAAAAATATTCTTATGATTTTCTATTTCAGATATTATACTCATGCTTCACCTCATATAATTTAACTAATGTTTATGTCTAAACAATTATACCGCACTAAAACAACTAATTTATGTGAAAATTAATGACAATTTTATTAAAAAAATCGCACAAGAACTAAAATATGCTCTTTGTGCGAATAGTACTTTTTTATATTTTTTCTACATATCTTCATCTTTTGCAGATCTTTTACTCATCCAGCTTTTAAATACTTTAATTTTTATATATCCAATTGCTACTACAGCTATACCTATAAGAACCCACCAATACCATTGCAAATAAATCACCACCTCTCAATTTAAGATAAATACATTAATTAACCGAGAGTAAATAACTTTTTTTGAGATTTATTTTTACAAGTCTTGTCTAAATAATAATTCGTTTTTTAAATATTTTAAAGACTACTATGTTTAAAACTATTACATAAATTACTCCCACTAAGTAATAACCCCAAAACCCAAGATTAAAGTCGACATTTGGAAGCATTGCAACACTTAAAGCCTTTACTGCCCAGAAGTTCGGCTCAAATCCAAAGAAGAATTCCTTAAAGTCAGTAAAGAACATTGCTACAATTGGAAAAACAATTATTATTGCACCTGCCTTCATCATTGCAAATCCTTCTACTTTGTTTGTTGCAAAAAAATTAATGAACATTGCAGAAACAGAGCTAAATAGTGATATTGATATAGTAACTAGAAGAAGAGCATATAACGGAATATCTCCTAAATTAATAATCAAAATTGCAAGTATACAACTTATAAATGTAACTACAAAAGACAGAACAAATCTAAAACCCATAAATGTATTAAAGCTAACAGGGGAAACATCAACAGCATATAGAACTTTATCGTCTCTATCATCTAATATCGAAAAGCCAATGATTGCCCCAACCACAACAGCTGTTAATAACATTGTTCCAGCTATAATTATATGATAGTATGCAACAAGAGAAAAATTAAACTTCTCCTCAATATAGGGAACACTAAAGCGTATGACCAAAGCTATTATTAAAAGATACGTTATTAAAAAGACCATCATTGGATCACGCAACCACTTTTTTAACTCATAAATAATATACTCTCTCGCCATTTTCACTCACCCCCAAGCTCTTTCATACTGTATTTGTCGAAATATTTTGCAGCAAGATAGTAAAGGACCCCTGATAATACTATTAAATAACTTAAGCTAATTACTAAATCAGTTCTATCAACACTTATCACTGTCGCATTAAGCACGGTAAGTATTGATTGAGTTGGATTGATATATTGTACATACGTAAACCAGTCAGCAGTAATTATTCCAAACATCTGAAGAATCGTAGGAATGGATAATGCAAAAAAGAATGCCATCAACCACATTAATAGTATTGTGAAATCCTTTGATTTATAAGTAAAAAGAATACCAATACAGGTATATACGAATGTTGCCAATATTACAGCACCTATAATACCCAAATAATTTATTGAGAGATTTTTAAAGATTACACCATATGCTCCAAGTAATAATAGTGTTATTAAGCTTGAAATTACTGTTGTTGCTATTTTGGAAGCTAAATAATAGTGTTTACTTATTGGAGTTACTAGCATAGTCTTTAAAGCACTTTCCTGTTTTTCAAACATCATAGCTACTCCAACTAACAGAAAGGACATCATTGTAGCATCTATAAATATAAACAGTGGGAAAAATTTGTCTATTTCATTTACATTTAACAATTGAATAAGCACTATCCAGAGAATTGCTGTAATAAGACTTGCATAGGTGATACCATATCTAAGCATACGGGTTTCATCACCTTTTAGAAGTGTCACAAATCTATTCATTTGTTTTCACCCCTGTTACTTTGATAAATATCTCATCAAGAGTTGTCTCTCCACTATGAATAGTAATTAATTCCTTATTTTTTAAAATATTAAAAAAGTTATCATTACCTTTAAGTGTTTCCATGTCAAAAACTTCTTTCGAGATTTTTTCATTATCCTTATACTCTATTTTAATTTCACGTTTCCCATAACTAAGTTTTAAATCTTTAGGTGTGCTAATTTCCCTTATTTCTCCCTCCGCAATAAATGCAACACGATCACAAAGCTCATCAACATCATGCATCATATGTGTAGTTAAGAACACAGTACCACCATTATGACGAAATTCAGATATCATATCTTTAACAATTCGAGCATTGGCAGGATCGAGTCCACTTGTCGGTTCATCCAAAAATAATATTTTCGGATCATTAATTAATGCTCTAGCAAAGTTTAAACGGGTTTTCATTCCTTTTGAAAATGATGCTACCCTCTTGTTTCTATCTTCCCATAGTCCAAGACGCTCTAATATCGGTCTGATTTTAGCGCCATTTGGGTATAAATCTCGATAAAACTTTAAATTTTCCATTGCAGTAAGCTTAGAAAATAGGACAGGCATTTCAAATCCAACACCTATGTCATTAAAAATAGTTTTATCATATTCCTTAAGATTTTTACCTTTATATAAGATTTCACCACTATAATTTTTTAAAATTCTTATTAATAATTTTTGCGTCGTTGATTTCCCCATTCCTGAAGGTCCAAGAAATCCAAAAATTTCACCCTTATCAAATTCAAAAGAAATACCCTTTATCGTATCCTCCTTATTTCCAGGATACCTGAATACTAAATCACTAACTTTAAACATTCTTCGTTACCTCCTAATAATCAAATTAATATCTAAAAATATATATTTCATTCTTTCTCATTCTAATATTTTCACACATCTTTAATAGAAGTCCACTTATCACTCCTTTATTAATCGAATTATTCTTTCCATATTATCAAGATATAACATAAATTCTTCATACCCTTTTGACGTTAATGAAACTCTAGTTACAGTTTTCCTATTTTCAATTGTTTTATTTATTTTAATGTATCCTATTTCTTCAAGATTACGAAGTTGTACCGATAGATTTCCAGCTGTCATTTCTAATGCTTCTTTTAATTCATTAAAAACTACTTCTCCATCCTCTTTAGTTGCTAAATGTGTTAAAATCAATAGCCTTGCTCTCTCATGTATAAATTTATTTATATTTATATTAATATCCATTTCATTTTTTTCTGTCAATTCAACCACTCTTCTCTCTAGAAATGGCCACCAAAGCTGATAAATAGAGTATAAGCATTGCAAAACCAAAGGTGAAAATTAAAATAATTAGAGGGTGTATACTATCAGAAATAAAAAGTGATAAAAGCCCGCTTAGTAATAACCATTCAGAAAATAACATAAAATCCTTAAGATTTAAAGTTATAATAAATGACGTCATTAAAAGAGATATTAATATAGCTAATATCGATACAATCAAATGTGAAAGATTATTAATCGGCAAATATACACAAAAAACTATGATTGAGATTAAAAACGGAATCATTATCATTAACAATGTTTTTGTATATACTTCTTTTAGCAACATTAATATAGTCATGTCTTCTCTATATTTTCTTGCTATTTTTAGAAAACTCTTTATTTTAAACCATGCTATAATTACTACAAATAAAATTAATATTGTGTATACTAAAGACTTCACTGTATCAGGTAATTCTTGATAACTACCATAGTCGCCTATTATCCACAGAAGTACTACGCTTAAAACTATAATGAATAAACCTGTTAATAGTGCAACGTTTTTTATCCCTTCAGAAACAGAAATATATTTTAAAATATTACTGTTTTTTCGGACAGCCTCTTTAATGAATTGCAGATCTTTAAGCATCTCTTCCTTATTATTAATATCACTCATTTTTAACCTCCATTCAGTTTATGTTATAAACTTAATTATAATATAAACCTAATAAATATATATGTCAACGATTACCTAATAATTCGAATAAATAATTATTATCTACTTACAATATCTATATATGTTTTATGTATTGGTTTATACTATAATATATACAAGAATTACTATATATAAGTAGAAGGATGTTTATTATGGAAAATATTAAATTAACAGAATATAGCCATGGTGCTGGTTGTGGCTGTAAAATCTCTCCAGAAATTTTAGATTCAATATTAAATACATCTTATGATACTACTAAATATCCAAATCTAATTGTTGGTAATAGCAGTAAAGATGATGCAGCTGCTTATGATTTGGGGAACGGAACATCTGTCCTAAGTACTACCGATTTCTTTATGCCTATTGTTGATGACCCATTTTTATTTGGAAAAATAGCAGCTACGAATGCACTTAGTGACATCTATGCAATGGGTGGAAAACCACTTATGGCTATTTCAATATTAGGTTGGCCAATTACTCTTATTAGTCCAGATATTGCTAGTCAAGTTATCGCGGGTGCACAATCTGTGTGTGACGATGCTGATATTCCTCTTGCTGGCGGACACTCTATTGAATCTCCTGAGCCAATCTTTGGACTTGCAGTTACAGGACTTGTTGAAAATTCACGTATTAAACAAAATAATAAAGCCACACCTGAATGTGAAATTTTCTTAACTAAACCACTTGGCATTGGTGTCATTACAACTGCTCAAAAAAGAAAAAAAATTGAACCTGGCCACATTGATATTGCTATTGATACAATGTGTACACTTAACACTATTGGTACCAAGATTTCCGTTTTAGAAGGTGTTACCGCTTTAACTGATGTTACGGGCTTTGGACTACTTGGACATTTGAGTGAAATCTGCGAAGGAAGTAATATTTCAGCTACTATTAAATATAATCAAGTGCCAATATTACCAAATACTAAAAAATATCTTGCTATGGGTTGTGTTCCTGGTGGAACATATAATAACTTTAAAAGCTACGGTCACAAAATCAGGGAAATGACAGAAGAACAAAAAATAATTTTATGTGATGCCCAAACCTCTGGTGGATTACTTGCAATTGTTAAAAAGGAAAGTGTACTAGAGTTTTTGAAAATAACCTCTAAAGAAGACTTGTCACTAAAATCTATTGGATATACTTATGAACGTAGTGACAAATTAATTGAAGTAATTTAATGGAAGTGACAAATATGAGCAATATTACAACTAATGAATATAATCGAATTGTTATTGAGGAAATACCACTTATTGATGTGCGAGCCCCAATAGAATATAACAAGGGGGCTTTTTTTAATTCTGTCAATTTGCCACTTATGGACGATAAAGAAAGACATTTAATTGGAATTTGTTATAAAGAAAAAGGCAGCGAAGCTGCTATCAAGCTTGGACATGAATTAGTTTCTGGTGATATCCGAGAAGCTCGGATTAATGCGTGGGTTTCATACTTTGAAAAACACCCCGATAGTATAATTTATTGCTTCAGAGGTGGTTCACGCTCTAGTATAACCCAGCAGTGGATTACTGAAACAACTGGAAATTATATTCCTAGACTTGAAGGTGGATACAAAGCGTTTCGAAACTATCTTTTAAATACTCTCGAACCAGCTGAACAAATAAGTAAACCAGTTATACTTGGTGGTTATACGGGTTCAGGTAAAACAATATTTCTTAAAGCATTTGACAACTCTATCGATCTTGAAAATATTGCGCACCATCGTGGTTCATCATTCGGACAACATATTAAACCACAGCCTACTCAAATTAATTTTGAAAACAATCTTGCCTATGCTCTTGTACAACACAAGCATAAAGGACATAAATATATGCTTCTTGAAGATGAAGGTCGTCATGTTGGTAGATGTTTTATTCCACAATTATTAGTAGAATTTTTTAATAACGGTTCATTAGTTATTTTAGATGTATCTTTTGAGGAACGCGTTCAAAATACGGTGACTGAATATGTAGTCGAGGCTCAAGCTGAGTATATTGAGGAATTTGGAACGGAACATGGTTTGCTTGAATGGTTCAAATATATTAACAATAGTATAAATAAAATGCAAAAACGCCTTGGCGGAGAATGTCATAAGCGTATTTTAAGTTCAATTGACTATGCATTTAAAGAACAATTGCTAACAGGGGATATTAAGTCGCACGCTAATTGGATAGAAATCCTACTTCAAGAATACTATGATCCAATGTATCTTTATCAGATAAGTAATAAATCGAAGAAAATCTCATTTCGAGGTAATAGCACTGAGGTAATAGCTTATTTAAATTCACTATAATATATTTGTTATATGTAGAAATGCACATTGATTTGTTCAACCAATGTGCATTTCTAAAATATTAATTTTTATATTTTATCGATATCGATTTTTATCCAGATATGGTAAGAAAGTGCCTGCTTTATATCTGTGTTTTTTCGCTCCTATCTTTCGAATGAGTTAGCCTTTAGCGTGTTAAATATTATAGATATAATTTACCATATTTCATTATTTTTAGCAAATTAATACACATTATTGATTGTTTTTTTCTTAATTTCCTATCATTATATTTTTAATCTCCTGCTGAAGTTGCGTTATTTGCTGCATTTTAGCATCCCTCATCTGCGTCAGCATCTGTCTTAATTCTGGGTTCTGTATCTCCATCATATATTTATTATACATGGATTGGTTTTTCATCTCAGTATGAAGTATATCATTCAGCCTATTTATATCATTCATGCTCCCACCTCTTTCTTTTAGCTTATTTTGTTTTCATTCATTTTTTGTGTCAGAGATTTATAGTTATTCCGTGCCACCATTTCCATACCTTTTAATAGGTTTTGAAGCTCTATCTTTGTTATCTGCTGTACCATCTCACCATACTTTTGGGCTGTCAGTTCTTCCATATAGAGCATTTCCTTTAAAGCATTATTTATTATTTCCTTTTCTGTTAGCATAAAACTTCCTCCATTTCATTAGATCATTGAATAATATATTTCCCCTGCCCCGTCTACTGTAGCAAGATAAACACTTTTTATATCAATTACACCATATTTAAGAAGCTCATCCTTTAACCACTTTTGGTCATATCCTAAATATATTAAATTTTTATAAATTATTTTACCATCATTCACGAGGACTACAGGAAGTCCCATTTCGATTACAGGAATATCAAGATTTGGCGGCGTGACTGGTGTAAACTCTCCTTTTTTAAGTACACTCACTCTGCCGCCTGTTTCAAGGATAGCGGTATCAACCTCTGCTATATTAGATACATCCATTTCCCTCATTTGTGCTAAAAGCATTTCAATTGGGAGTAATGACTTTAGCATATTTCTCCTTTGTATCTGACCCTTAGATATTAATGTTTCGGACTTTCCATATACTACTCTTTCAAAAATCCGTGATTTAATAGATATGTATGAAATAATGTAATGCGTTATAAAAATTGTTACAACCACAATAATTGTATTCGTAAAATTAATTTTCGAATCAAAAAGCGGCGAAACAATAAGTCCCCCCATCATCCAGAAAAATGTAAAGTCAAATCCAGCATACTGACCACCAGAACGATGCGGAAGGAATCTTCCTGCAATAAAAAGCATTATTCCTACAATCAGTGTTCTTGCAGCAAAACCCAAAGAACTTAACTCCTCAACCGAATTCCATATCCCTTCCAATCTACCACCCCCTCTTATACACTGACATGAAGTGTTCCATCCCCTTCAAGCATGGCAAGAAATATATCTTTAGGCTGTGCAAATCCCTTTTCTTTTATTTTGTTATTCAGCCATTTTATGTCATGACCAATCATTTTCAGATTATCCTCCTGAATTTTCCCGTCATATACTAAAATCGTAGGCAGATTCGAATTTTTTAGAGGAAGCTTCATCTGCTTTCTTGTAACTGGAATTGAAGACTGCTTTTTAACCACATTAATTTTCCCAGTAGGCTCTACCAGTGCAAGCGATACATCCGACAAGCTATATATATTCTTAAGTCTTAACTGCCCCAACAGATTGTCTATAGTAATCCTTGCATCGTTCATATTCTTCTTCATAAGCTTACCGTTTTCAACCAGAATTGTAGCGTTACGGTCAATCTGTCGTGGCATTTTTACATCCAGGAAAGATATAACAATGTTTGCAACTGCATATAAAAGAATTATAACTATTCCTGATACAAGAGATGTGTTAGGGTTTACCATCCTCACTGCTGCAAGACTTACGATTCCTGCAGCCACAAGATAATTATGACCTGCAAGAATAGCAATTTGCCTCTGCCTCATAAAACGTGTTGCGAATATCAGGAACGCATATAGAATAAAAGCCCTTAATGATAAAGCCCAAAAGGGCATTTCTTTAGTACCATATAAAAATTCGTACCACGTCAATGTTATCACCTCTCTTCTAACTTGGTTTTTTATGCCAAGCCTCGTACTTTATATGCAATACACAATTATTATTTGTAGAGTTGTGTATTAAAATACCTATAGAATTAAAACCAGTATACCTTTAGAAATTTGGAAAATAATAAATATGAATATTCCTATAAATTCAATATTAAAAAAAAGAGGTGTTGACTTTGATAAACCAGACTACTTACACTACAAGAGTTGAAGCAACTAATGACCCTGTTGACTATTCCATAACTCTGTCCCAATTTATCTACCATGCAACAAAACCTGGAAACAGACCCAATTCAGTAATACTTGCTAATAAGGATGATTTTAGATTTGCCATACCAGCGGCAGCCCTTATACACTTTCCCAATAATGCTCCCATCCTGCTAACAGATAGACAAAAACTGGACAAAAGAGTTGAAATGGAATTAAAACGGTTATCTCCACGGGATAAGGTAATCCTAGTAGGAGATTTAACGGATTCTATTGAACAAAGTGTTAAAGCTTTGAACCTAAATACTTATAATATGCAGTCAAGCGACCCTATCGAAAATGCAATCGAAATCTACAATTTTCTGAACAAGCCAATGGAAATTATGATTGCCTCTATCGATGCCTTTGAAGAGTCCATGTTAGCTTGTTACTGGGCTGCACATATGGCAACCCCCATCATCTATACAAATAAAAATGGAATACCTTCAAAAACAGTGGATTTAATCGAACAAAACAATATAACAAATGTTTATGTTTTGGGAAGCAAAAATTCAATTACTTTTGATATTGTAAAAGAAATAAAAGGTATAAATAACGCCATTAATGTACAGTGGATTCAGGGTAACAGTGTCTATGAAACCAGTGTCAATTTCATTAAATTTTATGATTCGGCAACCATGTTCGGCTGGGGCAGCTATCAAAAACAAGGCTATTCCCTGACATTTTGTAGCAAGGAAAACTGGCAGCACGGAGTGTGCAGCTCAATACTTGCCCATACAGGCAAACATGCCCCTATGCTACTCATTAATAAAGACGAAATACCTACTGAAGTAAAAACATATATCGACAGTGTTAATCCGTCAACTGGAATGGCAAAGCCTCCATTTATGCATGGTTATATTGCTGGAGGTACGGATGTTATTTCATATGATACACAAGTTGAACTTGATGATTATCTAAAAAATGTAGCATGGCTCGGCAATAGGCGTATTGAGAAAATGAGCTATAAGATAAAAAGTGGAGATTCTATCCAAAGTCTTGCTAAGTTATATAAAATATCCGAACAGGATATCATACAACTTAATCCTGGTCTATCTCCTGACATGCTACAAATGGGTCAGCCGATTACCATTCCAGTAACAATGGATTTGCAGTAAACAAAAAAAATGGTCATGGACAATATCCTGTAGCTGTTTCTATTATAATAAGACCTCCACTTATGTGGGGGTCTTATCATTTTCGAATAACTGGTTTATGTACTAAAGTAGTAGGTATTTTAAATATAACATTAACTGAAGGGGTTATATTTTTTTAAATTCAGGTAAAAGAAATGAAACCTATCATTCTTCTTTTCGTAAAAAATAATAATATATAATATAGGCAAAGGGGTGAAAATGATTAAAAATAAGCTTGAACTCTTAATGTCACAGAGACATATTCAGTCCTTAATTAATACCCCAAATCATCAATTGACAATAGGTTTGACTACTCTTAATGAAAGAATGATATGGACAGAGAACTCAGCTAGTAGTACTGATACTTCTAATTTAATCTACGAGATTGGTTCCATTACAAAAACCTTAACTGGACTACTACTAGCGATTGGAGAAGGGGAAGGGAAATGGGACAAAACTGATTCTTTATCAAAATATGTTCCCGAATTATCTTCTAGCCCATTTGCTCAACAAACCTCAATGCTACAACTTGTTACACATACATCAGGTCTGTCACCTGTTCCAGAAAATTTTAAATCAACAATAACAGATAAATTAAATCCTTATGCTAATTATAATGAAAATCATATAATTGAAGCTGTTTTGTCAGAGAAACCGAAGACGAAAAATAGACACCGATATTCCAATTATGGCTTTGGATTGCTTGGATGGCTTCTTTCTAAACAATTAGGAGAAAGTTATAATGATGCATTGTACGATCGGGTTTTTAAACCTTTAGGAATGACTAATACTGGTATAGGATTAGAATCGAGTCTCTTGGTTCCTGTCTATAATTCAAAAAACAAACCTGTACCACATTGGGACTTTCTTGATACAACGGCAGGGGCAGGAGCGGTTCGTTCAACTATCTCAGATATGATGAATTATATTGAAGCTCATTTAAGTAATTCCGATCATTCTCTGAGTTCCGCACTTGCAGAATGCCGTAAAGAGCACTATGCTATTTTCCCAAGTAAGGGGATTGGAATCGGTTACGCTTGGATGTTCTATAAGGAGAAGGATGGTTCAACATCTTACTGGCACAATGGAGGGACATACGGTTCTAGCAGTTTTATGATGTTTAACCGTGATAAAGGAATCGGATTCGTTATTTTATCCAATCATGGTACTAGTATCTTGAGTCAACTACCGTTAATAGGAATAAGAAAGATGAATGTTGACAAATTGGCGCGAATTCTTGCAGATAGGTTATTTTAAGATAATATGCTTTAGCAGATATAATATTTAAAACAGCAAAAATCATCTTATTAATGAGGTTCTTGTTAAAATCTAGTTAACAAGTATAATATAATAAAGAAAGAAAGTTTGGAGGTAATATAATGAAGCGTAAAACAATAATATTAATTGTATTGGTTTTATTAGTAGTATTATTAGCATCTAATGTCATTGGCTCATATAATGAACTTGTAGCATTAAAAGAAAATGCTGTAACATCATTTCAGAATATTGATACACAATTGCAAAGACGAGCTGACTTGATACCTAATTTAGTTAATACAGTTAAAGGCTTTACAGAACAAGAACAAAACATTGTTGATAGTGTTACTGAAGCTCGCGCCAAATTAGCTGGAGCAGATTCAGTTGGTGAAAAAGCTGATGCAAATGCAGAATTAAGTGGCGCGTTGAACGGATTGCTTGTAGTCGTTGAGAATTATCCAGAAATTAAATCTGATGCTAACTTCAGACAATTATCCGATGAATTAGCTGGTACTGAAAATCGTATTGCTGTTAGTCGATTAGATTATAATGAGGCTGTAAGAACTTATAATACTAAAATAAAGAGTTTTCCTACCTCTATTTATGCTAATCTATTTGGTTTCGATGAATTGGAATATTTTGAGGCATCAGATAATGCCGATGAAGTACCTGAAGTTTCGTTCTAAAAAAAACATAACGGCGACCTTGAACGTCGCCGTTATTAATATTAATTATAGGAGTTTTTTAGTATGAGTAGATTCAAATTTCTTACAATTATATTAATTCTTTTAACTATTCTGGCATCTCCAATATATGCAATAGATGTTCCCACACCAACAAATGAGTTTTATGTTAATGATTTTGCAGGTGTATTAAGTGAGCCCACGGAACAACTAATTATGCAAAATAGTGTTGGACTTCAACAAAAGACTGGTGCGCAGATTGTTGTTGTTACTATTGATAGCCTTGATGATAATGTTTTGGAGGATTATTCATTAAATATACTTCGTTCTTGGGGCATTGGTGACGAAAAAGCTGATAATGGTGTCTTATTACTTCTCGCAGTAAACGACAGAAAAAGCCGTATTGAAGTAGGTTATGGATTAGAAGGACCTTTACCAGATGGAAAAACAGGTCGAATACAAGATGAATATATGTTGCCATATTTTAAAGTTGAGAACTATGATGAAGGAATCAAGAATGGTTATTTGGCTGTTTTACAAGAGGTAGCTGCAGAATACTCTTTAGATATGAGTACATTAGAACAACCATATCCACAAGTAACTTCAGATGAACAAGTTGACAGTCTTAGCCCACTTGCAAAAATCATTATTGGTATTTTTGTTGTATTATTATTAATTGTCGATTGGACATTGTTTGGTGGACGAATAACTCGGACATTATTTATGATAGCTTTGCTACGCGGTGGTAGAGGCGGCGGCGGTAGTAGAGGCGGCGGTGGTTTCCGTGGTGGTGGCGGAAGCGGTGGCGGCGGCGGCTCTAGTAGAGGCTGGTAACTAGAATGCTTTTTTTAGAAAGAGTACTGTAAAGAATTTTGTGGGAGTCTTATCATATCTGGATAAATTTAATATATTCTTTTAGCTTGGGATAAAAATGGGTAGTAACTCAGAATTTTATCCCAGTTTTTATATCTAGATGTTCATCTTTTAATTGTCAACATTGTTGCTAAATATGACATTTTAAGTAAAGCTATATCTGTATTTTTCTATTGTTTTAAAATAATCTATGTTGCCGCCAATATTCATCATCTATTACTTTAACAGACACATCATAGTATTTAACTGGTTTACTGTCTTGAAAGGCAGTAAAGCGAAAAACTAAATCTTGTGTTGTCCAGTTCATCATATCCTCATGCCATAAAGATCCTATCCAAACATCATCACCTTCATTAACTAGGTAAGTTGAAAACTCCGTATCAAGAATTTCTACAAATACACTATCAGGATTCCCTAATGTATCAGCATTTAACACGAATTTCTCTCCAGGGAAAAAGATAGCGTATGTTCTAGGCTGATCGTTTGTTCCTGTAATTGCTTGGTTATATTTAATCCTATTTAGATCCCATTGTTCAGTATGATTAACATACCCTGTAACATCTATATCAATAACTGAAAAAGGTAAATCAAGATAAGCAGTATCCCCATGATCGCCAACAGCTTCTATTTTTACATAATAATCTCCTTTAGGTAAGTCCATTGGTACAATAATATCTGACCAGTAAACATCATTATCTATTTGTACTTCTATATTATCTCCATCAAAAGATATCGTTAGTATTTCTGATAATCTTGTTCCTTCTTGATATATAGCAACATTTAAGTAATGTTCATACGGATATCTTGTTAATACATCATATAAGCGTAAATTTGCTCCTTTAGGAACACTAGTAATAGAGTATTCAGGATTTTCTGTTGTTAGTTTCGCATCGATTAATTGAATATCAGGGATATTATCTAATGTAAATTCAATAGTCTTTATGTCAGACCATACATTATAACAATCCATTACAGCGTATTCTAAGGTATAACTATCTGGCTCTAAACTATCAGGAATACCATATACCCAATCTCCTGTACTAGATTTATATTTAATACTACGATTAACAATCCCTTTATCAACTCTGCTATATTGAAAGTCTGGATCATAGGATAAGTCAATCCATTCAATATTATATGTTCCAGAATCTCCGTCAAAATCCCAATCCATATACACATCAGCAATCGGCTTTCTATGAGCTACCACTTCAAGCTCTGCAATATTAGAATAATCGCCTAAAGCTTCATATCCAATCGGTTCATCTTTTACCCTTCGATATATTGTATAAAGACCAGGCTTAGAAAAAGATGATTTAACTAAAGAAGTATATCCTGTTTCCAAATAAGATGTTAAGGTGTCGCTTTCTTGCCCTAATGAGTTATCAAAGAAATATGGATTATGAACATATTGAAAACCATCTGTGATAATCGGGTCACCTTCATAGTCAATATCTGAATGACTAACATTAAAGCCTTCACCTAATAAAACAGTTAAGCCCTGATAGACTGGATTTTCACCTTTTATAATTCCAACAATTTCATTAATTAAGTTTGTAGTATTGCTAGAATAAGCAACAAAATAATCTGATATAAATTGACTTTCTAAAGAAGAACTACCAATAAATATAACTTTGGAATCTTTTGCTATATCTTTTACATAATTATAATCATCTATATTATTTAATGAATCGTCAGCTATATAAATAATATATTTGTTGCTTTCTGTTTGATACGTTGGTATATATTCTTGCTTAACATTTTTATAGACTGTTCCTGAATAATTACCATAGAAATTGTTATAGGTTACATAATTAGGTACCCATGCAGTCCAATATCTCGTAACTGTACCACTATAAGATCCTAAATATGTACTATTTACATATCTATAATCCCCATTCGTTGTAATTGTTTGTCCTACTAAAGAAGCTCCTGTTTTATAAAGTGTACCAGAATATCCACCTGAACTATAATATATTGATGGCGTACTTGTTGATGTTTGACTTATAATAACACCCTTGTAATAAACAGTTGTACCATATCCATAGGCTGATCCATAAGCAGTTTTGCTATCCGAAAATGTTTGATAACTACCATAGTCTACTGTATAAGGGTAATTGTTTACGCTTGTTCTTATGAGTGTTCCTGTATAACCACTAACGTCATATTCTGTTGTTGATGGTGGATAGCTTGTACCAGTATGTAGATTTGTATAAGCTGTTTGCTCATATACATAGGTTTTTAAATCCCATACATCAACATTTGCAGTCATTGAATTAGCACGAAAGTTATTAGTAATATCTACATAAGAACTTCTTAATGTGTCTGTTTCATCTTGTGGTAATCCTTCATCAATTAGAAAAGCTACATCTAATTGAGGAAAACTGTATTCAATGTCAGTATATACTTTAGTCATTGGAATTAGGTTATCGACAAAAAATTCTCTTTCTACTACCTTAAATCTTTTTTCATCCTCATTAATATATTCAGGAATTGTTTCTTCACCAAAATTTTCTGTAGCTTTAAATACAATCTTATAGTTACCTAATTTATCAGGTGTATAAGTTGTACTACCTTCCCAAGTACCACTATAGATCTCTGTTTCTGGGTCCTCGTCATTGTCTGTATCATAAAATATCTGATAAGTCATATCTGTTACTGTGTCACCATCAAGTGAAGCTCCTTCACTTAAAATATCTAGTGCTTCATTTCTTATTAATACATTATTCCAAACAATACTTATAATATCTGGCTCATAGTCTGGTGAAACATAGACTTCATGATCATATGTACGTGATCCGTATTCGTTAGCTACTGTTACGTGAACATTAATATTACCTTCTGATTTTCTTAAAAATTCTTTATATTCATTGTTATTAGTACCAAAATATATTTCTTCTCCATCTGCTGAAATAATTGTAAATTCACTTATTACTACATTTGACCTTGAATTAAGATAATCTGATACTATTGATTTATCGGCTGTAACTGTTATCTTTCTGTTCTCTTTAAAGGCTCCGTCAACTAAAACCTTTGCGTGTGGTACTGAATCATATACTACTACACTAGAACTAAAATAAGATAATTCCCCTTCGGTATCAATATAGACGATTGAATAACTATAAACTCTATCCTCCATTATTTCTGGAAATTTATATTGACCATGTAGAAATCTATTTTCTTCAGCTTCAGAAAGTCTTACTCCATTAACTAATACATAACGATCAACTGCACTATTAGTATTTATTTCTGTTAGAGAAAGAGGAAATAAATCAACATCAAGTATTTTTCTTGAAGCATTAACAACAAATTCTATCGGTTCAGGAATATCTGATGTTTCAATAAACTCTTCAATAACACCAGTTACTTTCTTTGTTTTAGTTACAATATCTTGAGCTGTTTCATTAGTTGAATATATAGCAGTTGCCTTAGCTGTAAATATTACATTGAAGCTATCATCACTACCAAGAAAACTTTCATATCTACTTTTAGGAATGGTTAATGAAAAATCATAGTAGCCTTCCTTATTAGCATTTCTATTAGTACCTCTAACTGTTAATACATCACTTGTAATACTATTAGTTAAGGTAAAGTTCCATTCTTTAATATCTTTTCTTGTATAATAGATAGATTCTTTAATACTATCACCAATATAGCTATCATCAAATATCTCACCAGTAACCTGAACATTTAAAGTAATATCGCCATTATCTGCTATATTTACAACGGAAATCTGTGGAATGTCAGCTTCTATTTCTGTATATTCCTTGTTATATTTAGTAACTGGAAAGGTTTGATAGTAGATTTTATTTGTATAATTAGATTGATGAAACAATGTTCCTTGTCCTGATGAATAAGCACTAGGAGCTGAATCAATATTATTGTAATGAACTGAATCAAGATTAGTAGCAACGTCAGTTCCTGTTACTGTTCCTCTATCAATAAAATCTGTGCTTTTATTAATCCATTTAGCGACTAATGATGAATCTTCACTCATTTCCAAAGCTATAGAATTATAAATCCCTAACTTTCCTACATATTTGCCGAAATTATCATAAGCAGGACTTGTATCTACCCAAGGTTCATACATCCATGTTCTAGCTTCTAGGTTGTCATTATCACCTACGACATCATCAGGAAAGTAAGCATTATTAACCTTACTACCACTTCTACTATATCCATGATAACGATATTCACCTGTTGTATAGTATGCTTCACCTGTTGGATTTAAGGTGCTAGGCTTAAAATCGTTAGGATAGATTGAGCTATAATCTCCATAGACAACAAAAGATAATTCTTCCCATAATTCTTTGTTGAAATAATATTTACCACTATTAACAGTAATATAGTATGATAATGAAGAATCTAAAAATTCATCTGACTTATATTGTGTCCATTCACTTTCTTTAACAAGTGTATTTCCACCATCATAGGTAATTGCAAAGACGATACTTGATTGAAGTAATAGAATTAGAATTAGCGTTAAAATAAATGACTTTTTTATAATCTCCACCCTCCTTTCACTTTAATATTTTTACTTCTTATCTGAAACAAAGATTGTTCCACCATCATAAGTAGATAACTTAACATTTCTGTTATTTATCACATAGTCATTGTTAATCGCATATCCAGTATGTAGACTGTTTACCATATCCTTTAATAGATTTAAGAAATAATCTGCTTCATCTTCAAATAAAACTTCTGCATAGATTTGCAAGAAATCACCATAACGATCCTCGATATAATTATAATAGGTAGACATATCTGAATAATGTTCAGGGTGCCTCCAAATAACAAGCATATAAGGTTTTCTATCTTCTTGAAAATCTAATGTGTCAATATCTAAAGCCATATCTAAATGCGGTGCTTTTTCCATTGTTGGTAATTTAGTAGTTTCAATATCTGGATAGAATCTAGTATTTAATGTTTGCTCATATGGATTAAAGGTTATATCAAACCAACCGTAGTCTTGTTTTTCGATCACTTTTATCTGATCATGCAAGGTTATTACTTCATTTACTGGCTGACCTTTGTCGTTAATCGGGGCATAGAAAGGATAATCTACCTTTATCCAACCTAGATTAGCGTCATATTCATTTACAGTTACATATGTTGAAGTAAGGCTGCCAAAATCAAAAGGTTGTAATAAATCTGGATATAATAGTCGCATAATAACGGTACTAGCTTCAGCTCTTGTTGTATATCCTCTTGGATCAAATAGACTGTTTCCTTTACCTGTAATTAGACCTACTTGATAAGCTGTAAGGACTTTATCTTTATAGTTATCATTAATTAATGAATAATCATTAAGGCTTTGCTGAATTACTGTTTTAAGGTTTGATTGTGACAATATATTATCTTTGGCATAAGCATTTACGATAATGTATGCCATTTCTTCTCTTTTAATAGCTCTAAGATAGTTATTAAATTGGTCTGGAGCAATTAGTTTTAATTCTTTTGCTTTTTCAATGTATGGGTCCGCCCAATATCCAGTAATACTTTTATCAGGAAAATATCCTAAAACTGTAACTGTCATTTTGATAAATTGGTCCACTTGGATTGTTTCATTTGGTCTAAATGTTCCGTCACCATAACCATTAATGATGCCTAAATCTACTAATTGAACTACGTTTTCATACGCCCAATGGCTAGTACTGATATCTGGAAATACTTTATCCTCTGCAAAAACAAAAGATATTGATGTAAAAAGTAGTACAATGGTTAATAGAATTATTGATATTTTTTTCATTTAAAGTACTCTCCCTTAGTTTTTAATATTTATTTGACTTGCTAGGTATATTTCTAAGATGCCAAGAATTAAGCCAACCAATATCAAAATAATATAGATTTCATCCATCTGGTTCACTTCCTAATTATTACTTCGAACTACGTTGAAAAACTTCATTGTTCGAAGTAATTTGTGTGCCCGAAAAGGTACCCCCTTTCACGTTACGTGTAAGGGTTTTTTAGTGTCCCTTCTCTATTCCTACTATAAATATGTTTTCTTTATACACCTTATAATTCTATATATAGCAATATATACTAATACCTTACTTTTACATTATTAGACATTTTTATCTAAATTCCTGCAATATTTGAAAGTTAACTCTTCTTTTATCAAGTAAAGTAACAAGATAATACAAAATTTTTGCTTTAAAAAAGAGATGATACTGCAATAAATGCAGCAATCATCTCTTTAATATTTGAAAAATAGATTTCCTTTATATCCATCCATACATTACTTTCAGTCATATTACCTTACATTTCTTAAACTTCTTTATCTATATCCATTTACCTCTAACTACAATCACATATTTAGGTTTATAAATATATCAACTACCTCAGAATCAAATTGTGTTCCTGCATTTCTTTTTAGTTCATCTAGCGCAGCTTCTTTACTTATTGCCTTTTTATATACTCTATCACTTATCATTGCATCATAGGCATCAGATACAGCAAGAATACGACTTAATAAAGGAATTGCATTACCACTCAATCCTTTAGGATAACCTTTCCCATCCCAACGTTCATGATGATATAAGATTAATTCTGCAACCGAGGATAGTTCAGGAATATTTTGAACTATTCGAAAGCCTATTTCAGGGTGCTTTTTCATTTCCTCCCATTCATTTTGAGTAAGTGATCTCGGTTTCTTTAAGATGCTCTCTTTAATTCCTACTTTGCCTATATCATGCAACATTGCTAACAAGGTTAGCTCGTCTATCTCTTTTGCAGAAAGTTTTAATTCTTTTCCTACAGCATAGCAATTTGTTTTCAAGCGTTCAGCATGTTCCTCGGTCTCAGTACTTTTCTCATAAAGTGTAGACATCAAGGTTTTTATTATTGCATTTCTATAACTTTTACCATCAAGTAGCTTCTTATGATACATCCATTTTTCTGCTTCATTTAATATTTTTTGAAGACTTTCTTCAACTCTAGTCTTAATAGCATATCCTAGTGAAATACTTAACTTAAGATTACTCTCGCTATTAGCTGAACAATTATTTTTTATTCTATGTACAATCTCTTTTGCTACTTCTTCTGATGTGTTTGGGAGAAGTATTAAAAACTCATCCCCACCCCAACGAGCAACAATATCTTCTATACGACAATTTTCCTTTATAGTTTCCGCGACTTTTTGTAGTAGTTTATCTCCTGTTTCATGACCAAAAACATCATTAGTAATTTTTAATCCATTAACATCTCCCATAACTATTGCCATCGGCAATTGACGGGAATTATCTAAACGTCTCAATTCTTCTTCCATAAATCTTCTATTATAAAGACCAGTTAAAGAGTCATGATAGCTTAAATAGAGAATTTTTTCTTGCTGTTCCTTTTCCTTGGTTACATCACGAAGAATAACAACAACTCCAAAGGTTTGTCCCCTTTCATCCATTATCGGCGCTGCGGTTTTGGAAATAGATACTTTCTTTCCATTCTTATGTACTAAAACTATATGATTAGTAGGAGTAATTATCTCATTTGTGTGCAAAACCTTTGATACAGGGTCTTCAATCTCAATCCCTGTATCTTCATTTTGTATTTTTAGAACTTTTGAAAATTGTTTACCTTTTACCTCTTCTTCCTTCCAGTCAGTTAAAGCTTCTGCAACAATATTCATGGAAGTAATCCTTCTAAACTGATCAGTTGTTATTACTCCATCACCTATAGAATTAAGTGTTATTCGTAAGAACTCTTTCTCACGAAATAATTCCTCCTTATATTTTTCTCGGTCACTTACATCATTAATAATTGAAAACAGTATTTCTTCACCATTAACATCTATTGGACATGAATTAACATCAACAAGTCTAATCTCTCCATTTTTTAATCGGTGTGGAAACTGAAAATAATTCTTTTCCCTCCGTAAAGCTTCCAAGCGTCTTTCCTTAATTTCTTCTTTTGGCAACATATTTAAATCTTTAGTATACAAATTACGAATTTCTTCCTTTGTATAACCATAAAACGAAATTGCTGCAGGATTAGCATCCACGATTCTTCCTGAAGTTGGTTCAATTAATAGCATAACTGTTGAATGACTATTATACATAGCCTTCAATCTTTTTAGATAATTTTCCCTTTCAACTTCTGCCCTCTTTTGTAATGTAATATCCTTGCTTGACCCAACCATGTATTCTATATGCCCATTTTCACATACTGGAGTAAGACTTGTCATCCATGTTATTTCCCCTCCAGGAAGTTCAAGAGTTTCTTCGTAATTAATGGTTGTTCCAACTTCTAAACAACGTTGATAATTCTTCTCCACAATTCGCCCTATTTCTTGACCTACAAGTTCAATAGGGGTTTTGTCTTTTATTTGTACCAATTCAAAACCAGTTAATCTTTGATGTGCTTTATTATTTCTTATGTATCTGAATTTCCCATTCTTAACACTAACAAGAAACATTGCGTCCTGTGTACTGTTAAAAATTAGCTCCAATTCTTGAGACAGTTTAGAAAAGTTCTTTTTTTGCTCTTCTAGTATTTCTATCTGTTTCATCTCATACGAAACATCCTGAAACAAAGTAATAAAATGTCCTTTTTCTAATGAAAATGCAGTTACTTTATACCAGCGTCCTAGCGGTTCTGAATATTGTGTGAACTCCCGTCGCTCACCATTTATAATCATTTCCTCATAGAATTCTATCCAATCAAATCTATCATCTCGAATATTAGGCAATACTTTTGATATTTTTTCTCCAAGTATTTTTTTTCTTTCTAATCCAGTTATTTTTTCAAAAGCATTATTAACATCTATAAATATATAATCTATAGCTTTACCCTGTTTATCAAAAAGAATTTTGTGATAAGCATAACCAAATGGTGTCTGTTTTATTACTTCTTGCAAAATTTCCCCTTCCATGCTTTTCTCTCCTATCATTACCTTACTTCTCTCCTGTTCCCCAATGCAACTCTATTATCAAGGCTATTATATATAAAATATCTCACAAATGGCAATAAGTAAATAATAGAGCTATAAAAACCTACATTTTAAAATAATGTAGGCTAGGCTGTTGAAAATGCCCAATTTCTTCGTTACAGCTTAAATCTTCGGTACTCACTTACGTTAAGTAAGCTCTGTTCCTCGATTTAAGCGTGCCTTGAACTAGAACATTTTCAACAGCCTGATTTTTTTGACTTTGTCAACAATCTGACCTACATTTTTAAAAATAATGTAGGCTCTTTTTATAATCTATTAAACTTTCTTGTTTAATTTAATACACTTCTGACTATTAATTAGTATCCCATTTCTCTTAATATTCCCGTTAAAGTTTTCAAACGCTCCCCAATAAGCTCATCATCATTACTAAGCGCTTGGTTAAACAATTTAATATCTTCATCAATTTTTTCATTTTCTGTACATACGGCAACAGTCATGGCGTCACCCTGTAAACCTATTCTATCTATTATAGAATTTTCAATATCATATAGCTTCTCATACTGATAAGCCTCTCGAAAATAAAGCTTTCCTCTACAAATAAGAATTGCCAAATCTAATACCCGATGAAGCGGCAATTCCTCAGACTGTCTAGACCACTTTTCTCCAGTATATCTCCAAACTTTGGCCGATATATCTACCTTCCCTCGATCATTCCACTGAGCTAACCCAAGAGATAGACCTTTCGTGTCTGAATTGTATGCATACCTGCCATCAACATTTTCGTAGTTTTCTGAAACAATGACTGGTTTGTGTTTTAAAGAAGTTGGTATTTTCATTTTTTTGCCCTCCATAATAGTTTTACTAATTTACTAATTTACTAATATACTAATTTTATATTATTATTATAAATACATTTTGTCAATATAATACTTATCATTCGTTTTTTATAAAAGTTAATAATAATTCATTAGCAAAAACAATTGAAAACCCAAAAAAGGAACGTTCTCAACGTCCCTTCATTCTTTTGATATATATTCTTCTATTCTTCCTTGCGTTTGTTTCCATAAGTAAAAATAATTTTATCTGCTTGAAATGCTACTGTTTCATATTCTACTTCATCCTTTTTCCTAGTTTTATTTATCAATTGCCCTTCAACAAGAATTTCATTACCTTTTGTATAGTACTTTTCAATAATTTCTGCTGTATTTCCCCAAGCTTCTATATCTATAAAAGTAGTTTTTTCTTTACCAATAGAAATTGCAAGTCTATTATTCATTACCTTTTTGTCCTTTTTCTCACCTACTTCTTTTACTTCAACATCAAAAACTAGTCTTCCTATTAAAGCTACACTTAACATTTAATACACTCCTTTTTAATTTTTTTAAAACTAAGATTAACTAGTAAGTATTTTCTTTAATTGCCCTATAATTCTATAAATAACTATTTATCCTAATATATTCCTTTACATTATTAGACATTTATACCTAAATTCCTGCAATATTTTAAAAAAAAGATGACTCTGCAATAAATGCAGTAATCATCTTTTTTTAGTTTGTTTTTACCTCGTCTAGCATTATTTAATAATTCATCAACTATTGAGTTAAGTTTTTTGCTTTCTCATTCCATTTTACATACATATTAAAAACCTACATTTTTCTAATCTATTCACCAATTATCTTGACTAAAACTCTTTTTCTTCTTTTTCCATCAAACTCTCCATAAAATACTTGCTCCCATGGACCAAAGTCTATTTTTGCATTAGTTACGGCCACTACAACTTCTCTTCCCATAATTGTTCGTTTTAAATGGGCATCTGCATTATCTTCATATCCATTATGATCATACTGGTCATATGGCTTTTCTGGTGCTAATTTCTCCAGAAATCGTTCAAAATCCCTATGTAAACCTGATTCGTCATCATTAATGAAAACACTTGAAGTGATATGCATAGCATTACATAATAGAATTCCCTCTTTAATTCCACTTTCTCTTAAACATTCTTCTATTTCAGGTGTAATATTTATAAATGCCCTTCTAGTTTTTGTATCAAACCATAATTCTTTTCTATATGATCGCAATGACTCTATCTCCTTTTTTATACTGAACTTTGTTCATATTTCCTTATGCATAATAGTGTTTAGTACCATATCATGTCAATGGAATTATTTCACCATTAAATCTTTTAAGATTTACTCCATATTGATTATTATCTTTTAAATGCTTTATGAGATTTTCTTTATGTAAAATAAAGAGATCATCATAATTTCCATAGTGATTTAATATTATATCCGCTAATTCTTCAATCTTTTCTCCTGAAACAGGCATAGTGCTATAATCCCTAATCGATTTGGAAAAATAGGAACCGTCCATCGCCTGCTCATATTCTTCTAAAGAGTAGTTACCATTTTCATTCTTTACATAAGTGATTGCAGCAGGAACCACTCCACCACCGTTCTCAGACAGAACCTTGTCATAAAGACTATAAGTACTGTAATAAGTAGTTACAAATACCTTTAGCTTGTTACCTTCCTCATAATAGGCGTGAATCTTAGGAGCTACCACAATAAATCCATCTTGATAAGGATTAATACTTTTTTCAATTTCTGTATTATAAACTAACTTTTCAATTAGATCTTTACCATCATAAACAAAGTTCGGTAAAATAGTTTCCTCATATATTGAAAGCTGGAAATACCACTCTTGTGGTAATAGAGATTCATCCGTTACGTTATTTCTAACTCCTAAAATATCTTTGCATAATTGCATCATTATATGTCCCCTCAACCCATTACTGTTACCTGCTTCAAACTCTGAGAAAAGATACTCTAAAGCCTCATCACCTAATTTTATAATATTCTCGTATTCATTCTGATGAGCATTTATATAATCCCCCGGATTTGATGAACTCTTTGGAGATGACATTATCTTATCTAAATATTCTTCAATTTCTTTTCCTAATTTAGTATCTTCTTTTTCATACAACTCCCCATTTTGTAATACATAACTCTCTACTGCTTCATAGGTGCCATCTGGAATAGTATAATACCTATATTTCTCTTTAGAATCAACTAAAAATATCATTGCAATATCCTCATCGGAATAAAGATTAAGATAATATCCATCATTAATATAAAATGTTATAGATGGAATGCTCTCAATAGGAGAGTTAACTTTTTTTTCTCTCCATTTATTTTGGTTGAAACTCGTTAGAAATTCTGCATTAGGTTTAAAAGTTAATAGACTGTTATTCTCTAGCTCAACAATAACATTCGAACTTGTCGCAATTGATTTTAGTGCATTATCAATATTTAATAATGATAAATCTGGTCCATCATCCTTAGGATTAACTAGTAAACCTGCAGCTATCACCAACACTACAACAACAGATATAATAATTATCCAGAATACAGATTTTTTATAATTTAGCACATTCTTAATTCGGGATTTTACATTACTTTCCCCAAACGCAAGTGGACTTATCAATCTATTTTGTTGTACTGATAAAGAAAGCAAGGACTTCGAATAATTACTTCTTATATCTGAATCTGTATTTTTCATAACACTTTCATCACAAGACATTTCCATATCTTTTACCATCAAAAAATAAGATACCCAAATAAGGGGATTAAACCAGTGAAGAATAAGAGCTAAATAAGCTATAGGCTTGACAAGATAATCCCGACGCCTAATGTGTGTTTGCTCATGCTTTAAAATATAATTTAGTTCTTCTTCAGCTAGATTTATCGGAATATATATTTTTGGTTTAATAAAGCCTAAAACAAATGGTGTTTTAATTCGATCCGTTTTAAAAATATTTTCTTCCACGAGAATTGCAGTGGAAAGTCTAATCTTTAATCTACTATAAGATACAACTCCATATATAATAAATCCGATAATTCCCAACACCCATATAGTAGCTGCAATTTCCATAAATACACCTAATGGATTTACACTTATCGTTTGATCAACTGGAGTTGAAAAAACTTGAATTGATTGGTTTATCGAATTATCTACAATATTAGAACCAGTACTTATAGATGGATTTTGCGAATAGACAATATCATAAGGAACAGTATCTGTATTTACAGGTATCAAACTAAAAGTACTTTCAAAAGAAATAGGGCAAATCAAGCGAAATAATACAACACCCCAAAGAACATAGGGTATAATATTAGGCATGTGAAATTTCTTTAGAGCAAAGCGAACAACTATAACAATTAAGCCAACATAACTTGCAATAATACTCATATTCAATACATATATAAATAAATCACTCATTTTGTTGCCTCCTCTATAATCTTTTTAAGCTCTTTTGCCTCTTTTGCAGAAATTTTCTTTTCACCCAAGAAAGTTGTTAAAAAAGCAGGTAAAGAACCATCAAAAGTTTTTTCTAGAAGAGCCTCACTTTCATATTTCTGAACCTGTTCTCTCTTTACTAAAGCTGTAACTGTTGCATTTTCATTTTTCAATATACCCCGTTGGGATAATTTCCTTATCATTGTATATGTAGTTGGTTTCTTCCAACCTAATTTTTCAAGACATATTTTCGTTAACTCTGTTGAATTAATCGGCTCGAGATCCCATATAATATCTAAAAATTTATACTCAGCATCAAAAAGTCTTAATTCATCCATGAATAAAACCCCCTCATTAAGGTTTATTATAGTAAACCTATACATGGAGTTTATCAAGATAAACCTATTTTGTCAACTGGAAGATATTATACTAAAATAAAAAAATAATACTGCATATATTGCAGTATCATTATATTATTTAATCTGAACACTCTAAAAAATTATTAAGAGGCTTGTTCCCTATAATCATTTCTTTTTTCACCTATAGAATCTTTAACAGCTTTAGCAACATAATTTGCTAACTCAACAGGGACTGCATTGCCTATCATCTTATATCCATTAGCCACGTCAGTGTAGCAAAACTCAAAATTATCAGGAAATGACTGTATTCTTGCACACTCTCTAACACTCAATCTTCTATATAGATCTTCCTTGCCTGAAACAAATATTCTTTTGTCCTTTTCTACAAATAACATTTTGGGGGCTTGTGGATGAATTGGGGCATGCCTACCCCCAGCTTGTATTGTATACGAAGGTTCATCCCATGAACGAACTCTATTTCGTGACATATATATGGTAGAAAAATTTCCTATCATGTACTCATGGTTTTCTACAATACAATTATCCCCATTAGTTTTATTCTTTGGTAATGCTGGTAAAACATTATCCTTCAAATCCCATATAACATCTCTTAAAACCAATTTTTTATCTATAGGTAAAGGATATTCGAATTTTATTTTTAAATCCCTTCTAAATCCTATATAAAAAACTCTTTTTCTATCCTGTGCAACTCCATAATCGACTGCATTTAAAAGTTTAATAGATACATCATATCCAGCTTCATTAAACATTCTTATAATATTTTCAACAGCTGATTTATGGATATCAGCTAACATACCAGATACATTTTCAGCAATGAAGAACTTAGGCTGCTTATCAGTTAAAATCCTTATAAATTCATAGAATAATTTTCCTCTATCATCATTTATACCCCTTAGTGCTCCCGCTTCGCTCCAGCTTTGACAAGGTGGTCCGCCAATTATACCGTCACAATCAGGTATTTCTGAAGATTTAATTTCTCTAATGTCTCTTTTATCTAAAAAAGCAGAATGATTTTTTTTATATGTCTCCCATATTGTACTATCATATTCATTTGCCCATATTACATTAAAACCGGCTTTTCCAAAACCTAAATCCATTCCACCTGCACCAGCAAAAAGACTTATTAATTTCATATTTACCTCCCTATGTTGAAAACGTTATTAGTTTCGCTCCTTTTAAATTTGAAGGATTATCGGGTTCTTTAATTTTTACATCTATCATATTGAAATTATTATTCTTTATTATTTCATTCTCAAATGTTTTTCTGATGTCGTCTTCGAAAGATTGATATTTTTCATCATTAATAATTGCCATAAAATTAAAACTATTATTTGGATTCTCGTTATATATAGAAGAAAATGTTTTCATTGGATTTTGAATATGCCACATTCCTCTAATTCTTAGATACGTAACTCCTAAAGGATCAACTCTATTAACTCTTCCTAATTCATTAGTTTCAGCAAACTCAATATCTGGTATAGATAGTATGCCAGTACTTATAGCATTTTTAATACGTTCATAAATATTTGAACTTGCAGCATAATCTTCGCCATATATAAAACATAGAGAATTTAATTGATTATTATTCACAACACCAACCGCATAAATTATATCTTTTTCAACCCATTCTTCACTAGTTTTACATGCCTGAGTAATCATCGGGCTATCTGATAATAATTTTGCTTTTGGATAAGAACTATTCAAAGCTATACCTGAGTTCCTGGATTCTATTTTTTTAACTTCAATGGCATCACCACCTCGAATTATTATATCTGGTGGATTATTCTGATTCCCTAAATAAGAAAAAACTTGATTGTATGTATGATTTCTCTTTGTTTCAGAAGTTTCATTAATTGTATTAGCAAAAACATCTTTTATGTACATTTCTAAAGCTTCTCCCATACTATTTGCACGGTTTTTGCTTAGATAGAAATTCTGCAAACTATAAACAGGATTATTTGCAATATTTATCATAGCTAATAATATATTTGTATTCAATTAATTCACTCCTTTGAGAACATGTGTTCTATGATAATAATATTGCTAATTGTAATAAATGTCAATTATTTTTTTTATTATCTATTTAATAATATCATTTTTATATAACTAAATGTGATTTTAAATTGATGTGTTGATTAGTTTAGATTTTTTAATAAATTTTAGAGACACTAACTTATTAATAAAATAATATTGCATAAATTGCAGTATTTTCAATATTTAATCTATATAAAACTTTCTTACTATCTAACCTTTCCAATCAGATATCTTTTCTTATACTTTATACTGGCATACTTTCCAATCTTTTTTATAATATTATAATTAACAATACCGCCAACAACCCCAATTATTGGAATGCCTTGGATAAACTTCGCCGTTAATATCGCCTCTGATAAAACTGTAGCAGCATCTTCCATTTGCTCTTCAATGTTTATTGCAGTTTTAATATTTTGATCTATTCTCTTACCTAACTGATCAATTTCTTCATTGAATTCTTTTTGCTTATCTCCTTTTGACACTGCTCCGCAGATAAGAAGAAGAATATAAGCCTTTTCTTCATTAGTTTCGTATTTATACCCATAACTAAGAGCTACTTCGGATATGGTCTTCATAATCATTGCTATAAAAAGAGGAATGTCAGGTAACCCTATACCCAATACCCCCAAAGTACTACCCTCTATTCCTGAAATAAAGGAATTTAGTCTTTTAGAATGATTGGAATGCTTATCTAGCATTTTAATATTCTTCTTAGTAATTTTTTTTTCTACAGCTTGGTTGTTCAAATCGTATTTAAGTTGCAGTTTATCTTTATTGTAAGTTTTTTCGACATATAAATAACCCTTTTCAAAAACTAGTTGAAATCCCTTTATAAACGCTGTTTCAAGAGTATATATTAATTTATCTGGTATTTTCCCCTTGATTTTTTCTATTACTGGATCTACCTTTGCTTTTACTAATTTATTTTCTTTATGGTTTAAGATTTTATTTTCTTGTTTATTTAAGCTTTTTATTTGTTTGTTTAATTCTCGATCCATTATTTTTAATCCTTCCTATTGGATATCTTCAATAGACATCCCCAAAATAAAATATGCTTTAGAAGACAAAATATATAGATGGATTATAACATGATTATTCTTGTTTATCATAAGCGCTAATTTTCATTATATGAATTTTTTATAGTTAAATTAATAAAATAGGCCATTTTTCAATTGATTTTTTGAATTAACGGACCACAAAATACTTGTATCATCGTAGATACAAAAAAAAGTACTATTATAATCAATTGTACAAAAAAATCTTGGTATTTATATAATAACAACTTCTTCTTGATTTATAGAAACATGTCAAAATATTCTAAATCTGCGTTGTTTTAATTATTATTAACAACATAACGATATAATCTTATTAATTTCACCACATTATTAGTATATACTTATTTTATATAATATAAAGGAGGGAACAATATGCGAATAACTACCTCTTCGCCAAAATTGCTTCCGCGTAAAATATCTGTTCTAATGCTTATTGTACTACTGGTTAGCAGTATGTTTTATATGGTAGCTTGCAGCACTACTACCGAACCAGTAGAAGAAGATACTTCGCCAGTTCAAGAAAATACTGAACAGGAATCACTAACCAGTCAATACACAGATCATGATGTAGACATGAGTCCCGAACCTTTTTCCGAAACAGATAAAACCATATCACTTGAAGGATACGGAGCCAAGGGCGCCCTTACTGATCAAGATATGAGTATCGCTGATATGTTAATGTACGCCGTTCAAGATGAATACTTGGCACATGGTGAATATGCCGCTATCTTAGCGGAATTTGGCAACCAAAATCCCTATGCCAATATCATACGTTCTGAAGAAACTCATATATCATATTTAAAAGATATATATACAGCATACGGGATGACTTTTCCTGATGATACCTCCGCTGAACACCTAGTCATTCCTATAAATCTACTAGAAGCTGCAAAGACTGGTGTCCAAGCCGAGATTGATAACATTGCTATGTATGAAAAGTTCTTAACTTATGAGCTACCCGAGGATGTCTATGAAGTATTCTCAGCCTTAAAGAGCGGTTCCGAGAGCCATCTACTCTCTTTTGAAAAGCAAGTAGATAAATTGTCACAATGAAATCAAACTAAATAATTACATCATGGTAGTTCATATAATTAAAATTAGAAAACGCTGAGAACCGCATTTCATTGCATTCAAAGCGTTTTTTATTTAAAAAATAATTATATTTATCTGAAATTACATCAAAATCTATCACAAAAATATCATCAAGTATCTTCAAAAGTTGATTATCCGTTAATAAAGCCGAACTTTATTCAGGTGGAGTTTTTACTCCATCTGAATTCTAGCACTCAAGAGTACAAGTGACGCTTATCCTAAATTCATTCTACCCCACTTAACATAGCACGACTAAATGCTTTAGCATTATAGAGTGACTTGCGCACTTTGTGTGTAAGTGGGGGTCTTATCATACCTGGACAAAAGAGAGGGAATATTAATAACAACTGATAAGAACAATTAATCCTATTCGGTATAAAATTTCAGGGAATTTTTATTTTATTACAATCCGATATATTATACAACAGCAATTTTTATTATTATTAGCCCAATTATTAATAAGAAAATTATAATAAATCCATACATATACTTTGATATTTTCATTTTTTTCATTGTCAGTTTAAATAGTCGGAGATTAATAGTCGGAGATTGTTGTTTTGTAGCTAATGGTAGATTGATTTTTAAATTCAACGCACCATCTACAGGACAAACATCAACACATTCTAAACAAGTATTACAGTCCGCATCATTTACATTTTTTTTGTTTGCTACTTCAATATTCATAGAACAAATTTTAGTGCATAGATCACAATCAATACACAGATTTTCATCTCTTGTCACTTTTGTAGGACTTAACTTACTTACTAACCCTAGTGTAGCACCTAATGGACAACAATATTTACACCATGATCTATCAGTAAAGAGTCCAATAATTAAAAAGAATAAAAATATTAGTAGACTATTTACTCCTTCATGTTGATCACCTTCAGCAATAAAGGCAGCTTGCATCATCCATAAGAGAAAGATATATTTAAAATATCTAGCATATTTGTCTATTTTATTTAATAAGTTGCTATTATTATTAATCCACCCCTTGTATTTTCTGTTTAAAGGTCTCATAAAAGGGATACTTCCTATTACTTTACCTATTTTTCTAATAAAATCAAAAATCGTTCCAAGCGGACAAATCCAACCACAAAAACCAGTACGAAATACGACAGTAATTAGAATAATCAACAGAATAGATATCAAAAAAATCTCACTATTTGGAACAAATTTAGCCAAATAAATTATACTAACTGCTAAGAAAAGGACTTGAAAAATTTTTCGCAGTGTTGTCGCCTTCATTTTCTTCTTTAATTTTCCCATTTAGTTAACCTTCTTTTTTTTATTTTGTATATTTGAATCAATTTCCAAAAGCGAACTCCATGTCCCTTAATGTTTTCAAGACATAAAAAAGGAGTATCTCCCCAAAATTTCGAAATAAGTAAGTAAGACCAAATTTAAGTGATTAGAGGATAACTCCCTATACTTGATAGTTCTTTCAACCTAATTATAAGATAGATTAGATCTATTTGCTACTTTTTCTCCAGCAATTCTTCCAAACACCATGCAGTCAGTGATTTTTAATCGCTTCAACTATCTTATTCCTTTTTTTCCGTGGTAAATTGAAGAAGGTCTCCATTGGCAAGCTAAACACTTCTTTTCTATATGACACCAATCATAATTATATATGACATATTGTCATGTGTCAAAAATGACAAGTGTCACATCTATTAGCAGCTAAGAGATATGAGATGAAACCTTTCCAACAATTTCCCGTATAGTCTATTAGTTATTATAAAAGAGTCAGGCTTGAAATATTCACTTTCTTCTTTTTAAATCATTACTTTTATTGGTGTAATCCTTATTTGGACACCAGAAGTTTGAATCTACAAAGTTCAAGTGATATCTATGATATTATAGATATGTTGATTTATGTCACACAAAAGTCCACAGTAGATATCTTCCTTAATATTGAGGAAAAGGACGAAATATTAAAAGAATATAAAAATAAAATAACCATTTTAAAACGTGGAATGTTAAAGGAGGATTTATAATGCTATCTTTAAAAAATATTAATAAAAGCTACACTACTGGGGATTTTAAACAAGTTGCCTTAAACGGAATCAATTTAAATTTTCGAGAAAATGAATTTGTCGCTATTCTCGGAGCAAGTGGTTCTGGTAAAACGACATGTCTAAACGTTATTGGTGGACTTGATCATTATGACAGCGGTGATTTGATTATCAATGGAAAATCTACCAAAGAATTTAAGGGTGTGGATTGGGACGCCTACCGCAATAACAGTGTGGGCTTCATTTTCCAAAGCTATAACCTAATAACCCATTTGAAAGTAATTGATAACGTAGAAATGGGAATGACCTTAAGTGGTGTTTCTGCTGGAGCTAAAAGAAAAAAAGCTCTCGAGGTGCTAGAAAAAGTTGGACTAATTGAACATATCCATAAGAAGCCTAATCAGCTTTCGGGTGGTCAAATGCAACGTGTTGCTATTGCTAGAGCCTTGGCTAACGATCCTGATATTATTTTAGCAGATGAGCCCACTGGTGCTTTGGACACTGTAACCAGTGTACAGATTATAGATTTGATTAAAGAAATTGCCAAAGATAAACTTGTTATCATGGTTACTCATAATTCAAAGCTGGCTCATACCTATGCTGATAGAATTGTTGAGTTTGAAGATGGTGAAGTAGTTTCTGACTCTAATCCTTTATCGGATAAAGAGATCAATTCACAGTACAAACTTAAAAAAACCAAGATGAGCTATCTAACGGCTTTGAAGTTGTCCTTAACCAATATCAAAACAAAAAAAGGCAGAACTTTTCTTACAGCCTTTGCATCTAGTATTGGCATCATAGGCATTGCTTTAATTTTATCTCTGTCCAATGGTTTTGATAAGCAAATTAAAAACTTTGAATCTGGTACACTTTCCACTTTTCCTATTATGATTTCTCAAACATCCACCGAGATAGATCAACAGAGTTTGGAGGATCAAGGTTCCATGCTTGGGATCTCTACTGATGAGGATGCATATCCTAAGGATAAGTTAATATATCCAATTGAATCTATGGCAGAAAAAATAATACATACTAATATCTTTACCGAAGAATATATGAAATATATAGAGGATATTAATCCCGCTCTTGTATCAGGAATATCCTATACAAGAATGCTCAACATAAACTTGCTGAAGAAACAAGGTGATGTTGCAACCATAGTGAATACCAATCCTATGAGTTTTACCTCCTATCCAAAATCCTTAGACGATAAGAGTCTCAATTATTTGGAAAAAAATTATGACGTACTAGCTGGCTCCTATCCTACAGGTTTGAACGATATTATTCTGGTTGTAGACAACAAAAATGGTGTGGAAGAACCTATTTTACAAACTTTTGGATTGGAATATGAAGCAGATAGTATTGCCTTTGATAATATTATTGGAAATGAATTTAAGGTCATTCTCAATAACGATTTTTACAAAGCAAACGGTAATTTCTTTACGATTAATGGGGACCCAAACAACTTGATTGATATGTATAATAACAAAAATGCTATCAAACTAAATGTTGTTGGCATATTAAGAGCCAAAGAGGATGTAGAGATTTCTCTTCTTCCTGCAGGTTTTGCATATTCAGATGAACTGGCAGAGTTTATTCTCGATGACGCGATTAATTCAGATGTCGTAATTAAACAGCTAAGTAGCGACTTCAACGTATTAAGCGGTGAGCCCCTTGATACAGCCGTTGATATGACCAATCCTACTGGTATGTCTTCAAAGGATACGATTATGTCCGCATTGGGTGCTACTACCACCCCGTACATGATTTCTATTTATCCAACAGATTTTGATGCAAAAGAATCAATTGTTGCTTATTTGGATGAATATAATGAGGGTAAATCCGAAACCGACAAAGTTGTTTACACAGATTTAGCAGGTACGATTACAGAAATGACAGGAGGTATTATGAATGCTATTACCTTGGTGTTGATCGCATTTGCCGCCATTTCTCTGATTGTATCCCTTATCATGGTGGGTATCATAACCTACATTTCCGTTTTGGAAAGAACCAAGGAAATTGGTGTGCTGAGAGCTTTAGGCGCTCGGAAGAAAGACATTACCCGTGTGTTTAATGCGGAGACATTTATTATTGGTGTGTTTTCCGGTACTCTTGGAATCGTTATTGCACGACTGCTAGTATTCCCTATCAACATTGTTATTGAAAATTTAGCAGATTTAGAAAATGTAGCACAACTTAACCCACTTCATGCTATTTTATTAATCCTAATTAGCCTTGCACTTACTGTGCTCGGTGGTACCATTCCTGCGAAAATGGCAGCAAAGAAGGACCCTGTTGAAGCACTAAGAGCAGAGTAAACTAAACAGAATGCAAAGCGGATATGCTTGAGTTATATTTAAAATCGTATTTCTAGCTATATCTATAAAATTAGGAGAAAGATAAATCTTTCTCCTAAATAGATACTAGTGTTTTTTGTAAAACCTCTTTATCGACGAAGCAAGATTGTAACACCCATAGCTATAGCAAGTCCAGCCATGATAATTTTCACAAATCCTTAGTTATTTCATTTTGATAACTTTCTTTGTGTGAAAATTTTATTTATTTTGTAAAGATTATACTATTTTCAAATTCTTTATCTCCGAAATAACTGCATATCTTTGGAATTACAATTGATAGGTTCTCTTTCATTTTCAAAATTATTTCTTGGTTTTTTTAATTTAATATCACTTCTTTTTACTCTTTAATTCATCTATTACGCAGTGTCAAAAAAGATCACTTAAATAAAAAGTGACCATAATAGTTCTATCAATTTATATCGAATTAGCACTTTTTACCGAAAATCCTTTTAGCTATATACTCATGCTTTTATCCATTAGATATTTTCAATTCCCCTTGCAGCAAGCTTTCCTTCTTGGATAACCAAGTTTACTAGACTCTGACCTCTAATCAGTAAACAAGTGTTGAAAAATACATTAAAATAGTGGACCATTTTTCAATTACTTTTTTGAATTAATGGTCCACTGTTGGATTATATTTGTTCTTAAATTCTTCACGCGCCAATTCAGTATATTTCTTGATAAAATCAGACTTTGCATTAGTATATCCATCTCTATCATGTTCATATTTTTTCTTTAATTCAAGTTTTAATTTTCCATATTCATCAGCTATATCTTTATGTGCTAACAAATAATCTCTAAAATATAATTCTCCCCAATCACCACTATATCTAATATGGATATGAAAAACTTGTCCTTTAAACCCTTGAGGAGTGTAGCCTTTCATAAACATCATATGCGGTGCTGGATTACTGGGTTGTTCGCAATATATGTATTCATTTAACTCCATATATGATATTAACTTGGAAATATCTGTGTCATTTTTTATTTCAATAAGAATGTCGATTGTTGGTTTTGCTATTAAATTTTCAACAGAAGTACTTCCATAATGACTAATTCTAATAATGTTCTCTTGCCCAATAATATCCTCCAAAACTACTTTTTCCTTTAAGTAATTTCCTCTCCATTTTGTATCATGCTCACTCAAAACAATCGGAAACAACTCCCACAATTCTTCATTGGTCATCTCCGTTAAGTTTTTTCTCATAATATGGTCACCTCTCAACAAAAAAGAATTGTTTAATGCACATATACAACGTCATATGATATATTTCAATACTTGAATTAGTATATAAAACAAGGTAAATAAGAAAAATCAATCCATTTGTATTTTATTTCGTCAGCTGAAAATCTTTAGATAAAGTATATGTGTTTCTCTCCATATTAATCTTCTGCTAACATCATTAATAAGTAAATAATTCAAGCCTGACCCCTCTTTTTTCTCTTTTTTACTCATCATCATTATTACTTGTGGGGTGCTTAACACCCTTGCTTTTATAAGGTTTTACACCCTTTGCTTTTTTAGCACTAGCCTGCCAGCGATTCCATCCTTTTTTACCTGTTCCTCTTCCTATTCCACTTTTACCCTTTTCTTTACTCATATACTCCTCCATTTTTACAGTTTATCTGTTTTTGTTCGCTAAGGATTTTTTTCAGTTCCTCAATATGCCACTTTCGAACAGCCGAGATTTGATCCATGTCTCCATTTGTTAACAATTCAATAGTTTTGATCGCATAATCAGAACAAACCATCGCATGCTCACGCATATGACCAGTACCTATTGCATGCCCCGCTGTTCTGAATGCGGCGGTATTTATGGCACCTGCTCCAAAAACACCTCATAAAAACTTTATTGCTTTAAAAAATCTAAAAAATAATTACTCCATAAAAAGCACTTACTCTCTCTTGTCTTCAAGAGAACGTTTTACCACAATAGCCATAAACTAATGTATTACCCGTTGCTAAAAATTCCAGCTAAAGCAATAAGCATAAGTAATGTTGAGCCATGCAGTAAATAAGTGAAAATCCCATTACTCATTGCCATTCTATAAATGGTAATTTAATTATTGAAATATATTTTTTACAAGTTTTAATATTTACTTAATTATAGTTTTTTACATTTTATTAGACAGGTTTTTCTTAAAAACATACTCATTAATCTCAACATCAAGTGCCTGTGCAATCCTATGACATTTTGCCTTAAGTAAAAAATAGATACCCCTCGTCGTATCTGATAAAGCTTCAAAATTCCCTTGTCCCTTGCTGATTACAACATCTGCATTGTTAAATATATTCTGAAATTTTTCACTGCATGATTTATATACTGCGCCAGGTATTCCACACCCTGTTGAAATCACCTCTGAGTAATCTGTTATACCAGTTTTAAGTGCATCATCAACTGTTGCATCATTAATAATGGCCACATCTCTCACTGCATAAATAACTTTATGATTACAAGAAAGATATTCAGCCAAAAACTTGTCAAAAACCACTTCTCCCGCATTGTCCCCAATAATTAATACTAGTTCAGCCTTATTAATATCTTTATCAAATTCATCCTTATCACATATAGCAAAAGGGTCCTCTAGTTCTTGTATCAAACATGCTTCAATATCCAAGTTTTTATATAATGCTGAGTCCATTACATTTCCCGTTGCTGAAACTTTTAATGCATTAAGAAGCTGATTCTTTTCTCTAAATGTAAAATTCCTAATCATTGGTTCTAGCTTTAATGCCTCTGATATATCACGCAATTTAATTTCAGAATAAGGGTCTTCAACACCTGTATGCCTCTTAACAATTGTATGCATTGCTTCACACATCTCTGGTGCACAACTATAATGTTTATATTTACTGAGCGTATCTACTGCTTCTTCCATAATGCACTCATGAATTACTTCATCATCTGTTGTTATATATGATGCTTCAAGCACTTGGCGAAGTAAACATGGCAAACAATCTAAAAATATTCTCATTAAAACCTTACCTTTCCATTGTCTTTATAGAATAAAAAATTAATTCATTACATCAATAAACTTTTTTTCAAAATGCATTTTATATTATAGCTTATCTAATTCTAACAAATAAACTATGTTTTTACATTATGCTATGAAAAAATTAAATCATATTTACTAATTGAAGTTATTTAATTCATAGGATTTATGTTTCTATGTGTTATTTCTTGGAAATTAACTTTCCTATATATAAAAGCACCTTCTCTAAGTATAACGCATATTATTATTTAAAAACCTAGGAAAGGAATGAGAACTATGTATAGTGGTTATAGACCATATCCATGTCCTTACCACATTAATAAATCATTATATTATCCAGAGAATATGTATAATTACTATAGAATGTATCCATATCCATATTGGAATAACACGCCGAGTTATAACCCAAACTATAGAAAACAATATACAAAATTAAAGGATTATGGACCAGAACCATTTGTAGTAAATATTGATGAGATTACTAAGCGAAATAATACTTTTCGTACCGCTTTATGGACAGGAAAACATCTACAACTCACCTTGATGAGTATCAATGTTGGAGAAGACATTGGTTTAGAGGTTCATCCTAACCTTGATCAATTTATACGTATAGAAGAAGGTCAAGGGCTTGTTAAAATGGGGAATAGAAAAGATAAGTTAGATTTTCAAGAAGAAGTCTATGATGATTATGCCATCATCATACCTGCTGGTAAGTGGCATAATCTAATTAATACAGGCAATAAACCACTTAAATTATACTCTATTTATGCACCACCTCAGCATCCATATGGTACAGTTCATAAAACCAAAGCGGATGCTGAAGAAAAATATAACTATTAATATTAAATAAAACATAAAAAAAAATATGTAAATAATAAAAGCAATAATATTTAGAAAAGCAAAGTTTGGATATAAAACAGTACTAAAATCTAGTGCTGTTTTGCTTTGTAGCTAACCAAATTTATCATTTTATAATATTGTCGTCCAAATCAAAAACGGAAGTTTCTCCTTCGTTTTTTACTCATTTTTCGTCTCCAAACCACAATATCAGGTGGTCTAAACCTACTATTTATTCCCTAAGCCATAATTTTTCATCATAATTATCGTTTTTACCTTGTATCATCACTACTGTTTGTAGGCATTACACTTATGTTGTAATAATGACATCCTCTGCTAAAAAATACTTGAAATTTTATTTGCCACTAATCTAACAGACTTTTTTGATTGATATTAATTAAGTCACAGATACTCTATTTAGATAGAAACTGATCTTCATCTCAATAGTATCCCTTCTCATAAAATCCGCATGTATCTTTTGGAAGTGTAATAATTATTTCACCTTCCGTTAATTCTTTTAAAATCTCTATCCCTTAGTTTATATCGCTACTATACTCCAGAACATCACCTGGTTGACAATCTAGTGCTTTACATATAGCCTCTAATGTGGATAATCTAATAGCTTTTGCTTTTCCGTTCTTCAGTATTGAAAGATTAGCCATGGTTATTCCAACTCTTTCTGAAAGTTCTGTAACGCTCATTTTTCTTTTAGCTAACATTACATCAATATTAATTATAATTGCCATGGTATTCACCTCATATCGTTAAATCATTGTCTGATTTTATATCTATAGCTTCTTTTAAAAGGTTTTCAAGAACAGCAGCAAAGACTGCAATCACAATTGGAGCAAAAATAAGTATCAGTCCTATCAATATAACACCTGGTGCATCATCTATCTCTCCTATAAGATAAAAGAATGGCATTCCAACCATATACAAAACACTGATTATGAATGCACAGTATTTAATATTTCTTAAAACTCTAACAGATAATTCCGAGAAAGCTTTATTTTTATCAATATAATTCAAAAGTCTCAAAGCCTGGTACAATGCAACAAAAAACGGCATCGCAGCTACATACATCACGATTATAACAGGATAGAGAAAATTAGTTAACTCTTGTTGATATTCTGCCGCTTCCATGATTACAGGTAAACCAAATATGCACAATCCAAGAACCGGAAGTCCAATTAAAATAATTGCTAATTTCAAAAATGATGTTGTTCCTCGTTTCATAAAAAACCCCTCACTTATTTATTGTTAAATTGATTTTAGCACGCGTTTTATCGTCTATCAATAAATATTTATTTATATATATTATATTCTTATCGTTTTGTTCTATATCTCTTAATAAAAAAGAGTATTCCTGATTTGCGCAGAAATACTCTCCTGATTTTAGACTTTATTAAAAAAGCTAATTCATAAGTTCCTCCTCAAAATAATACTATTCAGCTTTCTTTGCTACTAAATACATATTTGGAACCACATCACTTGACATCATTGACGCCATCTTATTGAAGCCTACCGAACAAATCTTTTCTTCTAATTCAATACAATTAAAAGACTTCACACTTGGAAACACACCAAATTTACTCATAACATTTATTGTTAAAGTCATTAGGTTTTTCTTCTCTCCTAAACAATCTGTATTCGAAATAAGTAATCCGTTAGGTTTTAGTAAACCATATATTCTCATCATTACCTCATCAAATTCTTCCAATAGATGAAAAATATTAAATGCTATTATGACGTCAAAAGACCCTTCAACATATCTCTTGTCCTCTATTGTTGTTGCCACAAAATGAATATTAGTAAGATCCTCCCCCTTTCGACGCGCAATCCGAATCATTTCTTCTGAAAAATCAATGCCATGGACCTCTTTTGCAATCTTTGCTATACCAAACGTACTGTCACCAGTCCCACAGGCAAAGTCTAAAACTACATCATTGATATTTAAATACTTCTTAGACTTGAGAATTAATTGATCTATCTCTTGATTACTATTTGAATTAAAGTTCTTTGCTTGTTTGTTCCAGAATTTCTTTGAATCCTTCATAATAGAATCCCTTCATTAAATTTTATAATCATCACATTGTCTAAAGAAGACCCTTCATTAATGCGTAGGAATATAAAGTATTCTATAGTCTCCTGTATGAATCTATTTGACGTTATAAATCACCTTCAGATGTCCACTATTTTTCAATTAATTTAGAGTAACAAAAACATAAGGCTTCTGTAAAAAAGTTAGATTAACGTTAAATTGTTTGCACACACTTTATTCTAAACCACTAAGTACAGTTAGTATATTTTTAGGTAATCTTATACAACACAATCTGAAAGATTCTCAGTCTTTACTTTTGATTCATTAATACCACGAATCAATAACCATAACATGAATGAAATCTCTGCGATTGCTGCTGGTATCAGAAGACTCGTTTCAAGGACTGCGTTTGGATATAGAAAATTGATTGCTGTTGACAGAAGACCAACACAGGTTTCAACCACGAATAATATTCCGAATATTCTGGGAAGAAAGCGCGACTTGTAAACTAAAAGTCCTAGTGGGAGAACCCACGTAACAAAGAAAATCTGAGCTATTACATATCCCTGCTCATACAAATCAAGGAAAAACATGGTCAGAGCCTGCAACTGGTTAGCTTCGAAAACATTTAAGTAGTGAGCACCACTCAACAGTAGCAGGGGTGCAATTCCATTCAAAAGGTTAAGCATGTTTATAGCTGACCCCAATATCGCAAGTATAACCATTAGCACAGCCATGTTTTTATTGACTGAACTAAGCAGTTTGTATAAGAGTAGCGAAGTGAATATAGTGCATATCATCATCACTTGCTCACTTACAAAACCCAAGCGAAATAGAAATTCATTCTCCATAATATTATTGGTTGTGGTTGCTATGTCATCAGGAACGAATAATTTCTCACGGACAAAAAACTGTGCAAACAAACCTAATACAACCATCATCAACCATAAGAATCCTGCTAATCTTGCAGTCTTTTTGTTCGGAATCATTTTTTTCTCCTCCTTTAATTTACTTCTTTGAATGTTTAGACTCATTTCTCTGCTCCCTTATCACAGGATTTAATTGATGCAACTGAAACCAAGGGTATTCCTAAGTCATGAATCTTTTTTAGTAATCCATATAAGGCAGCTTGATCAACGATAGGGCCAGTCAACATAGTGTTACCATCATCTTCTAGCTTAATAGATAAGCCATCAACCCACTCTGTTAGATTTTCCAAATGCCCCTCGATTCTAATTTGATAGTCCATTTGTCATTTTTTCTCCTTTCCTAATGTCTGGTATATTAGGAATATATCAAAAAAATAGTGCCTCCTATAGATACTTAAGTATCATTGGAGGTACTATTTTTTAAATCAATATTCAGATATTGCTTACAACAATTTCAACTCACGAGCTCGAACTATAGCTTCCGTTCGGCTTTTAACTTGGAGTTTTCCATACAAATTCTGATTATATCCTTTCACTGTACTCAATGCTAAAAATAATCTTTCACAAATTTCACGATTAGAGAGCCCTTGCGAAATCAGCTGTAATATTTCTAATTCGCGTTCACTCAATGGTTCTATCAAACCCTGAGCAAATCTAGAAGACGCTTCTCTAGATTCATTCGCAATCTTCTTCTCTTCTATTGCCGTAAGCAATTTTGAAACATAGTCTGGCATGATTTTATAGATATCTGATTCAGATAATAATCGATGCATTTGCAGACCTTCATCAACAAAAATCTGAAAATGCTCCTCCGGTTTAGTAAGGAGTATTGCCTCTTTAAGACTTTTTATTGCCAATTCCATATCATCATTTGCCTCATGAGCAAGCGCTTGTAAAATAAAAATTTCAATTACTCTTCCAATTCTATTACTTTTTTGAGCTTCTTTTAGTAAACGTTCAATCAATTGTTTTGCCTCTATCAAAGGTTTGTTATTATGTGAATGTCTAAACTCAGAAATGAGTACCCTTACTAAAATTATATACTCAAACTCACGGAGATACTCAATCTCAGCTTCCATAGTCAGCTCACGTTCTTTCATCCAATCTGTGGCTTTAATTGTCTTCCCCTGTTTTATTAACACCTGGGTCTTCAATGCATCCAGGGGTTGTATATTAGGTATTGGACTTCTAAAATAATATTTTTCTGCTTCATTAAGAAGATCCAGTGCTTGATCGAGCTTTCCTTGACTCTCCTTTATTCTTGCTTGTAAAAGATACCAGTTATATCGCCAAGTTGGCAAAGCAGTTTTCTCTCCCTGCTCCTTGCTTCGCTTCAGCAGTACTTCCGCTCCCTTTAAATCACCTTTCAGAAACCTTAGCTTGCCAAGTCCTAAATAAAAGCTTGCTATAGGAGTTTGGTAACTCTCAGTCTCTTCCAGAATAGCAGCCTCTAGCGATTTCTGATAGATGCTAGCTGCCTGTTGGAGATTCCCTTGTTCGATCTTTATTTCCGCTAAAACAACTGTAACCATAATCTCTATCTGAATATTCACTATACCTACTGCTATTGTGGAATAAGCAGTTTCTAATTCTCCATTTGCCCATAGTGCAAGTCCAAGTAATGTATCTACTATGTTTCTACCGTGGTAATCTTCCTTCTCACAGAGATTTAGCGCTCTTCGAGAATGCTTAATCGTAGCTTTTATATCACCCAGTGCTGAAGCATGGTATGCACGTGCAGATTCGATTGTTGCTGGCAAAAAGTGAAACTGTTCTTCGTCTACAACCACAATATTGCATAAAGAATCTTCATCCCCCACTCTTTTGCCGAGTAGTCTGTCCATACCTTTTTCAGCGTCTTGCAGTCTTAGTTCACAACCTTCAAATTCACCAATGTCCAGTAAAGCCCACGCATATCCGACACTTAGCACAGGTCTTAAGCAAACGAGCTCCTCTGGAATCATCTTCACCCAACCAAGCCAAGTAGCAGACTGCATACTCTTATCCATTTCTGCCCACGCAAGCTCTATCAAAGCCGCAGCTCTTTCAAAATCTTTTGCGATTACTGCATGGTTAACAGCTTCACTGATGAGTCCATTCTTTTCAAACCACTCACTGGCACGTATATGTAAATGAGCAATGTCGCGGCCTTCATTTGATATAGTTGATCGGAATTCTTTTGATAGCCTTTGCCTAAGTAAATCAGCGAAAAGGTGGTGATAGCGGTACCATCGCCTCTCATTGTCCAATGGGACAATAAATAGATTTGCGAGTTGAAGATATTCCAGCGTTTTTTGACCAGAAGGCGAAGACTGAAGCATCATTGTATCGCAAAGAGAACCGCATAAACGATCTAGAATAGAAGTTTGCAACAAAAAAGACTGAATTTCTTCAGATTGCTGTTTTAGAACCTCTTCAATAAGATAATCCATAATAAAATAGTGGTTGCCCGAGAATGTTTCAATGAAACCAGTTATGTCTCTTTGCCCTTGCATTGAAATTGCTGCTAATTGCAATCCAGCGACCCAGCCTTCAGTACGTGTTTCAAGTGTTACTAAATCTTTATCCGAGAGGTTTAATCTCATAACATGTTTGAAAAATTCAGCCGCTTCAGAATGTGAAAACCGTAAGTCCTCTGCTCGAATTTCCATTAATTGATTCCTTGCTCGTAACCTGGCAAAGTTCAAGAGTGGATCCACACGTGTAGTAATAACTAAGCTCAAATTCGCTGGCATATGATCTATTAGAAAAACAACGGCATTATTGACTGAATTATTATCGATTACATGATAGTCATCCAGAACAAATACAAAATTGCACGATATATCTGTGATATCATTAATTAAAGTTGTTAGAATTGATTCTATTCCCACTGATTGTGGGGAGGAAAGTGCCTCTAACACCCCTTCCCCAATATCCCCTTGAATTGACTTTAGAGCTGCAACAAAATATGCTAAAAATTGTGTTAGATCATTATCCTTATCATCAAGTGACACCCATGCAACTGGGCGTTTGCAACCTGTAACCCATTCACTAACTAATGTGGTCTTGCCGAAACCAGCAGGAGCGGATATGAGGGTTAGTTTGTACTCCATATCTTCCCTTAGTCGTGCAATCAGTTGAGGACGAGAGACGACTTTAGCGCGAAGTGGAGGAATATAAAGTTTGGTTCTTAAAATTGGGATAGTCATATATTATTATCCTCCAACAGTTACTCTTGTTTTTAAACTGCATATTATATTATGCTATCACGCTATCATTATATTCCAATTTTGATACTTTTACAATTATACCAAGATTTTTCTTTTCTCTCTTTGGGAAGAGAACACATAAATCTTGCAATGTGTTTTGGAGGCTTCATATTTTTTATCAATTAGTTGAGAAAACATTTTAGCTTCTTGTTCGCCAATTGGAAGTTATCCAATCTCACCTTATGGAAAGTCAATAATTATGTAAAATTGAGAGTAAAAATCGTTGTTTTTCAAAGAAATCTTTGTTATTGAGAAGGTCACCGCCTATGAGGACAGACTCACCGTAGAATTCAGGTCCAGCGTGACGGTGGATATGGAAGCATAACGATAAAATGAGCAAGACACTCTACAAAATTATAACGTAGGTGCCTTGTTTTATTATGATTAAACTGGAATTTAACCACTTTTACTAATTTCATCTGTTATCAATGATTTTGAATATATACATTGCTTTTATCATGTTCTTGAAGCGGGTGTGATGTGAGGTACCCTCTGCAAATTTTTGCTGTGCTTTTTCACATTTGCTGATAATTGAAGATACGAGTCGTAGTGCATCTATCAATACTTCCTTTGTATATTTGTCCATAACGTTTTCATCTGTTATTATACTATCAACATGTCTCGAGTTGATGGCATTGATGTCTACGGTCAATTTTTGAACCTTATGTACACGGGAACATATCGATAAAGATTACATTCCTTTAAATTGTTTTCATCATCCAAATATTTATGCTAAGACATGCCTACATTGTACCTGATGTCGATCTAACAAGTTTGGCACACAATGTTTTAGTATCTAGTTACATGCAAACCCTGCCATCTTCCAATTTCATTATTCAGTCCATGGTTGTACTTTTTTATAATATTAATAATCTGTTCTAGGACTAGAAATTTATTATTAAGGTTAAATTACAGTAGTTAATAAACCTTTTTTATAAATTTAATAACCTCTTCCATTGTGAGACCAAAGGACTTGTAGTATGATATGTCTTTAGACATTTGATTCATGATCATTTCATCTCGTTTTTGAAGTATATCAAAGTGAGAGAGGTCTGCAACAAAACACCCCTTACCAGTTACTGTATATATCAATCCACATCGTTCAAGCTCTTCCCAAGCTTTTTTCACAGTGATTATACTAATACGTAGCTCCTTGGCAGCTTGTCGTATAGGGGGTAAGCCATAGCCTTTTTCCAATTCGCCCTTAAGAATTTGTGTACTGATTTGTTCAAAAAGTTGTTGATAGATGGGTTTTTCAGATACATTTGAAATAACTATATTCATTATACTTCTACTTTTTCAAATCGTTTTATTGCAATCTTATAAGCGATATAAGTAAATATCGCAAATATGAATATTCCAATTATCAGGATTGTTAGTTGAATCGTATTGTTATCAGCACCTGAACCTTTAAAAATATTAAAAATAAACGAATTTTTTATTCCCAACCATTCTGCTCCACCAGCAAAAAGCATCGCACCTGTAATCCCCACAATCGTTGCTGCACCATATTTATATGCTGTTTTGTAAAACATTGAAATAAAAATAATATTAAAAATAGCAAGCATTATAAAACTAAGCCCCCAAAAACCTATAGTAGGATCATAGAAAAAGTAAATTAAATTCGGATATAAATGGGTACTAATTATCCCATAAATAACTGCTGTAATAATATGAAGCAATTCGAGAATTACAATTACTGCCACTTTTGCTTTTACAATATCTTTTTTCGTTACAGGCATCATAATCGAAAAAAGCAAATCATTCTGATTCTTATAGCCTGCAAACATATTCGGTATGGTTATGAAGCAAAAATATAATAATACAATAAAGTATAACCATCCTGGAATTAGCATTAAGGCACCTGTTAAGAAAGGCATGAAGTAAAAGAAAGGATTTACACCCAGCTTTAGTTCTTTGAATAATAAGTTATTCATATTTGTCCCCCTTTCTTGAAAAAAAAATCATAATCTCTTCAAGATTGGGTAGAGTAGAACTAATATTAATTAGGGGATCAAAATTTTCGGAATGAATTAATCCCGTAAAGCCAAAAGAAGTTATTTTGTAAGAAATTAATTTGTCTTTCACTTTGTCAAGTTGACTTTTATCTCCGTGTAGTAATCTATACGTGTTAATAAATTCTTCTTTTTCAGTACTACTAATAATTTCTCCATTATTTATATAGGTAATATAATCTGCACACTTTTCTAAATCAGATGTAATATGAGTTGAAAAAAGAATGCTGATTTCCCCTTCTTCTACCAATTCCTGAAAAATATCTAACAGATTATCTCTTGCAACTGGATCAAGTCCACTTGTTGGCTCATCTAGGATAAGAAGCTTTGCTCCGTGAGATAGCGCAAGTGCCAAGTTATATTTCACTTTCATTCCAGCAGAAAGCTCGACAATTTTTTTGTTTTCATCTAATTCGAATTTTCTAAGATAATTTTTATAGGTTTCTTCGTCCCAATTAGAATAGAACTTCTTTATCACATTGGTTAATGTTTTGACTTTGCTTCGAGTATAATAATCAATGCCCCCGAGTGCATAACCGATCGTCTGTTTTAATTCGATTTCATGTTCTATAAAGTTTTTACCCAAAACGCGTATCTCACCGCTATCAATATGAATTATATTTAAAATTGATTTTATCGTGGTTGTTTTCCCTGCACCATTGGCACCGATAAACCCCATAATATAGCCCTTTTTTAGTTCAAAAGAAACATCCTTCAATTGAAAATTTTTGTATTTTTTATTTAAATTCTTAATTTCTAAAGCTAGCATCCAGTACCCTCCTTTATTTAACTGTGTATATTGGACATACACAATATATCAGATGAGGATTGTAGTGTCAATATTTTATTGATTAATTCAAAAAGAAATAATTCTATATCTGTAAGTTGAGATATAATATTTTTCTATTTAGTTTAATGGTATAGAAAATAAAACTCTAAGATATAAATGCATTAATGGAGTATATTTAAATAAAAAGTTGGAACAATATCATTGAATTAAAAACTGTTATCAATTTATTCAAAAGGAGAAGCTATGTTTGTTCCAAAAAGAATATTATTTGAAAAAAATGCAATTAATTATGAAATAGGCAGAGGTATTTATGATTTTTTTAAAGATAATAAAAACGTTGAGATAATACAGCTAAATAGTGGAAGGATTAAAGAAAATATACCTGGGGATAATGTATGTAACTATTATAAAGAGGGCAAAAAAAAACTTGTGGTTGGGATTTAAAAAGGAATGAAATTCCAATCTTGTAAACCTTCCGCTCACTACCAGCTACCCCTATTATCGGGTTGTCCTGGGCAATGTCAATACTGCTATTTGAACACAAACTTAGGTGATAAACCATACATGAAGGTTAATGTAAATATACAAGATATATTTATGCATGCACAAAATTATATCAATGAAAGATTACCTGAACAAACAATTTTTGAGGGCTCAGCAACTTCCGATCCTATCCCCGTCGAACCATACTCAAATTCTTTAAAACATACAATTGAATATTTTTGCAAAAATGAAAATGGAAAATTTAAATTTGTTACTAAATATACCGATGTTGACACATTACTGAAAATCAATCATGGTGGACATACAGAAATAAGGTTTACATTAAATACTGATAAAGTTATCAATGATTATGAAGAAAAAACTCCCTCTAATACTAAAAGAATCGAAGCATGCAAAAAAATAATAGAAGCAGATTATCCGATGGGATTTATTATTGCACCAGTTTTTATCTATGAAGGTTGGCAATCTAAGTATAGAAGTCTATTAATTGATCTGAAAAATAGCTTACCTGATAAGATTTCACATACGTTATCATTTGAGGTGATATCAAATAGATATACCACTAGGGCTAAAAATATAATCTTGGAAGTTTTCCCAACTACAGAATTACCAATGAATGATGGGGAACGTACATATAAATATGGACAGTTTGGCTATGGCAAATATGTTTATGTAAAGGAAGAAATAACTGAAATTAAGAATTTTTTTGCCAAGAAATAGGTTATTTATTCAATAATACAATGATCAAATATATAATTTAAATAACCATTCAATAATAAGTAAATAATTCAGAATAAGTACCAAAAATACGCTTTGCACACAATCAACGTAACAGATTAGTTTTGCTATTCGTTAATAGCATAATCTACTGCTGCCCTTGAATGAATTTCAGTAGTATCAAATACTTCAACTGCTTTATTCATTCCTCATCTCTAAAGTTTTTAAGATACTCGCTAGCCGAACGACTCATCTCTTTAGAAAAATCAGACATATATTTACGATTACATATAGCTTTAATTTCCTCTATAACCTCTTTATTAATACTTGCCTTCTGATTTCTAATTTGATGCATCTCTTCATGTTCTTTTTTAGATAACCTATTATATTTATTTTCAAATACTATATATTCTTTTTCAAATCTAATAGGTTTTTTTCTATTTTTTTGTTGTTGGTTTGGATAACCATAAACCACCATTGTAGCAGGTAGAACAAACTCTGGAAGATTAAGCAGTTCCCTCACCTCCTCACAATTTTCTAATATATCTCCTATGTAACAAGAACCAATACCCAAGGATTCTGCAGCTATTACTGTATTTTGTGCTGCTATTATTGCATCAGCACATGCTAGTAGTATATCTCCCTCTCCTGGTTTCCTTGGGTTACAGCTATTAATCTCAAATGCATCAAACCACTTTTGGTAATCAGCTAGAAATATCATGACTAAAGGAGCCTTTGCTATAAAGGGTTGATTATCGCAAGTAAGAGCAACTTTTGATTTTAATTCTTGATCTGTTATATCAAGAATACTATATAACATCATATTCCCAGCGGTCGGTGCTTCAAACGCTGCATTTATTATTTCATTCTTAATTTCACCACTTATCTCCCTGTTTTCAAATACCCTTACTGATTTTCTTTCCTTAATTTGTCTTAAAACCTCATTCATATCAAAACCCCCATTTTTATATGGCAAATATATATACTTATATACATAATATAAATTCTCTACCAATCTATCAAGCAATTATTCTATCTTTTCAACCATACTTTTATTATTTCTACCCTACAATTACTCGTTTTTTCGAATGAAAACTATAAAAACCCTAACAATGGAATCGAAAAGGTCACCATTCACTTGGATACCTTTATGTATAATCTCTTGAAGATTATTAAGAAATATAAATCTATAAATAGATTACTTAATTACAATGTGCTATAATAAAAAGGTTGTTTTAAAAATAGAAAATATTAACTAAAAGGCGGTTTTACAATTGATTAGTACAACTAAGGTGGGTTTAAAATATGGTGGGCGTAAACTATTTGAGGGTGTAAGTATAAAGTTTATCCCTGGTAACTGTTACGGCTTAATTGGTGCTAACGGTGCCGGTAAATCCACATTTATAAAAATACTTTCTGGAGAAATTGAACCAAATACGGGTGATGTCTTTATTACTCCTGGCGAAAGACTTGCAGTTTTAAAACAGGATCATTTTGAATTTGATGAGCATGAGGCGCTGAATACCGTTATTATGGGACACGAAAGACTTTTTGAGATTATGAAAGAAAGAGATGTTATCTATGCAAAATCAGATCTCACTGATGAAGATGGCATTAAAGCTGCAGAATTAGAATGTGAATTTGCAGAGTTAAATGGTTGGGAAGCAGAACCTGAAGCTGCTTCACTTCTGGCAGGACTTGGCATCGAGGAAGATTTGCATCATAAAATGATGAAAGAATTAAATGGTGACGAGAAGGTTAAAGTTTTGTTGGCTCAAGCATTATTTGGCCAACCACACATCTTACTATTAGATGAGCCGACTAATCATCTAGACATAAAGGCTATTGCTTGGCTAGAAAATTTTCTATTAGATTTCGAAAGCACAGTAATAGTGGTATCCCATGACAGACATTTTCTCAATAGAGTGTGTACACACGTCGCAGACGTCGATTTTGGGAAAATAAAAATTCATGTTGGTAATTATGATTTTTGGTATCAATCAAGTCAACTAGCATTACAAATGCAGCGTGATCAAAATAAGAAGACAGAAGAAAAAAGAAAAGATTTGCAAGAATTCATAATGCGTTTTAGTGCTAATGCATCTAAATCAAAACAAGCTACATCACGTAAAAAACAGTTAGAGAAGCTAACGATAGAAGATATCGAACCATCATCAAGAAAATATCCTTATGTGGGCTTCAAACCTGAGAGAGAAGCGGGCAGTGATCTTCTAGCAGTTGAGGAACTATCTAAAACTATTGATGGTAATAAACTTTTAAACAATATAAGTTTTAGACTTAATAAAGGTGATAAGATTGCACTTGTTGGGTCTGATGAACAAGCAAAGACCACTCTATTTAAGATTTTAATGGGCGAACTAGAAGCAGATAGTGGCGAATTTAAATGGGGCGTGACAATAACTAAAGCCTATTTCCCAAATGATAATGCAGCATTCTTTAACAATATTGAACTTAATTTAATCGACTGGATGCGTCAGTTTTCTGAGGAAAAAGCAGAAAACTTTATTAGAGGTTTTTTAGCTAGAATGTTATTTTCTGGTGAAGAAGCCCTTAAAGAGGCAAAGGTTTTATCTGGTGGAGAAAGAGTCCGTTGTATGCTTTCTAAGATGATGCTAAGTAATGCCAATGTTCTATTATTGGATGAGCCTACCAATCATTTAGATCTTGAATCTATCACTTCATTAAATAATGGGTTGATTAATTTTACTGGTTCAATAATCTTTGTATCCCATGACCATGAATTTGTACAGACGATTGCAAACCGTATCATAGAAATAACTCCAGATGGAATAATTGATAAAAAAATGTCATACGATGAATATATAGTACTTAATAATAATTAATATTATTTCATTCGTTCTATATTCTCTTGCACTATTGCTGAAATAAAAATATTACTACCATGGTCTACTACGGTGAGGCTTATACTTACCCTGTTTCCGTTTCTAATAAAATATTTATCATAAACCCGAACCGCTATATTTGTATCTCCATACGAGTAGTTGCTCTCATTAACTAAATTCATAGTTATCCCACTATCATTAATATCATTTTAAAACGATTGATCACTTCCTCAAATTGACCAATAATAGTCTTTTCATACTTCGCCATGATTTATCCTCTCTAATATTAATTCGTAATTTACTACGAATCTGTAGTAATTTATCTATTCTTCAATTGCCTTTGTTATCAATGACGATGAAATATGGAGCGCTTTAATCTGATTTTTGACTAACGTCCATTTATAAGTATCCTGCGATAACCTTTCTTGTACTTTTTCACACCTACTAATAAGCGAAATTAAAGCTCTTAGTTAAATACAGGATCAGGTTCAAATTATTTACTTAAAGACATCTTTATGTTTTTTGATTATTCTCCCTTTCTAACAAAAATACTAAGACCTTTCTCAATTATTTTTTTCATAGTTAATTTATCTGTTTCTTCCACTTCTGTAAACACAAATCCAAAAACTGGGGTCTCGTGATAATTGATTTTTCTTAAACATAAGATTTTTCCCATATCTTGGCAAGCCGAGTCGTAATCAAAATTATCACTGCGATCAACGGATATATTTTTATCTAAAACGATAATTGTATAATACTTTCCGTCTTTACCTTTCAGCAAACTATCCCAATCCGGCTTAATGTTATGTAAGTAATAATCGTATGTATAAAACCCAAATGCATAATAACTAATATCTGTACAGTTCCACCCAGCAAATCTCATAGGATTAAATTCAATTGGAATTATCCTCCCACTGTTAACCCGTATTTCTACATGAAACGGAATATTACTTGCCTTAATATATTCATTCACATCGTTAAGCCAATTTGTAAACTGCTCTAAATGCTGTTCTATAACGCATTTTCCAGTGTAGTAAAGTCTATCGCTAACATCTGACATTCCATTAAAATCATGTTTCAGAATGTTAAGGACAACTGCTTTACCATCTTCATCATAATATGCATCGATAGCATATTCTTCACCATAGATATATTGCTCTAAAATAAATTCTGTATTAACCACACTCTCAGAATATATCTTTCCCCAGTCACTAGCACTTTCCATAAGTTCTATATCCCAATCTTCCTTACAAGTAATAGAATAGACTCCTACGCTAAAGAAACCCACATTTGGTTTCAAGATAAAAGGATAAAAAAAAGTAGCTGTATCAAGAATAGGAAGCTCTTTAAGAGTAGCCTGCCGATAGAAAAAATCAGAATAAATAGGTGCAAGCATCTTACGGAGTAAAGCTTTGTTTTTCATTGTTTCAATATTCTTTATCAATTCCTTATCTTGCACATTCTGAACAATCCATTCAATAGAATTTTCAAAGCAAGTATATAATCGTCTGTTTTGAGAATACAATTTAGCAAAATCTTCTTTTGAAATTAGATTTGGTATTTCATTGTTCAAATGCTTCAATGCAGCATCATTTTTTAAAACTGGAACCTTTCCATTGATAAGATAATTTTTCATTTCCTCCGTAATATATTGTTTGTCTAAAATTATCATCGTATTTACCTCAATTCATACATCTTCTGATTTACTGAGTAAGCAATTTTTACTAGTTCAATTTTCTTAAAATCACCCTTTTTTATATCTGAATTATTCGTAATTACCGAATAATACAGATATCTTCAAGTTCTTATTATCATAAAGTATAATTTGAATGGATAGGTTAATTAATGCCATCTTCTTATATAAATCGTATCTGTAGATTGAGCTTGATAAAAGTATCACCATTGTCCTCATATAGTTCGCCAAACTCGTGTCTTGAAGTTGAAGCCGTTTCATATTTTGTATTTTTTAAAAGATATTCTTCAAAATGGTTTCTGTTGTATATATGGTATGCCAATACACTTCCTTCTCTTGTAACGATGATATATCCACCACTTGCTTCATCTATACCATCCCACTCTGTTGCAGGTCTCATGCCTAATGCTACTGAGGTTAAAAATTTTTTAAACTTATAGGAATATGCGTGTACATTGCCATATTTCATTGGATTCTCTTCTTGAAGTTTTTTGATCATGTCACTACAATTGCTAATACCTTCCTTGTAAAAATAGAGTAACGTTTGCGCTATAATTTCATCCATCCTACTATCAACGAGAATCAAATTGTCTTTGAACGTTTTATTTTGCATTCCAAAATATTCTATTGTTCCGTCTTTTTTAATTATATTTGCTATTCTTCCTCTGACGTCCATATGTTTTTTATTTCTCGAATCATTATATATATCATTAGTTTCTCTTACCATAGACTCATATTGATGAATAACCTTATATATAAAATTTGTTGTTTTTCCTGCATTAAGGAGAGTAGGAGGTGAGCCTAGTTCAGATTTTATACTGAAACTTACTCTCGGACTATATCCTGTATTAATATCCATGATTTTCATTGTAATATCTGATTTGTCTGTAGCTGGCGCTGACAATTTAAAGCATTGGATTCCATTCATAAATTTTTCTGTTTTTTCAATTGAGAATGCTCCTTTGTTTTTCCCGTCACTTATAAAATTTAAAAGAATTCCAGCTTCTTTATCAAAAACAGAAGCTGGTATACTCCCTATTTCATCTCCGTTAAGATATATATTTATATTTTCTCCAATAAAATATTCCTTAATTTCCCCTTTTATTTCTTCTCTAATTATTTTAATAATAGGGAAATATATATCCTTAAGTTTGTTTAAATCTTTATCAGCCGCATATATTTTTCCATCCGCTAAAAGTTTTAATAGTACATACACTTCTGACCACTCGCCAATATTTCCTCTGAGCATTCCAATTCCTCCTTAATTCTTTTAGCTATAGCTTCTATAACTGGAACTGTAACTGAATTCCCAAATTGTTTATATAGGTGAGTATCAGCGACTGGTAATTTAAAGGTGTCTGGAAAACCTTGTAATCTTGCCCATTCTCTCGGAGTCATCTTTCTTATATATTCTTTATTAATTTCCCCTTTTATATTTGTTCTCGGAGTAAAGTCTATTAATCTCTCATCAATAATTAGATTTCTTTCTCTACCCATCCCTCCACACACAATAGCTCCAGCTATATCATCAATATCTCTGACTTCATATCCAAAACCGTTTCCCTTTTTTTCATGTCTTGCTTTGTGTCTCCTTAATGATTCAAGATATGTATTTGATAAATAGTACTTAGATGAAACTTCATTGTTTTCTATTATATTTTTTATAATTTTTTCCTTCCCTGTACTTTCTGGGAATTTAAAACTCATTGGTGCAATATCATTCCTAAATGCCACTATATAGATTCTTTCTCTGTTTTGGGGAACACCATAATTTTTACTATTTAGTACTTTCGAAAAAACTTTATAATTAAGCTCCTCAAGAATTCTCTTTATTGTTTTAAATGTATTACCTTTATCATGACTTACAAGGTTCTTAACATTCTCACAAAAAACAACTTTTGGTTTATGGTATTTCACTATACGAGCAACATCAAAAAACATTGTACCTCTTGCATCTTCAAATCCTTTTTTGAAACCCGCTAAAGAAAAAGCTTGACAAGGAAACCCAGCCAATAAAATATCATGAGTTGGAATATCTTCTTCCGATATCTTTGTGATATCTCCTTGAATTTTAAAATCATCTATAAAATTAGCTTTATATGTTTCCTGTGCTTTTTCCTCCCATTCACTTATAAAGACGGTTTCTATTCCATCTTTGAAAGCATTTTCAAAACCCATTCTAATACCACCGATTCCTGCAAATAAATCTATTGATTTATACATCAAACTCCTCCTTTCATAGTCAAGAATATACCTACTATGACAATCTAATTGTTAGCAAGCCTTTCCGTTTTTTATCCTTTACAGTAACTCCTCACTCTTAGAAGATAGCCCGAAACAATATTATCCATTACCTTACTTCCTCTTTTAGCTTTATATAGTTGCCAGGCAATGCCTCAAACATATTTGAAAAATGTCCACATCTAGCTCTTAATTGATTGTATTTAGCCTTTTCACCATTCTTCTGCACATAAAGGTTTCGATTATAAACAATGTCTGCTAGTTCAGATGCGTGAAGTATCTGCCCCTTAATCCCTAATAACACTACTTTCATTGCTTCTTGCAGGGTATATTTCTCTATTGCTGCTGGAGTATTAACCTTAGTTTCTATACTCTCTTCATATTTCATTAATATATAAGCTGGTTTATTATCTTTTAAAATTACTATTTTCCCTATATCTATCATCCACAGTTTTAAATACAGATTTGCCTTCATTTAATGCCAAATCAATCGGTACTAAACTATTAATATTAATCTCCATATTCCTCACCCCATGAAAAGAATATCATAAACATTATGCTTCTCATATACATTTATTTAAATAAATGGCTTAATTTTAAGATGAAATTGAACTAATAAAAAATCCATAGTGGACCCAACCGTAATATAATTAAATCACAACCCCCCCATTCACTATCCCCGATAAAATTTATATTTTAACAAAAACCCAACATATAATTTGCAATAATTTAACTTCAGTAATATAAAATATTATCTGAGGAAAATTTTACTAGAGCGATAGGGAGACATAAAATGAACACATTGTTTAATGAGGGCTTAATAGATTTTAAATATTTAGCTATCAAAAAAGCTGTTAGAAATTTAGAACACCCAGAAATAATAAATGGTAGCAGTATAGGAGAAAAGTTAATGGATATATTAAATAATTCAAAAATTACTACCCTTTTCCAACCCATTGTCTCATTAAAGGATGGATCGATATTTGGATATGAAGCATTAAGCCGAGGACCTGAAAATACAGTACTAGAAAATCCAAGCATGCTATTTGATATAGCTAGAGTTCATGGTAAATTATGGGATCTAGAGTTTTTATGTAGAATAAAAGCTTTGGAAAAGGCTTCTATGTGCAACGATAGTTTTCATGTATTTATTAACGTAGACCCCGATATTATTAATGATGAAAAATTCAAATCAGGTTTTACAAAGGAATTCCTCAAGAAATTTGAAATTAATCCACAAAATATAGTGTTTGAAATAACAGAAAAAAACTCTATCGAGGACATAGATGGTTTCAATAAATTAATAAGTAATTACAAAGACCAAGGCTTTTGCCCTTCGGAAATACAGTCTGTTCCTATCAGTATATCAATTTGATTTTTTTCATCTAAAGGCGTCTTGAGCTTTGATTTAGGAGAGAATGCCGATAACAACCTATTAAATTCTAACTCAATAGTTTTATTATCTGTTTTAGGTTTAGATGAACCCGTTACAACACCTGTGTAGCATCCTAATGATTTCATTGGATCAGCAATTTTGTCATATAAATAGCTTGCTGTATCTGCAAATGCAGTAAAAATGAGAACTTTTTTATTACTTTTATTATAAGGCTGTGTAGTCACCTTTTCTTTTATGAATTCTATCAAAGTTGCAAGTTTCTGATCTCTATAAGCCTTTAGTATTTTTTCTATATCTGCATATAACATTTCAAGAACTTCTTTGTCATAATACAGGTCTTTAAGAAATTCTACTTTGTTCTGGTGAGCTATTTTAATCTCGTATTTGTAGTCTAATACCGCTTCATAATCATCTTCTATATCATCGACAATATTGATTTTAGCCGCTTCTTGCTCTACTAAATTAATACAATTATCTATTCGTTCCGTCAATCTTCGAATAGTTTCACCAAAGGAAAACACAGAACTCTCCAGTCTTTTAAATAAATTAAATCTATGTAGCACTTTCATGCCTGACTCCCTAACATCAGTAGTCATCAATACTCTTCCGTCAGCTCTTTTACTTTGGTACTTTTCTGCATAATATTGCTTATATTCACCTTTTAAATAACTCAAAGGAGCATAAACTGCCAGTTTCAACTCCTCAAGTATTTCATTGGTTTCTTCAAAATTAAGCAGCATTCCTTTCTTATCTATTTTCGGTTTAAAAGTCTCAGGCTTTAATTTTTCAGGAAACTTTCCTATTTCTTCTGTTCCATAGTAATTGGTTATATGCTTTCTACTTCGGGCAATCGTCATCATTTCGAGGAGTTTGTAAAAATCAGATGGTAAATCATTAAATAATGCCTCTTTATTCTTTCTCGTCTGTTTTTCCCATTCATTAAGCTGTTTGGATGTTTTTCTCAATACACTATCTACACTAGCAATTCCTTGTTCTTCAAAAGCAAAGTCTCTATCGCCTGTAATAATACTTATCTGATTTTTTAAATCTGTAAGTGAATTATTCACTGGAGTAGCTGATAATAGCAACACTTTTGTATTACTGCCACTCTTTCTTACTTCTTCTAATAATCTTTGATATCGAGTTTGTCCATCTTCTTTTTCGGTTCTGTTTCTAAAGTTATGAGATTCATCTATAACAATTAAATCAAATTTACTCCAATCGAATCGTGATAAATCCCAACCACTTCTTGACATCCCTTTATATCTAGACAAATCAGTATGAAACATAATCTTATAATTAAAAATTTCATCAATTATGCTATCTTTATAGGCCCCACGAAAAGAATTCCAGTTATCATATAGCTTCGCTGGAGTTAATACTAATACATTATCTTGTCGAAGTTCAAAATATTTAATAACTGCGAGTGCTTCAAAAGTCTTTCCAAGTCCTACACTATCTGCAATAATACAACCATTATATTTATTGATTTTTTGTATCGCTGACAAAACACCGTCCTTTTGAAAATCAAATAGCATATTCCAAATTTTTGTTTTTTTAAAACTGGTATTATCCTTTTCAAAACGTTCTACACCATAGTCAAGTTGATTCCCGAAAAGTTCATTAATTGTGAAATAATATAGGAACTCTGGTGAATGCTCTTTATATACATAGTTCAAACTTCTCATCAATTCTTCTTTAAAATCAGAGGTTACCTCTTCCCCGTACCAAATCTGATTAAATATATTATTTGCTCCAATTATCTGACTTTGATCCATAGTATCATTCATTACAATATCAAAATTTATTTGATTTTGTCGTAATGCTAAGCTTTACTAGAAAGTTCTAATGATGAAGATCCTTGTATCATAAAATCATTATTAATGGTTAGCAAATTGCTTTTTACTTGATACTTTGGATTAGTTTTTCTAACATTCACATGCTTCCCAATAAAGCCATACATTGATCTAGCTTTTGAAAAATGCTGAAGCTTATTTTTTTCAATGATGTCATAAGAATTAAATAACATATCATTTGGATTAATATCAATTTCAAATTCCCTAGATATTTCATCATTTTCTGGAATGTATCTTGTATCTCTTATCACAAAATTAATCTTATTAACATATTTTAAATTATTTTCAAGTAGTGAAAAAACCGATAATGTTAACTTGTCATTAACTATATTTACTGAACAATTCTTCTTCACTCTCAATATTTGATTTATTTTATTTACTAATTCCTGATTTGAATTAATAAAGTCACTCATATTCTGCCCCCCATTCATCGATTATTAATGTTACAGTCAGTTAGTCTATTCAATCTCTATTCCTTTATCCTTACAAAAATCATAAAGTGCTTTTTTTGCCAGTCTGTTAGGACTGTTTTTACCATTCTCCCAGCGGTTGACCGTGGCAAAGCTCACTTGAAGCTCTCTTGCCAATTGTTCTTGACTCATATTCAGCTTACTTCTGACTTCTTTAACAATTTGAGCAAATTCCACTTTATACACCTCCAGCTCGTCACTTTATATTATAACAAATGTTATAATATATTCATACGATAATTTGTAATTTATTCCAAAAAAATCCACCGATATTACACCAATGGATTCACATTAAATATTATTTTCTTATATCCCTACATTTCACATCCTAAATCCAAGTCTTACGATGATTTCATCATTCAGTTCTTTATTTCGATAATTCGCTATATCCGTCTTAAACATGAAAAGCTTGGTTTTTAGCGATATATGGGCAAATACAATTAGTCTTTTTTGTATAGTGCTACTATAGTCTCCACGTGCCCCGTCTGTGGAAACATATCTACTGGTTGTACTTCTATAGCTTTATATCCGCCATCTTCTAGTATTCTTAAATCTCTTGCTAGAGTACTAGGATTACAAGATACATATACTATCTTCTTTGGCTTTAATTCAATTAAAGTTTCTAGTAATGCTTGATCACAGCCTTTTCTTGGTGGATCAACTACTATTACATCAGCATTGATTCCTTGCTCTTTCCACTTAGGAAGTATCTCTTCGGCTGCACCAACTTCAAATGTTGTATTATATATACCATTTAATTCTGCGTTTCTCTTAGCATCACTAATTGCCTCAGGGACTATCTCTACACCATAAACATGTTTTGCTTTTTGTGCCAAAAATAGTGATATAGTGCCTATTCCACAATACGCATCAATAACTATTTCCTCTCCAGTTAATCCTACATATTCCATTGCTTTATCATAAAGGACCTTGGTTTGCTCAGAATTAACCTGATAAAACGATCTTGGTGATTTTGCAAATCTTAGATTTCCTATTGTGTCATAAATTACCTCTTGTCCATATAATACAATCGATTCCCTACCCATAATTACATTGGTTCTTTGCTCATTAATATTTTGAATTAGGCTTGTTAGGTTCGGAACCTCTTCAACTATTCTCTTAACCAGTTTCTCCTTATTCTCAAATTGTCTCCTATTAGTTACTAGAATCAGCATTAGGTCACCAGTATTTACCCCGACCCTAGTAATAACATGTCGTAAAATACCTTGATATGTTGTTTCATTGTATGCAGTTATGCCGATTTCCTCGGAAATATGTCGAATTGCTTGTACAATTAGATTATTTTGTTCTTGTTGTATAAGACATTCTTTCATGTCTATTATTTGATGACTACCTTTAGAATAAAAGCCAGCTATTAGGCCACCTTCACTATCAGCAAAAGGTATTTGCGACTTATTCCGATAACTCCACGGATCACTCATGCCTATTGTAGGATGAATGATAACATTCTCTATTTTCCCTATTCTGGTTAAGTTATCTTTAACTAATTTTCTTTTTTCATTTAATTGTTCATCATATGATAGATGCTGTAGTTGACATCCTCCACATTCTTTATATACTGTGCATCTTGGTTGAACACGATTCGGGCTTTCTTCAATAATTTCTATCAAACGTCCAATGCCAAAATTCTTATTTACTTTAATAACCTTTACTTTTATCTTATCGCCTGGAAGTCCATGAGGAACAAAAATAGTATACCCTTCATATTTACCTATTCCCTGTCCTTCATGTCCAAGTCCTATTATTATCATCTCTATGTATTGATTCTTTTTTACTGGTTGTACTTTATCCATAGTTACTTAACCTTCCTTATTCTTTCACGAATATATCTATATGATGCTTTAACATCTCGAATTCTCCTGGCAAAGTTCCACCTAATTCTCCATCTAAATTGATTTGAACAATATTAGGATTATTCGAATATACTTTTAATTTATCTGTTTTAAAGCTAATAATATTCTTTTCTTTTAAGTGCTCTCCCCTAGTAGCTAAAGTTAATAGACGAAGAAAGTCTGCCAAATTAGTCTTTTTTGCAAGTATTACATCAAATAATCCATCACTAAGATCACCATTTGGTGAGAGTTTTTCAAATCCCCCTACAGAATTACTGTTAGTAATTAAAAATAGCATTGCTTCTTCTTGATAAATAGTACTGTTAGCTTCTATTGTAATATTCATTGGTTTTAAAAATACAACTTTTTCTATTCCACGTAAATAATATGCTAATTGACCTAATATTGTCTTATATTTACTGGGAACTTCATATGTTAATTCTGTTAGTGATCCACCACCAGCTATATTAATAAAGTACTTATCATTATATCTTCCTACATCGATCAGTTTACTATTTTGTTCACCTATAATATGAGCTGCTCTTGTAAAGTCTTTTGGAATTTTTAATGCCCTAGCAAAATCGTTAGTAGTTCCCGCTGGAATTATTCCTATTTTTGGCCTTCTTTCTAAATTACTTAAGCCATTAATAATATCATTTAAAGTACCATCACCACCAGCAGAAATAATAATATCAAAATCTCTATTAGCTGCTTCTACTGCAGCTTTCGCAGCATCTCCTGCCCCTTTTGTTTGATAACATGATGTTTCTAAGCCATAAGATTCGAGTATATCTAGAATATCGGAAAGGTGTTTTTTGATTTCTTCTCTTCCAGACGTCGGATTGTAAATTAAGCGGGTACGTTTCATTATTAACCCCCTTTGTTATATTTCTGGGTTTTTATATAACCTTCTTCTTTTCGTCTAACGTTTAATAGTATATATTATATTCAATTGCTAGCTACTTTATATTGTATTTTAAAAAAGAGGATAGTCAAATATGACTTCCCCTATTGTAATTAAATTAGTTAATATTTTCTTTAATAATCTTATTTACAAGTTGTGGATTTGCTTTGCCTTTGGTCTCTTTCATTACCTGACCAACTAAGAATCCTATCGCCTGTTGTTTACCACTTCTAAGGTCTTCAACAGATTGAGGATTATTCACCATTACTTGTTCAACAATTATGGCAATTTCTCCTTCATCAGAGATCTGAACAAGACCTTGTTCTTTTATTATTACTTGTGGTTCCTTGCCTGTTTCTAACATTTCTTTAAAAACAGTTTTAGCGATTTTCCCGCTTATCGTTCCTTCATTAATTAGTTCTACCATCTCTCCCAATGCTTTAGGAGTTACCTTGCAGTCCTCAATATCTAAATTATCTGTATTTAAATATCTCATTAAATCTCCCATAATCCAATTGGCTACAGATTTATAATCCTTGGTAAAATCTATTGATTTCTCAAAAAAATCGGCAATATTTTTAGATGATGTTAAAACATTTGCGTCATAATCAGATAAATCATAATTGTTAATATATCTTGCTTTACGTTCATCAGGTAATTCAGGAAGCTCTTCTATAATACGATCAATCCATTCTTGGTCAATAACCATGTCAACTAAATCTGGATCAGGAAAATATCGGTAATCATGTGCTTGCTCTTTGCTTCTCATAGAAATTGTTATTCCCTTTTCATCATTCCATCGTAAGGTTTCCTGAACAATTTCTTCGCCTGAATCTAAAACGTCCGCTTGCCTTTCTTCTTCGTACTCTAGAGCTTTTTGAACCCCTTTAAAGGTGTTCATGTTTTTTAATTCTGTTTTTGTACCTAATTCCTTTTGTCCTATTGGTCGAAGGCTAATATTAGCATCACATCTAAGTGAGCCTTCCTCCATCTTGACATCTGATACTCCGGTATATTGAATTATAGCTTTTATTTTCTCTAGATATACTCTTGCTTCTTCTGGAGAACTCATATCAGCTTCCGATACAATCTCAATTAAAGGTACCCCAACCCGATTAAAATCTACCAAACTTCCATCTCCGTACTCACTATGTGTTAATTTACCAGCATCTTCCTCTAAATGAAGTCGATTTATCCGTATTCTCTTCTTCTCACCGTTAACCTCAATATCTATCCAACCATTCTTGCCTACTGGTTTGTCAAATTGAGATATCTGGTATGCCTTTGGTAAATCTGGATAAAAATAGTTTTTTCTATCAAACTTAGTCTCTTTATTTATCTCACAATTCAATGCTAGAGATGCTTTGATTGCGTACTCAATTGCCTGTTTATTTGCAACTGGTAATACTCCAGGGTGACCTAAGCATACTGGGCAAGTATGGGTGTTTGGTGGTGCCCCAAATTCAGTAGAACAATTACAGAAAATTTTAGTTTTTGTAGATAATTCCGCATGAACCTCTAGTCCTATTACTGTCTCATATCCCATTTTCTTACCCCCTAACTAATTCTGCTTTTAATTTATGGTGTTCAGTGCTCTGTTCAAATGCATAACTAGCACGTAATATTGTTTTCTCATCAAAATAATTACCTACCAATTGAAGTCCTACTGGCAATCCATCAACTAACCCACATGGAATACTAATGGCAGGTAATCCTGCTAAATTAATTGGTACTGTTAAAACATCATTCATGTACATTGTTAGTGGATTGTTAATATTCTCTCCTATTTTAAAGGCAGTTGAAGGAACTGTTGGTCCCAAAATTAAATCATATTTCTCAAATACTTTTTCAAAATCTTGTTTAATTAAAGTTCGGACTTGTTGAGCTTTAAGATAGTAAGCATCATAATATCCTGAACTTAATGCATAGGTACCTAACATTATGCGTCTTTTTACCTCAGCACCAAATCCTTCACTACGTGTTTTTTTATACATATCTATTAGATTTTCTGCAGAATCTGTTCTAATACCATAGCGAACTCCATCATATCGTGCTAGATTAGATGATGCTTCAGCTGGTGCAATAATATAATATGTTGCAACAGCATACTCACTATGTGGTAAAGATACCTCTTCACATATTGCCCCTAGTCTTTCAAATATCTTTATACTGTCCATTACTTTCTCTTTTACCTTTGAGTCAATTCCTTGGCTTAAGTACTCTTTTGGTATCCCTATTTTTAAACCTTTTATTTCACCAGTTAATGAGGATATATAATCAGGAATCTCCACATTAGCAGAAGTAGAATCCATATCATCAAAACCAGCTATTGTTTGTAATACGTATGCTGCATCTTCAACATTCTTGGTAATTGGTCCAATCTGATCTAGGGAAGAGGCAAAAGCAACCAATCCATAACGTGAAATCAAACCATATGTTGGTTTTAGTCCAACGACGCCTGTATAAGATGCAGGTTGACGAATTGAGCCACCAGTATCTGATCCTAATGCATAATATACTTCTCTAGCTGCAACTGCCGCTGCAGAACCGCCACTAGAACCACCTGGTACGTAATCTAAGTTCCACGGATTATATGTTGGATGATAACCTGAATGCTCTGTAGATGACCCCATTGCAAATTCATCCATATTAGTTTTCCCTATCATGATAGATTGACCTGCTAAGACTCTCTTGTAAGCAGAAGAACTATAAATTGGATTGTAATTCTCTAATATCTTGCTTCCACATGTAGTAATGATTCCTTCTGTAACAATATTATCCTTAATCCCTGCAGGCAATCCCGCAAGAATTCCCATATCTTCAGAATTAACAATATCATCATCTATCTCTTTTGCTCTATTAATAGCTTTGTTTTTATGTATAGATATGAAGGCTTGTACATCTTTCTCTACTTCATCTATTCTTTTAAATGATTCATTTACTAAATCTGTTGCTGTTAATTCTTTATTCTTCAATCTATTATGTATTTCTGTAATATTTAAATCAAATAATGACAACTTTTCTCCTCCTCTCTTATTCAATTACTGCAGGTACTTTAAATTGTCCATCTATAGAATCAGGAGCATTTAATAATGCCTTTTCATTTGAAATCGATTCGTGAACTTTATCTTCTCTAAAAGCATTTGTTATATCTAGTGCATGACTTGTTGGTTTTACATTGCTTGTATCTATCTCGTTTAACTTTTCCACAAAATTTAATATTGAATTAAGCTGTCCTGTATAAGTATCTAATTCATTTTCTAATAGATTTAATCTTCCAAGATTAGCAACATACTCAACTTCCTTCTTTGAAATATCCATTAACCGCCACCTCCTAAGGTAAAAAATAATATGAGTAAATATTTAAACTAATTTAATTAATATAGACATAAAACCATTATATCCTTAACTATATGAAAAAAATAATACCACAAAAGTACTATTTGATAAAGTCGAAGTTATTCTGATGGTTCATCAGAATTAGTGAGACTTATCCTATATTCCATATTTTCTTTAACTAAAATACTATCCATAATAAAATCCCAACAGATATTACTGAAAAGAGTATACTTATTAAATAGAGGCTTGTTACTGCTTGTGTTGTGCTATAGCCTCTTTTTAGCAGGCGATGATGAGCATGTGACCTATCCGCAATATACAGAGGCTGATGTTTTCTCCATCTATTATAAAATACAATGATTGTATCAAATATTGGTACTCCAAACACAAAAATAACCATTAATATTGATAATAATGTTGCACTCTTAAGAGCTCCTTCTATAGAAATAATAGCTAAAATAAGTCCTAAAAGAACTGAACCCGTATCTCCCATAAATATTTTTGCTGGATAAAAGTTATACATTAAAAACCCCAATGTCGCTCCCATTAAAATAATTGATAATAAAGATATTACATCTAAACCTTTTACATAAGAAATTAAAAAAAATGTCATCGCTGAAATAATTGCTACTCCACTAGCTAGTCCATCAGCACCATCTAAAAAATTAATCATATTCATTAGACCAATAACCCATATAAGTGTTACAACTAATGATAGTTCAGGTGAAAAAAATATCATGCCTTCACCAAAAAAAGAACTTATTCCTACTATTCTAATCTCAAAAATATATAGAACGAACCCTACCAGAATTTGAATAATTACTTTCGGTAGCGATGATAAGTCCTTGTTTCTTGTTTTATAATAATCATCTACCAAGCCTATTAGCACAATTAATGTGCTACTTATTACAATAGCAAGCTTTAATCTTAGTTCTTCCACCCAAAAGAACATTGTAATAATATAGCCAAGATAAATTGCAACTCCACCTAATAAAGGTATAGGTTCTTTATGGGTTTTTCTCTTATTCGGTATATCAACAAAATTATACTTAAATGCTAATTTCCTCATTATTGGAACAAGTATAATAACAGTCAAAAAGGCAAAATCAAACGGAAGGATAAATGAATTCATTATTTTCCTCCAGTACTTAATGTTTTGCCTTTAGTTTCACCTATAATTTAATGTTTATAATCATCTAATTAAAAAACTTCTTTCCATTCATCCTTCTTCTCTAACATTTTTTCAGCATATATTTTCGCACCTTCTAGGCTATGACTTGCTGCATTTCCACATTGTATATCATTTGCAGCAGGTATCTCATTTGCTTTTATAACATCTTCTAAAGTCTTTTCAATAGCTTCAAACACCTTGTCTTCATTATTAAGATTAAGAACAGTCAAATAAAATCCTGTCTGACAACCCATTGGACTAATATCTATTACCTTATCTAAATAATTTCTTACATTCTCAGCTAATAAATGTTCCAATGCATGTAATGCTGGCATATCCATATATTCTTTATTTGGTTGACAAAAACGAAGATCATATTTATTTATTACATCTCCATATTCGCCTTTAATAACACTAACTAATCGGATATAAGGTGCTTTTACCTTAGTATGATCTAAATTAAAACTCTCAACATTCAATTTTTTGTTCATCTTTTATAATCTCCTTTAACATTAGTAGTACTAACTCAGCAGAATTTAATGAAGCTTTTTCTAAAAATTTATCATAAGATACTTTCGCTTCACTACCAGCAATGTCTGATAATGAACGAATAATTACAAAAGGTACTTTAAACTGTGAACATACTTGTGCAATCGCTGTTGATTCCATTTCCGCGGCATGTACGTTTGGAAAAATATTTTTCACTTCGTTTACTTTATCAATATCACCCATAAATGAATCACTAGAAGTAATGAGACCTTCAACTACATTAACATCTATTTTATCTGCACAACTTCTGGCAAGTCTTACTAGCATAGAATCAGGTGAATACATTGGGGGCATGCCAGGAACCTGCCCATATTCATACCCAAAGACCGTTGCGTCTACATCATGGTAACGTAATTCTCGAGATATAACAATATCACCAACATTTAATTCTTCATTAAATCCTCCAGCAGAACCAGTATTTATTATGTAATCTGGTTTATATATATGAATTAATAAGGTTGTTCCTATTGCTGCGTTCACTTTACCAATTCCTGATTTTAATAATATTACTTCTATATCATTTATATTTCCAATATAAAATTCGCAACCAGCAATTACTTTATCTTCACGATTAATTATTTTTTCCTTAAGGATTTTAACCTCTTCTTCCATTGCCCCAATGATACCAATCTTCATATCATTTATCCTTTCTGCTTGTAAATTACTAATTATTA
>CAZIGM010000002.1:0-80085 GCA_964538675.1 uncultured Bacillaceae bacterium | reverse complement strand
GCAGAGATAGTTATAAGTGCGGTTAAACCTGAACAATATCCAATTGATGCTCTACCTGAGATTGCTCTGGTAGGGCGCTCTAATGTTGGGAAATCATCTTTAATTAATAAAATGATTCAAAGAAAATCACTTGCTAGAACAAGTTCTAGTCCTGGTAAAACACAAACATTAAACTTTTATTTGATAAATGAAACCTTTTACTTTGTTGATTTACCAGGATACGGATATGCAAAAGTATCAAAGACTCAAAGAGCTCAATGGGCAAAATTCATAGAAGAATATTTATTAATAAGAAAACAATTAAAAGTTGTAATCATGATTACTGATCTCCGCCATCCGCCAACAAAAGATGATATAGCTATGTATGATTGGTTAAAGCATTATAGACTGCCAGTAATCGTGATAGGTACAAAAGCAGATAAGATTCCAAAGGGAAAGTGGGAGAAACACAAGAAAATTACAAAACAAACATTAGAATTAGATCCACTGGATAAAATAGTAGTTTTTTCTGCTGAAACAGGTGTAGGTAAAGAGGAGCTTTGGAAAGAATTAATGTATTATATCCAATTGAAGGAAGTGAGTACCGAAGATTTAGGAAGTAATGCAGAAATAGGGTATTTTAATACATAATGATAGGATCGTAGAAATGTTCTAGTTTAAGGCACGCAGAAATTGGATATTTTATAGCTTAATAACAGGCTGAACACCTTCTTAAAGGGGTGTTTTTTCATTTATATTCACCTTATTTTTTTTCAGGTTAAATAATGATGTGATTTTATCAGGAGGTATTTCAGCTAATATCATTCCGATAAAGATTAATGATCCACCAATAGTTACATTAAGACTTAACATTTCCTTTTGAACAATAATGGAAGTAATAGCTGCAAAAACAGGCTCCATTGCAAAGATTATTGCTACCTTTGTAGGTGTTGAATGTTTTTGAAATGTTGTTTGAGCTAAAAAAGCTAAAGCAGTAGCAAATATTGACGTAATGAGTAAGGCAATTAAAACATCAGTATTTAGTAAAACGTTAGGATCAGTTAAACAGCTAATATCTTCAAAAATTAAAGCTGAAAACAAACTTAAAATACCTACTACAGATATTTGAATCCACGCTAAAACAAATGCAGAATATTTAGGTGCATACTTTCCAGTAGTTACGATTTGCAGAGCAAAAAATATTGCGCATAAGAATACTAAAAAATCACCGAATGAATAACTTGAATTACCAATCATAGTCATAACATATAGTCCAATAGCAGCTAAAATAACACCTAAAACAGAAGTTATTTTAGGCTTTAGCTTTAGAAAAATAGTTGAAAAGATAGGTACTAATACAACATTAAGGCCAGTAATAAATCCAGCTTTGGAAGCAGATGTGTATAATAAACCAAGAGTTTGGAATGCATATCCGAAGAAAAGAAATAATCCTAGTAAAGAACCAGCAATCCAAATTTCCTTGGTTATGTTAAATAAGCTCTTTTTATCAAAGAGAATAGTTAGAACTAATATTAAAATTGAAGCAGTTAAAAAGCGAATTGCATTAAAGCTATGTGGTGGTAGAAGATCGATAGCGTTTTGTACAGCGATAAAAGTTGTACCCCATACAAAAGCTACCATCAAAAGCATAAAATCTGCAATGATACTTTTTTTCATATATATTCTATCTCCCTATTTATGAAAACTAATCTAAAAAAAACACTAGTTTGTAAACCAATGTTTTAATTATCTCTAAAATATTTCATAATAGCAATATTTTTTATAACTCTGGTAAATTTTTTATTTAATCGATAACATACGATTTAAAGATAAAAGAGCATTTTTTGATATATCTTGATTAACAGTAATTTGTTGTACAATATTATTATTTGCCAAATTTTCTAATAATCTGAATAAAGAAAGTAAAGTGATTTGATTCATTGTTGAACAATAGCTTTCCTGCCTATTTAAAGAAATTATATCTATATCAGGGTTATTTCTAATTAGGCGGTTTACTAAATTAGCTTCTGTTCCTATTGCCCATTTACTTCCTTTAGCAGAGTTTTCAACTGTTTTAATAATTTTATTTGTAGAACCATTGTAATCAGATAATTGAACAACATCATACTCACACTCTGGATGAACAATGATTTTTCTATCAATATCCAGTCTTGCCTCTTCAATATTCTTAACGGTAAATTTTTGGTGTACTGAACAATATCCTTTCCATAAAATAATCTTAATTTTATCTATAGATCCATTATACTCTAGGCATTCAGTTTCCGGGTTCCATATTGCCATCTCATCAAGTTTAATACCCATCGAATATGCTGTATTTTTCCCTAAATGTTGATCGGGTAAAAATAATACTCTTTCCTTTTGTTTAAATGCCCATGTCAGTATTTTTTCTGAGTTTGATGAAGTGACTGTTGATCCACCGTTTTTGCCAACAAAGGCTTTAATTGCAGCAGATGAATTAACATAGGTTATTGGTATAATTGAATTCCCTAAGTTTTTAAGTAAGTAATTCCATGCTTTTTCTGCTTGCTCTAGATTGGCCATATCAGCCATAGAGCAACCGGCATCTAGATCAGGTAAAAGAACAGTTTGAAATGGTTCAGTTAAAATATCTGCTGTTTCAGCCATAAAATGCACACCACAAAAAACGATATATTGTGCTTTTTTATTTTTCGCTGCCAATTCTGCTAATTGTAAAGAATCTCCTATATTATCAGCGAATTGGATGATTTCATCCTTTTGATAGTGATGAGCAGGTATATATAAAGATTCACCAAACTTCAATTTAAGTTCATGTATGCGATTTTCCATTTGTTTGGTATTTAAATCAACTCTTTTCATACTTTCTTCCTCCATGAATATTAAAAGTAATATCTAATGCCTTAACAGAGTGTGTTAACATTCCAAGAGAAATATAATCAACTCCAGTATGACGGTAATTTGTAATATTATCCATATTAATGCCACCAGATACTTCAGTAATAATATTACTAGGAATAATTGCACAATATTTTTTCACTTCTTCAGGGGTACAATTATCTAATAGGATTATATCTGCTCCGGCATTAACAGCTTCAATAACTTCTTTTTCCGTTTCCGTTTCTACTTCGATTTTCACCATATGACCCAATTGTTCTTTAGCTCTATTAATAGCTTTTGTAATGTTGCCAGAATAGGCAATATGATTATCTTTAATCAAGATTCCATCATATAATCCAAATCGATGATTAAAACCACCCCCACAACGAACAGCATATTTCTCTAACATTCTTAGACCTGGTGTTGTTTTTCTAGTATCGCAAATCTTTGTATGAGAATCTGCTAATAAATCAGTAATTTTTCTAGTGTTTGTAGCTATAGCAGACATTCTTTGTACTAAATTAAGAATCACTCTTTCGCCACTTAAAAGTGGGATTATAGGTCCAGTAACAGTTGCTAAAATGTCACCAGCTATTACTTTATCACCATCTTTTACGTGAAATTCAACGTTGATAGAGGAATCTAATAATGAATAACCAGTTTCAATTATTTGAAGCCCGGCGATTATCCCGTTTTCTTTCATAAGAAATTGACCTATTCCCTCATCATTAGAAGAAAAAATAGTTTCGCTGGTAATATCTTTATCTCCTATATCTTCATTAAAAAATTGTTGAAGTAATATTTTTAATTTAATATCATTCATCATTTTCTCTCCTTCTAACAATGTAATGCTTTAACCATTGGTTATTATCGTTTTTCGGATAATCTTTGCGATAATGGCTGCCTCTACTTTCAGTTCTCATAAGTGCTGAAGTTGTGATAAGCCAGCCGGCAGTAATCATATTTAATTTGGTTTTTTCGCTCATGGTAACATCTAAAAATATTTTGTCAGTCTTTATAAGGTCTTGGTATTGCTCAAACCAATTTTTTGCATATATAAGATTATTGTTACTACGAATTATTCCAACGTGTTTTGACATAATATTTTGTATTTCATTAATCTCAGGAAGAATAGTATTCAATCTTTTAGTTGGAGATAGTTTTATGCTAGTTTGTATCTCAGGTTGCTCTAGTATAAAAACAGCTAATTTTTCGGCAAATATAAGTCCCTCTAATAAAGAATTGCTTGCTAAACGATTAGCACCATGAACACCACTACATGAAACTTCTCCAACAGCATATAGTCCTGGCAGTGAAGTCTCTCCATTAATATTTGTCTTAACTCCACCCATTATAAAGTGCGCGCCAGGGGATACGGGCAGTATTTTTTTATTTATATCTATTTCATTCTCATCACACAGTCGACTAATAGAAGGGAAACGGTTTCTAAAATTATTTATCATAGAAATATCAAGGAACACTTTTTCGCCTCTTTGTAAAGCATAATGAACTTGTCTAGCTACAATATCTCTAGGAGCCAAATCTGCTAGTGGATGAATATCTTCCATTATGTATTTGCCATTTTGATTTATAAGCCTTGCTCCTTCTCCACGTACAGCTTCAGAGATTAATACAGAGGGGTTGTTTTCTGTAACAAGCATAGTTGGATGAAATTGAACGAATTCTAAGTCAACAAGTTCAGCGCCAGCTCGATAGGCCATGGCAATTCCATCACCAGTAATTGAAGGATCATTTGAAGTCACAGAATATAATTTACCTATACCACCTGTTGCGAGAATTGTATGTTGGGCTTCGTAGATTATATTTTCATTATTAATGTTTTTTGCGATTACCCCTACACAATTCCCTTCATTTATTAACAAATCATATACCATTACGTGAGAATGAACAGTAATGACATTCCCAATGGCTGCGATTAGACATTCAGTTATTTTTTTACCTGTGGAATCTCCGCCCGCATGAATAATTCTACGTTTGTTATGCCCGCCTTCTCTACCTAACTGAAAATTATTGTCTTCGTCTCGGTCAAATGAGACTCCAAGGTTAATTAATTGTTCTATAGCCTTTGGTGCATTTTTTACTAATTCCATAGTTGTTTTTTCGTTATTATGCTTATTCCCAGCAGTAATAGTATCATAAAAGTGTTTTTCCCAATTATCATTTTTATCTATTGATGCAGCAATTCCACCTTGAGCTAAGAACGAATTACTATTTTCAATATTTTCTTTAGAAATTAATATAACATTTTTTTTATGAGATAATAATTCGGCAATAACTAATCCAGCGATTCCACCACCGATAATTATGACGTCGGCTTTATAAGTATTCATTCTTTAGCCCCCTTTGAAGCTATATAGGTATAGGTGTATATACACCTATATTTACATAAAACATATAATAACACAATAGTTTAGGAATTATTAGGGATATTTTCAAATATTTTTTTTAATCGATAAAGTCTTCTTAAAACCTTGGTATTATTATGTTATATTGACTTTAAAAGTTACAAATATTTGAAATTTAAAAAAAAATGCAATTATTTTTAAAAAAGATATTCACAAGAAGCGTTTAGAATGTTATTATTAACTCACCAAACAATGTTTGGTGAGAGTTTATTTTTTTATGTGCCGTAAATCTATTTAGGATTTACGGTCTTTTTATTTGGATAAAGCTGAACTTTATTCAGATGGAGTTTTTCACCTAAAGGCATAAGGGCAACTAAGACTTACGCAACGTTTAAACTTGCGTATATCAAATTTTCTTTAACTCCATCTGAATTCTAGAGAAACTTATCCTATATTCATTCTCTTCCACTTGCTCACTTTGTGTGTAAGTGGAGTTTTTATCATATTTGGATAAAAATACCCTTTAGGCAGACTATAGTGTCTTTCCTATAGGGTACAGTAGTAAAGGTTGATTTTAATAGGATCTTGCTAATACTATAGTAGTATTACTATCTTTTCCACAACAAACACATTTTCCTTGTCCTTCACGTTGCTCAAAAGGAATAACTCTAGCTGTAACTCCAGCTTCTTCTTTTATTTTCTCTAAACAAGTGATGTCATCACACCACCAGCTATAGATAAAGCCTTTACTATCTAATAATTGCTCTTTTATTTTCTCGATATTTTCAGCTTCAAAAGTATGGGAGTCCATAAATTGTTTAGCTTTATTAAACATATTAAACTGGATTTCATCTAACTTATTAGGGATAATATTAGTTAATTGAGCTAGTGGCAGAAATTCTTTATCACCAGTATCTCTTCTTGCTAATACAAATTGATCTTTTTCTATGTCTTTTGGACCAAGTTCAATTCGAATTGGTACTCCACGCATTTCATATTCATTAAACTTCCAACCTGGGCTCATTTCTTCACGATCATCAATTTTTGTTCTTATACCAAGTTGTTTTAATTGATTTGATATCTCTTTTGTTTTAGATAATACAAGCTCTTTATTGTTCCGTAAGATAGGAATAATAATTACTTGTATTGGTGCGATTTTTGGTGGTAAAGCAAGACCTCTATCATCACTGTGAGTCATAATTAAACCACCGATTAAACGAGTTGAGACACCCCAAGAGGTTTGATAGACATATTGTAATTTGTTATTTTGATCAGAATATTGGATATCAAATACCTTTGAAAAATTTTGTCCAAGATTATGTGAAGTACCTGCTTGTAGCGCTTTTCCATCACTCATTAAAGCCTCTATACTATATGTATGTACCGCACCAGCAAATTTTTCATTTTCGGTCTTTTTACCAGTTATAACTGGCATTGCGAGAATTTCTTCAGCAAAAGATTTATAAACATTAAGCATTGTTAAAGTTTCTTCTTCAGCTTCTTCATCAGTAGAATGAGCGGTATGACCTTCTTGCCACAAAAATTCGGAAGTTCTAAGAAATGGCTTTGTTGATTTTTCCCAACGCATAACATTAGCCCATTGATTTAATTTTAAAGGCAAATCACGGTATGATTGAATCCATTGACTCATCATAGAACAAATGATGGTTTCAGATGTAGGTCGAATAACTAGACGTTCTTCTAATACATCATGTCCTCCTTGTGTTACCCAAGCAACCTCAGGTGCAAAACCTTCTACATGGTTCATTTCCTTTTGCAAATATGATTCAGGTATTAATAAAGGAAAATAAGCATTTTCATGACCAGTTTCTTTAAATCGTCTGTCCAAGTCCTTTTGAATGTTTTCCCAAATTGCATAACCATATGGCTTGAAGATTATAGTTCCTTTTACAGGTCCGTAATCCATAAGGTCGGCTTTTTTTACAATGTCAAGATACCAGCGAGAATAATTTTCTTCCATGTTTTGAATTTCTTTAACAAATTTCTTTTCTTCCAATGTTTACACTCCCTATGAATAAATAAAAATTTATAACAAAACCTTTAAGACTAAATAATATTTGATTTATTATTATATTGTTTTGTACCTAGATGTCAAGTGTAATCGTCATATATGAGTAACTTTGTGCGCTATGTCTCTTGCTACCACAATTCCACATGCACTAGCTTGAGCTAATCCACGTGTAACACCTGCGCCATCTCCACCTACATACAAACCTTCTATATTTGTTTCAAAGGTATTGCTTAATTGGGGTTTAGCAGAATAAAATTTTGCTTCTACACCATACAATAAGGTATGTTCACTTGCAAAACCAGGTGATATTTTATCAAGTGCTTCAATCATTTCGATTATGCATGTAATTGTTCGGTGAGGAAGTACCAAAGCTAAATCTCCTGGAACAGCTGTTTTTAAAGTAGGTTCTATAAAGCCTTTTTTAATTCTCTTTTCAGTAGAACGTCTTCCTTTTCTTAAATCTCCATATCGTTGAATGATTACATTATTATTGCTTAACATGTTTGCTAATTTTGATATATATTTTGCATACTGAATTGGTTCATTAAATGGTTCAGTAAAATTGTGCGAGACTAATAGTGCTAAGTTTGTATTAAATTGTTTTTTTACATCATTCTTATAAGCATGACCATTAACAGTCATTATACCACTATAGTTTTCAATTACTACACGACCAGAAGGATTAGAACAAAAGGTACGCACGGTATTATTATAAGTAGGTGCATCATATATTAATTTTGCTTCATAAAGATATTCGTTTATGTCCGACATAACTGTATTAGGAATTTCTACACGTACTCCTATATCTACTTGATTATTTTTCAAAGAAAGACCTTGCTTGGTTAAAATATTAGATAGCCATTCACAACCATCTCTCCCTGGTGCAATATATACATAATTAGCGTATAGGTAATCATTATTTTCAAGAATAATACCTTTATTTTGTTTGTTTTCAACAAGTATATCCTTTACTTTAGTACATAGACTAATTTCAACTTTATCTTTTAAATAATCGTACATTTTAATCAGTAATTTCTGATTTTCATCTGTTCCTAAATGACGAACTTTAGCCTTCAAAAGTTTCATGCTTACAGATGTGGCACGTTGTTCTATATCATATATTTTGTTTAAAGAGTGAAGGTTTTTTCTTAATTCTTTTAATTTCATTTTTATTTCTGATGTAGGTTTCTCGCTTAATAATAACTCGAGGGTATCAATTTCTTCTTCAAGTTTACTTATGGATTCGTGTATTTCAAGACTTCCATGTATTTCTTTTGTAGCTCCTAAATCAAGATTAATTTGATCAACGTATTCAATTAATTCTAATAATTTCTCCGTATCAACATATTCACTCATCCATCCACCAAAATCAGTAGTTATATTGAATTTCCCATCTGAAAAAGCGCCGGAACCTCCCCATCCCCCAGTTAAGGCACAAGTAGGGTAGCAACTTTTATACTCATATTTTTTATTAGTAGGACATTCTGTTAATACTCCCTTGCTAATTGGACAAGAACGTTTAGATATGTCTTGCCCTTTATCTATAAGCAATATCTTTAACGAAGGGCTAATTTTACTTAATTCATAACTTGCATATATTCCAGCTGGTCCAGCTCCAACAATAATAACATCATAGAATTTATTGTTTTTCATCAATATCACCCTTATTTCGTTTACTGACCATAATAATGATAACACATACATATTATAATACAAATAACTTAAACAAAAAATGTACATTTAATATTAATTATGATAATAATAATATTATAAATGAATACTAAAGGAGGAATTTTTATGGAAGAGCGAAAAGTTTGGAGAACTAATGGCTTTTTAGGGATTCTTCTATCTCTAGTAATTATTTTCTTGGGATTATATTTAGTTTTTTTGCAAACACCCCAATCGGTAATAGTAGGTATTATAGTTGTAATCCTTGGATTAATCTTATTTAGCGGTTTAACGATCATTCAACCTAATCAAGCAGGTGTTGTCGTATTCTTCGGAAAATATATAGGTGTTATTAGAGATAGCGGCTTGTATATGACCGTTCCTTTTACTCAAAGGAAAAAGGTATCTTTAAGAGTTAGAAATTTTAATAGTTCTAAGTTAAAAGTAAATGATGTAGAAGGTAATCCAATTGAAATTGCTGCAGTAGTTGTTTTTAAAGTTGTAGATTCGGCTAAAGCCACATTTGATGTTGATGATTACGAAGAATTTGTAGAAATTCAAAGTGAAACAGCTCTTAGACATGTTGCTACAAAATATCCTTACGATAATTTTGTTGATGATGTTTTGTCCTTAAGAGGAAATGCTGCTGAAGTAGCAGGTGAACTGTCAAGAGAATTGCAGGAAAGGTTAGATATGGCTGGAGTGTTAGTTATTGAAGCTAGATTAACTCATCTTGCATATTCAACAGAAATTGCTAGTGCAATGTTACAGCGTCAGCAAGCATCTGCTATTATTGCAGCAAGACAAATGATTGTTGAAGGAGCTGTAGGAATGGCACAGATGGCTATTGAACGATTAGAACAAGACGATGTAATTAAATTAAATGAGGAAAGAAAAGTTCAAATGATAAATAATCTAATGGTTGCCATTGTATCAGACAGAGGTGCTCAACCAATTATTAATACAGGTAGTGATGATTATTAATAATTATTAATGCAGAAATCTTTTTGAAATCAAAAAAAAGTCTCAAATATTTCTTTGAGACTTTTTCATTTAAAATTATCCTATTTTCTTTACATTAGTTGCTTGTGGACCGCGTTCACTATCAATTATTTCAAATTCAACTTTTTCAGCTTCGTTTAAAGCTTTGAATCCTTCACTTTGAATTGCAGAAAAATGAACGAATACATCATCTCCATCTTCTACTTGAATAAAACCATAACCCTTATCAGCATTAAACCATTTAACTGTACCTTCTAGCATAAAAAAATACCTCCTAAACATTTGCAATTCTATAATTTTACATTATTATAACATAAAAGTAGTACTAGGCAAATTTAATCTCGGCTTGAGTCTTGAGATTTGCTTATTCTTAATTCCTATGGTAAAAAATATATATAATTAAAGTATTATAATTGTGCGGAAAGGAGGATAATAATGGATATTTTATTATGGGTAATTATATCTGTTCTATTTCTTTTTAGTTTTATCGGAATAGTTATGCCAATAATACCTGGGGCACCACTAATATGGGTTGGGATTGCTGTTTATTATTTTGGAATCGAACCTATAACAGGTTGGGGATTCTGGACCTCAATAATTATATTATCGTTAGCCTCTTTTATAGTTGACTATATTTCCAGTGTTACTTTTGTGAAAAAATGGGGTGGCTCTAAATCTAGTAAGTGGGCAGTGATAATAGGCTTATTAATTGGACCTCTATTGATGGGTCCAATTGGGGTATTAGTTGGTCCATTTATATTTGTGGTGTTAATTGAAATAATAAATGGTGCAAATTATAAAGATTCCATAAAAATTGGTTTTGCCTCATTTTTAGGGTTATTAGGTGGCGGAATATTTAAAGGATTAATATATATTTTAATGATAATCATTTTTATTTTAAAAGTTTTATAAATGACAAAATGGGAATATCATTTCACCTAAATTAAACTAAATCAACAAAATTAGGCTAAGAAATTGGGCTTTTTCAACAGCGTAAAAGGTCGGTAAGTCCGACCTTTTTAATGTTATCTATTTTCTTTTTTTCTATCTTCTTCTTTATCAAGCTCTTTTACTTCATTCATATAAGCATCATCGTCATCAGTGAGCTCAAAACTGGTTTCATTGATTTCATCAAGTTCATTGAGTTCTTCTTCATCTTTAAAAACATTAACTTCGTTTTCGTAAGACTCTTCGTCGTCACTAGTTTTAGTGTGCCATTCCTCTTCATTGCTCCTAGTTTCTGAAGGGATACTAGGACCTTTTTCTTTTTTGGTATCTTTTTTAGCCATAAATTTGTAACCTCCTTATGTTCTGTGATTATTGTGCATTAATATTATGTCCATTATCATTTTTTTTAATCTATTTTTGTTAATAGTTCACAATAGTCATCGATTTACTCTCTCTTGCTCCTTTCGTTGCCTGAAGAGGGAGTTCTCTTGGAGGTTATGATAGATATTATTTAATTTCTGTATACGTCCAATTAAAGAGACTTGCATGTTCCATTTCATCATGTTGAATACTATAAATAATATCTCTAATAGCTTCACAATTAGTTGCTAAATATAGTTCTTTATAAAATTCAAAGGCTCTAATCTCATCTAAAAAAGCTTTTTGCAAACCTTCGTAAAAGTGTGTAAATTCTTCGGGATTAGCTTTTACTTGTGGATTATTTCCAGTTAAATATTTATATAATCCTGTTAGTTTCTTGTAATGTTCTTTTTCATCATCTAATGCCGTTTTTACACTAAATCTAGCAATTTCAGTAGGAGCAATTTTATATAATTGACTATAAAATTCAATTGCTGATTTTTCATCCTCAATTGCTTTTTTTAAATCCTTTAAGAATTCTGGATAATTTTTAAATCTATTCGTTTTCCAATCTGCTTGCTGATTATAACCGTTTATATATTCATACATAAATTAACCTCCCTAGGCTTTTTCCATATAGTCTATGGTCTAGAAAGATTAAATGTTAAAAAAATGGGCTTGTATGTTTAAGATTAGTTAAACTGTATATTGTAGTTGGTATAACTTAAAGTATAAACCCTCTTTAGAGAGAAGTTCTTGATGAGTACCTATTTCACGAATTGTACCCTTATGTAGAACAATAATCTTATCAGCATGTTGAATAGTTGATAATCTATGGGCAATAACAATTGTAGTTCGCCCTTCTATTAACTTATGCAAAGCATCTTGTATTAAAAGCTCTGTTTCCGTATCGATATTTGATGTAGCTTCATCTAACACCAAGATTGAAGGATTAAATGCCAAAGTTCTAGCAAAAGAAAGCAATTGTCTTTGTCCTTGAGATAAAGTAGAACCACGTTCCTTTACCTCTTCGTTATATTTATGTGGTAGTTTTTCAATAAATGAATCAGCATTTACATAGTTAGCAACATTCTTTATTTCATCGTCAGTTATGCTTTCATTATTTAATTTAATATTAGATTTTATATTACCTGAAAATAAAAAGACATCTTGTAATACTATACCTATATTCTTTCGCAATATATTTTTATCTATATTTCTAATATCGATACCATCAATTTTTATAGAACCTTTTTGGATATCATAAAAACGTCCTAATAAATTAATAATAGAACTTTTACCTGCACCTGTTGCACCGACAAAAGCTATCATTTCCCCAGGTTTAATTTTGAAGCTTATATCTTTTAGAACCCAATCTTCATCATTGTAAGCAAACCAAACATGGTCAAATTCAATTTCACCAGTAATTTTTTCGAAGGACTTAGGTTGAATAGGATTAGGAATAATTGTATCTTGGTCCATAAGCTGAAATATTCTTTCAGACGATGCCATTGCTTGTTGTAATATTGTATATTTTTCTGTTAGATCATTAATAGGTTGAAAAAAGCGTCTAATATAATCAATAAATGCAAATAAAACACCAAATTCTATAACACCAGATAGTACCTCTTTTCCACCAAACCACAAAAGTAAGGTTAGTGCTAAAGAATATATAAAATCCATTGAAGGTCTGAATATTGCCGCAGTCTTAAGTTCAGTCATATTTGCTTCGTAATGCGACGTATTTATTTTATTAAATCTTTTGAATTGCTGTTTTTCTCTTTTAAAAATATGAATAATTCTCATACCTGAGATATTTTCATTTAAGGTTGCATTTATACGTGCAAGTCTTATCCTAACAATCCTAAATGCATCACGTGCCAACTTCTTATATACCCACGATGAAAGTAATATAAGAGGGATTGAAATAAAACTTACTAAAGCTAATTTTACATTTAAACTTAGCATGACAATAATTATTCCAATTAGTATAAATACATCTTTAAATAAATTAACTAAAACATTTGTATACATTTCATTTAATGTTTCAACGTCATTAGTTACCCTAGTTACCAATCTACCTACTGGATTTTTGTCAAAAAATCTTAAAGATAATTTTTGTAGATGTGAAAATAATTTTTGTCTTATTGTAAATATAACCTTTTGTCCAGTATATTGAAGGATATATGTCTGAATGTAGTTAAGAATAAATATTAATAAAAGAATCATTAAAAAAATTATACCTATTTTATATAATGCTAAAATATCTTTTTCTCTAAATTGTCTTATTTCTTCTTCTGTTAATTCTATTGTTTTAAAGGTCTGTTCATCAGTTTTAATAATTGGTTTATTATCTTTATAAATAATTTCATACTTAGTGGTTTTAGATATAGTACCATCTATCAAATAAAAAACATCGTCTTTTTCAATTATTTGATATATTTCTAAGTTCTCAGAATTGATATCAAGTTTTTTTAGCCTTACATATTCTTCTCCTCTAAAAACAACACCCTCTGTTGGAGCTTCTCCAGGCTCATAAATAACCATTGGGTCATGTATTCCATTAATATGATCATCAATTGCTATCTTAATTAGATAAGGTTGTGCAAGCTCTAAAGCTGTAATTATTAATAAAAGAAAAATGGAAAATGTAATTAACAATTTGTAAGGTTTTGTGTATTTTAATAGACGCTTCATTAGGCGATAATCATAAGCTTTACCTAAGGCATCTTCCTCATGAAATTCTGTACTCATATAGCTCACTTCCTTTACCCAGATATGATAGGATGTCCACTTCTATACAAGGTGAAAAGGTTATGTCTCTTAATCACGCAAAGTTAAGTGGGTAAGAATGAATTTAGGATAAGTCTCGCTAATATCGCAGAAAACACGATATAAGTTCGGCTTTACTGGTTAGCAATCATTTCTTCTAAAAGCTGTTTTTGATATAGCTCATAGTAGGTTCCTTGGGAATTTACTAGCTTTTCATGTGTTCCTCGCTCAATTATTACTCCATCCTCTAACATAATTATTTCATCAGCATCTTTAATTGTGGATATTCGATGCGATATTATTATAGCTGTTTTGTTCTTCATTGAGTCTTTTAATCTTTTCAAAATAGCCTCCTCGGTTTTTGTGTCCACTGCAGATAAACTATCATCTAAGATTAAAATACTTGGATTTTTTATTAATGCTCTAGCAATCGAAATTCTCTGTTTCTGTCCTCCAGATAGAGAAACCCCTCGCTCTCCAACAATTGTTTTGAATTTATTTGGGAAATCTATGATGTTATCAAATATTTGTGCAATTTTAGCAGCTTCTTCAATTTCTTCATCATTGTAATAGTCCACTCCAAAACCTATATTATCCTTAATAGTTGTAGAAAATAAAAAATTGTCTTGTGGAACATAACCTATGTTTTGACGTAATATTTCTAATGGAAATTCTTTTATATCGTTACCATCAATTTTAATTTTTCCCGTTTCAATATCAAAAAGTCTTAGCAGTAAATTTACTAAAGTAGTCTTACCACTACCTGTTTTCCCAACTATCGCTAAGGTATTACCTTGGGGAATATGAATGTTAATATCTTTAAGAACATTATATGTTGTTTCGGGGTAAGCATAGGATAGATTTGTAATGTCTATATCTCCAGCAATCACATTCAAATCCTTGTTTACTATATTAGGTAAATCATATATTTCCGGTTTTGTTCTGAATATTTCATTAAGGCGAGCCATTGAGGCAGAACCTCTTTGCAAGATATTTACTACCCAGCCGATTGCCATCATTGGCCAAGTTAATAATCCTAGGTAACTGTTAAAAGCAACGAAATCACCTAGGGAAATCTCTCTATTAATAACTAGAATGCCACCATATGTAAGTACGATTAATAAACTTAAGCCTGAAATTAATTGCACAATCGGATGAAATAATGCATGAATTTTAACTAATCTCATGTTTTTATTCACATAATCTTGATTAGCATCTGTGAATTTATTAATCTCTTCATTTTCTTGGACAAAGGATTTAACTACACGTATGCCTGAAAAATTTTCCTGAACTTTCTCTGTTAAATTTGAAAAAGATTCTTGTGCTTTACGAAAACGATGATGAATTATAGTTCCGAATTTACCAGTTATAAGAGCCATAAAGGGCAAAGGTATAAGAGCTATAATTGTCAACTTTAAAGAAATTGTTTGTGCCATCATAAAGATAGAAGCAGTTAATAAAATTGTGGCATCAAATATCATAATAATCCCTGGACCAGCAGCCATTCGAACTGCGTTAATGTCATTAGTTGCATGAGCCATTAAGTCCCCAGTTTTGTGATTATTAAAATAATTGGTAGATAACTTTTGAAAATGCGTATATAAATCATTTCTTAATTTATATTCTAGTAAACGCGCTGTTCCCATAATATATATTCGCCAGAGATATCTAAAAAGGAACATAAAAAAAGCAATAATAATGATTAGAAATCCATAAAACAACATATTTTTCGAGGTAAGAGTACCTGTTTTTAAAGCATCAGTGTATACACCTAATATTTTTGGAATAAGTAATTGTAAGACATCTACTCCAATTAGCCAGAGTATGCCTATAATATATTTTCGTTTATTTTCTATAAAAAAATCTTTTAAAGCAATAAAATGTTTCATAATTACACCCCAAAACTGTTCGTTATAAAAGATAATAATAACATATATTAGAAGTAAATTGTATTAATATAATTTGACAAACATGACATACTTTCTTATCATAAAAACAATAGATAATGTTCGGCTAGGGGTGGACATAGATGACAATTAACGAAGTAATGAACACTTTAAAAGAACAAGGTTATAAATTAACTGAACAACGAAAAGCAATTGTTGAATCGATATATAAGAACAATAAATATGTTTCAGCAAAGGACATATTAAATAATGTACAGAAGAAATACCCATGTGTCAGCTTTGATACTATTTACCGTAACTTAAATACTTTAGTCGATTTGGGATTAGTAGAGGAAAAGCAATTTGATGGTGAAACTAGATTTAAAGCACCATGTGTTGAGGGTCATCATCATCATTTGATATGTAGTATTTGTGGTGATATTACAATAACGAAGAAATGTCCTATGGAGTTTTTTCTCGAAGATTATGAAGAGGATTTTAAAATAGAGAATCACAAATTTGAAGTATATGGGATATGTAAAAAATGCCAACAAAAGCATAGTTGTAAATAAATATATAAATAAAAAAAGCTATTTGGGTTAAATTCAATAGCTTTTTTTTATTTATCCTTTAAAAGTACATTTAGTTTATTGCTCATTTCTTTTTTTACAAAGCTAATTATATTATCTATATCTTCCTTTGATGCATTATCTATATGAATTCCCATGATTACGGAACATGTGCTATTAAGTGCTTTAGCAGCTAACTCTGCACATTCCTTGGCTAGCTCTCCTTCTTTGTGATGAGGCAATTCTTTTAAAGAAATATGCAATTGTTTATTATCCCAATAAGCGGTTGCTGTGGCACCAATATGTGCTGTTCCGCCTGTAATAAGAAAAAAATTATCTTTACCTATAGGGAAATATTTTATTTCAATATTATATGGATTATTGTAAGTCATAAATCATAAAACACCTCACATATTTAATTCAAAGATTACTTCCATATTAGTTGTAAGATATCGCCATTATTAATAGGTGTAGTGAATTCTACATTTTCTCCATTTACAAGCATTGAATATTTCCTTCCTCTAGAAGTATCTAATTCTACATATCGAAATATATCCCTAAAAGTAATTTTTTCATTGTCTCTCCATTTAATATCTATAACGCAATTAGGTTCTACCTGAGTATTTAAGTCTACTGTTTTCTTATTCATTAGTATTTGCAGGGATTCAGGTTCCATTTTTATTTGTTGACCATTAAAAGTAACACCAATTTGGCAACTCGGATTAATATCATCCTTTAATAAGCTTTTTATAGTTGGAAAAGGTTTAGTAAAATTATCAAATGTAATTATATCTCTATCATATATAGGCTCATGTAAATCCGCAACCTTACCATTTTTATATAATTTTTTTGGAACAAAAGGAATTGCTTTTGAGACGTTCATAACATTCAGATGAAATATTGTTTTTGAAAAAGGTTCCGTTGAATATTCTGCCAAAACTAATGCCTCTTCTATATTTTTTACGTGTTCAAATAATAGAGAATCACGGTCGCGTATCGGTACAGAATATCCGGCATCTATATTATTTATTTTTAATAAAGGTAGAAGGCTATGTTGTTTATTATTTATGGTTATATTTAATGGTTTAATTGGTGAATATTTTAAAGACTCTTCAGCAGTTAGTGTAGCATTTTTGCCATTAATACCAGGTTTGACGTTTATTTTATCAGTATTTTTAATTTTTGTTTCCATAGTTGCTGGATTATCATTTAATAAAATCTCAGGCATTGTTCCACGTTCACCCGGAATAATTTTAAATGTTCCATTAATGTTAATAGTCATTGCTAAACCTGGCTTGCCAAGCATTTTTTTGATTGGTATACCAGCAGCAATAAGTGCATCACCAATAGTTAATGTTTTCATTTCAAAAAGGCGTACAATTTCGTTATTTACCAAAACAGTTGTGTAATTTACTGGATTTTCTTTAGAGGATATGGCAATACCAATAGGTGTTATTAAATCAGGACCTTTATCAGTATTTTCAGGCCATTTAATTTCATATTCTATTGCATCCGCTCCTCTTACTGCTACTCTATGTGAGGGAATACCAAGGTTAATTGCAACTTTTTCTGTTAATTTTGCGGTTTGGCTTCCACCACCTACAAGCATTACAGCTTTTGGAGGTTTGCCATTTAATTCAATAATTTTTTCGGAAATATGTTTTGCGAGAATATTTATATCTTTATCTATTTGATTAATAAATTCATCGCTAGGAATTGTTTGACTTACTCCTAATATATCAGTAAAACTTATTTCATCATAAGAAATTATTTTTCTTTTGATATCTTCAGCAACATGAAAGTCTAATAAAAAATTTTCGCATATAGCTTCAGTGATTTCATCTCCTGCATAAGGTACCATTCCATAGGCAATTATTGTACTATCAGCTGTAATGGCAATATCTGACGTACCTGCTCCAATATCAACAAAGGCAATATTTAATTTTCTCATTGAAGGCGGGATTAAAACATTAATGGCAGCAATTGGTTCCAAAGTTAGTGCTTGCATTTCCAAATCTGCTCTATGAAGAGAAGAAATTAATGAATCTACAACTATTCCAGGTAAAAAAGTAGCAATTATTTCTACTGTAGCTTTTTTACCTCGCTGATCTATTAAACTCCAAATAATTTGGTCATCTAAAAAGTAATTTACAACGCTGTAACCAACACAATGATAATGTGCTAAATCTTCTTGCTCTTCATTATCAAGAAGCTTTTTTTGAGCCTCTTGAACGGCAGATAATTCTAAAGCCCTAATATCCTCTTTTGTTAATAGAGGTTGGCTTTCTATGCTTGTATCTACAGTAACAGACAAAGTTTTTAAAGAACGACCCGCAGCAGCTACCGCAACATGTCTTAAAGGACCATTGTTAGATTCTAGATGTAGTTTAACCATCTTGATAGTTTTAGAAACTGCTAAAATATCATGTATTTGTCCATCTAGCATAGAACGATCTTCATGTTCAATTATTTTTATATCTTTAATATGGAATTTGCCTTCATTTAAAGGCTCGATAATTACCCCAATAATGCTTCTTGTACCTATATCTAGGGCAAAGATTGGTGTTTTTTCTTTCACAATGGACACCTCTTTATTTATTTTTACGTTAAACTATATTCTATTTTCTTAGTAAAGATTCCTTTTTTATTTGCATTCATGCTTAAAGAAGGTATAATCTATTTTAATAAATATTTTAATCTAGGAGGAAATTATGAGCAACAAGGAATTAGAACGATTAAGAGGTATAGTAGATGATATTAATCTTGAATTATTATACCTTATTAACAAAAGAGCAGAAATAATTCAAGATATTGGGAATATAAAAACAAAACAAGGGTTGCCAAGATTTGATCCAATTCGAGAACGGGCAATGATTAATAAAATAATTGAACATAACGAAGGACCATTTGATGATAATACAATAAGATATTTGTTTAAGCAAATATTTAAAGCTTCATTAGATTTGCAACAAGAAGAAAACAATAGGAAGCTTTTAGTAAGTAGAGAAAAGCAAGCAGAGAATACAATAGTTAACATTGGTAACACTACAATAGGTGAAAAACCGGTTGTCATTGCTGGACCTTGTTCAGTAGAAAATGAAGAACAGATGGATATAGTTGCAAAAGAGCTTGTGAAGCAAGGATTAACGTTATTACGTGCTGGAGCATTTAAGCCTAGAACATCTCCATATGATTTTCAAGGATTAGGCATAGATGGTCTAAAGATTCTTCGAAAGGTAGCAGATAAATATGAACTAAAAGTAGTAAGTGAAATTGTTAATCCGGCTGATATAGAAACAGCTACAGAATACGTAGATGTTATTCAAATCGGTGCTAGAAATATGCAGAATTTTGAATTACTTAAAGCTGCAGGGGAAGTTAAAACACCTGTACTTTTGAAAAGAGGTATAGCCGCTACGATTGAGGAATTAATATTTGCTGCTGAATATATAGTTTCTAAAGGTAATAGTCAAGTAGTACTAGTTGAACGGGGAATAAGGACTTATGAAAAATGGACACGTAATACTTTGGATATACTAGCTGTTCCGATTTTAAAACAGGAAACTCATTTGCCTGTAATTGTAGATATAAGCCATTCTTCTGGTCGAAAGGATATTGTAATACCCACAGCTAAAGCAGCACTTGCAGCAGGTGCTGATGGAATTATGGTTGAAGTTCACCCAGATCCAGAGGTTGCATTATCTGATGCTAATCAGCAATTAAATGTAAACCAATTCAGAGAATTACTTTCTTCATTAAGGGAAGCTAAATTCATCCAATAACAAATAGTAAAATAGTATGAAGGATTAATTAAAAAATTGTCGAAAAAAATTATGATTAAGTATTGAAAAATTATATAATAATGTCGATAAAATAAATGAAGGGATATACCTTCAAAAAATGGAGAGTTGTATATGCCAGTGACAATCTATGATGTTGCACGTGAATCAGGTTTTTCTATGGCAACCGTGTCGAGAGTAATTAACGGTAGCACACAAGTTAAACCAGCAACTAGAAAAAAAGTATTAGAAGTAGTAGAACGTTTAGGATATAGACCAAATGCTGTTGCTAGAGGACTGGCAAGTAAAAAAACAACAACAGTTGGAGTAATTATTCCTGATATTTCTAATTCTTTCTTCGCCGAGGTTGTTAGGGGAATAGAAGATATAGCTAGCATGTATAATTACAATATTATTCTGTGCAACTCTGATAGAAGTATTGATAAGGAAATAACTTTAATAAATACATTATTTGAAAAACAGGTTGACGGTTTACTATTTATGGGAGGGAAAGTAACTGATGTCCATCTTAATATTTTCCAAACCGCCTATGTACCGGTTGTTTTAGCTACTACTAAAGATTCAGACAGGATTTTCCCTTCGGTTGATATTAATCATTTTTTAGCAGCTAAAGATGCGGTAAAGGCGTTTATTGATAGTGGACATACTAAAATAGGGTATATATCTGGTCCTTTAAGTGATCCACTGTCTGGTTATGAGAGATTTTCAGGCTATAAAGATGCACTTAAGGAAGCAAACATTCCCTTTAAAGAGGAATATATAAGAGTAGGTAATTATTATTATGAATCAGGTATGGAAGCAATGAAGTTTTTTTTAACGTTAAAAGAAAGGCCAACTGCAATATTTGCTTCAAGTGATGAAATGGCGGTTGGAGCTATTCATGTGATTCAAGAAAAAGGTTTGAATGTTCCGATTGATATTGAAGTAAGAGGTTTTGATGATACTTCGATATCATCAATGGTACGTCCATTACTATCAACCGTTTCTCAACCACAATATGATATTGGAGCAGTTGCCATGAGATTTTTAACTAAACATATGAATAACGAACCTATTCAAGATCAAATTGTTGTACTTCAACATAAATTGATAGACAGACAATCTACAAAAAAGATGTAGAAATAGAATTTGTCCTAGCGTAACTTGTATTCTTTAAGTACTAGAATATAGTCGGAGTAAAGCTCCATCGGAATAAAGTTTGACTTTAATATATGTAGCGGGAGAGTCGTATGAGAAAATTTGATGTTATGACACCAATAGGCATGATTTTGGGTATTATATTAATTGCTTTAGCTATTCTACTAACTGGTGGGTTAATTGGGGCAAAAATATTTATTAGTATTTCTTCAATGATAACGGTCTTTGGAGGATTAACTGCAGCGTTATTGGTTAATTTCTCATCTGATGAATTTAAATTGGCACGCGATGCTATAAAGGAAGCCTTTTATCAAGAAAAAAAAGATATTGCGGAATTAGTAGAATTATTTATAGAACTCTCTACAATTGCGAGAAGAGAAGGACTATTGGCACTGGATAACAAGGTAGAAGAGTTAGAGGATGATTTTATAAAAAAGGGAATTCTTTTAACAGTTGATGGACTAGAAGCTGAACAAATTAGAGAGATTCTTTCAGCAGAGATTGTAGCATTAGAGGAAAGAAAAAACACAGGTATTAGCGTAATTGAAAAAGCAGGAGAATTAGCACCAGCATGGGGAATGATAGGTACGCTCATTGGTCTAATTTTAATGCTTTTAAATTTAAGTGACGCAAGTGCAATTGGTCCAACAATGGCGTTAGCTTTGATTACAACATTTTATGGCTCAGTACTAGCTAATTTATTTTTCATTCCTTTAGCAGGAAAAATTCAGATTCGTACAGATTTCGAAGTCTATGTAAAGCAAATAATGATTGAAGGCGTATTGGGTGTTCAATCGGGTCAAAACCCAAAATTATTAAAAGAGAAATTAGATGTTTTTATTGATAAAAAGAAAAAGGAACCAGCTGCTGAAGAGCTTGTCTCAAATACTGAAGAGGTGGCTTACTAATGAGCTCTAAGAAAGAGAAAAAAGTAAAAAAGGGCTCTCCGCCATGGATGGCAACCTTTTCGGACTTAATGACATTATTATTAGTTTTTTTTATTTTATTGTTTTCTTTTTCTGAAATAGATGCTAATAAGTTTCGAATGATAGCTAACTCTTTTAAAGGAGTTTTTGATGAGAGTTCTGAATTTATTCTAGATAACCCTCCAACAAGTCCTATTGATTTGGATTTCCCACCAGTTGATATGGAAAAAAGTTTAGATACTGGTGAAAAAGATGAAAATCAAAAACAATTAGATGAGTTACTGGCTGAAGTTAAAAATTATTTAGTGGAACATGATTTAGAAGGTGTTATAACTGCTACAAGAGAAGAACGGGGTGTTGAATTAGTTTTACAAGAAGATGTATTATTTGATTCGGGACAAGCTGTTGTAAAACAACAAGCTAAACCTTTTTTAGATACTGTTGCTGACCTTTTAAAAACAATACCTAATTTAGTAGAAATAGAAGGACATACTGATAGTCAAAGAATTATTCAACCTTCTCAATATGTTTCAAATTGGAATTTATCCGGGGATAGAGCGGCTAATGTGGCAAATTATTTTATAAAAGAGCATTTAATACCAGGAGATAGGTTTAAAATATCTGGTTTTGCTGATACGATACCTTTAGACACGAATAAAACTTCAGAGGGAAGAATGAAAAACCGTCGAGTAGTTATAGTAATCTTAGATAAAAATTATGATGAATATAAAGCTGAGAATCTAGAAAATGCTTTAAGTAATAATCAGTAAAATACGTAAGGTAAATTTAATGAAATTAGAAAAAATGAAATTTGAAAGAAACTGCTCAAGAACATGTAAATCAGGACTTTCTGAAAGTGAAGAAAGGACGTGATAACCTTTGTAGTAGTTTTTTGATTAATTCAAGGAGGGTTATAATTGATAGGTATTATTGGTGCCATGGATGAAGAAATTGAAAGTTATAAACTGAAAATAGAAGATATTACTGAAACAAAAATTGCAAAAATTATATTTTATCAGGGACTAATGAGTGGGCAACAAATAGTGCTTTGTAAATCGGGCGTAGGAAAAGTAAATTCTGCAGTTTGCACACAGATTTTAATAGATAAATTTCAAGTTGATAAAATAATATTTACAGGTGTTGCTGGAGCATTACATCCAGATTTGAATATTGGTGACATTGTAATTTCTACGATAGCACAACAATATGATATTGATGCTAGTCCATTAGGTTTTGAAAAGGGATTTATTCCTTATTCCGAGAAATCTATTTTTGAGGCAGATAATGAATTAATAAATATAGCACTTAAAGCAAGCGAAGAAGTAAGTGATGTAAATATTATTTCTGGAAAAATATTGTCGGGAGATCAATTTATAGCGGATGTTGGTTTGGCAAAAGAGCTTTACGAAAAGTTCAAAGGACTGTGTACGGAGATGGAAGGAGCAGCAGTTGCCCAAGTATGTAATATGAATAATATTCCATTTGTTATTGTACGTTCGATGTCAGATAAGGCAGACCATTCAGCTAATGTGAATTTTAGTGAATTTGCTAAATTTGCCGCTGATCGAAGTTATTTAATAGTAGATAAGATGTTGAGAGATATCTAATAAGTGGGTATATAAATTTTAAATGAATAATAAAAAAATGGGGGATGACCATAATATTATTAATGGTATCCCCCTTAAATTTTAATAGAAAACAAAGATAAGCTTTACTTTATTTCGATAATCTCTGAATGTTGAGATTCTCCTAATTGGTTGACAGCTGTAATATAGTAATATATTTCGCCTTCCTGTTCTCCAAAGTTATGAGTATATAGTACATCTTGTGTGTTAGCTACTAAAGTAAATGGTCCGCTCATATCATTACCAAAGTAGATATTGTATCTAATAACGAATTCCTGAGAATCATTTTGAGACCATGTCAATGTAACATAATTAGTAGATGCGACATGAATAGAGTTCACATTACTAGGTGCGCTTGGAATTGTTAAAGGAAAATCATTGTTCCCTGTGTCATCATTATTTTCATTATCGAAAGGATTGAAATCCATATTACCGATATACTCTGACTTACTCGATTCCATACCATTACTATTTACAGCTACAATATAGTAAATACAACTACCTGCTTTATCTTCATAATACATTCTCCCGGGCTTTAAGTCCTTTTGCAAAGTCGTACCAACGTATTTAAAACCAATACTAAGCAGTGAATATTTATATATTCTATAACCGACTATAGTTGAATCAGTATTTTTATCCCAAGATAATATATTTTGATTTTCTTGAGATTTTAATATTATTGACGAAGGTGGTTCAGGTGGCATACCAAATGAGATTCTTGGATCTTCTTCATTAGGTAACTCCTTATCAAAATCAACAGGGTTACTTTTTTCAAAAGCATCTTCATCATCTGGGTCATATTCTGGCACAACATATGATTCACGTTTAAAGAAGATACCTGTTTGTACCATATCGTCTGGAGTTTCTGGTTTGGCAAAATATCGTCCATCGTTATAATAAACTACTCTTGCTCTTTCCAAAGAATCATCTATTTCAGTAGGGATATATTGTTTATTAAACCAATCAGTAGTTAAATAACCAGCTTCTCTTGTTAAATCAGATGGTAATTTACCTGATGTACTTGAAACCTCCATTTTAACTAAATCATCGGGCATTTTAAATGTTGATTTAGTAGGTGATATATCTGGTTTAACGCTAAGAACCTCAGCAAATATACTTCCCCATGTTTTTGAAGCAATCGATTGATCCCATAATTTAATAGGATAGTCGTATCCAACCCATACTCCTAAAGTAACCTCAGGGGAATAACCAATAAACCATGCATCTTTGGTATCATTAGTAGTTCCAGTTTTTCCAGCGATATCTAAATCGTATCCCACATATTTACGAACAGTACCACCAGTACCACTAGATATTACAGTTCGCAACATATCAGTCATTAAATAGGATGTCTGCTCACTAAATACAACCTCAGGTTGCGATTTATGCTCATAAACAACATTTCCGTTATTATCTACAATTCTATCTATCATATAAGAATGAACATATATTCCACCATTAGCAAAAGTTGTATATGCACTTGTCATTCTTTCTGGAGATGTTTCAATTGAACCAATAGCAGGTGTTAAACCAGCTTGTTTAAAGAAAGTTTCGTCAACTTCAAGACCAAGCTTTGTATAATATTCATAGCCAGTATCAGGTCCAACCATTCCATAAACCTTAACCGCAGGAATATTGTATGACCAATTTAGTGCTTCCCTTGCAGGAATTCTTCCATTATATTTGTGGTTCCAATTTTCTGGCTCCCATGCCGTTCCTAAGGGAATATCATCTATAGGTGTGGCAGGTTGAATGTACCCTAATTCTAGAGCAGGTCCATAATCTAATAAAGGTTTAATTGAAGAACCAGGTTGTCTATCAGAAGTTCCTCTAAAATTAGAATGATTAACCTGGGATTGTGTAAAGTCCCTACCACCGATAAAACCTAATATTGCACCTGTTTTGTTTTCAATTAGAGTTGCTCCTACTTCTTCTAGAGCATCTTCTATTTTTATGGTATTTCCATTAGTTAATTCAAAATTATATGTTCTCGGGTTACTAAAATTATCTGGATTTTTAGCAACACTATTCATTGCTTCATATATATCTTTATCAATTGTTGTGTATACCTTATATCCACCGGTTAATAATTCCTGTTTGGCGTTTTCAAAAGTTAAATCATAATCGGCAGTGTCTGCAGTAATATCCAAACTTTCAAGTAGTAATTCTGTTGCTCTATCTTCAATTTCAAGCATAAGGTAAGAGTAAGTATTGTATGCTTCTTTTTGTGAAGACTCAGTGTCATATGCAAATGCTTCTTTTATATTATAAGCCAAAGATTCATTATATTCAGTTTCATTTATATATCCTTCTTCAAGCATGCTGTTAAGTACTTGTTGTTGTCTACTGATAGCCAATTGGTATTTATCTTCATTAAAGCCATTACTATCAAAAGCAGAGTAAGCAGTAGGTCGTTGAGGAAGACCTGCTAAATAAGCCGATTCTGCAAGATTCAAGTCTTTAGCATCTTTATTAAAATAACCTTTAGACGCAGCTTGAATTCCGTATACATTATTTAGATTTGCCGCTTTTCCATAAGGATTTTTATTAACATACGCAGCAAAAATTTCCTCTTTAGACATAAGTAAATCTATTCGTAATGCTAAGAAAATTTCTTTAACTTTTCTTTCGTTTGTTTTTTCTAAAGATAGAAAGGAATTCTTAGCTAATTGTTGAGTAATTGTGCTTCCGCCAGTTTGTACTTCAAGATTAAATAATTGTTGAAAAAATGCTCTACCTGTAGATACAAAATTTACACCATTATGATCCCAAAACGCACGGTCTTCTATGGCAACAACAGCATCTATAAAAACTTTCGGCATTTCATCGTATTTAATTAAGCGTCTATCTTCATCAGCTCTCAAAGTACCGATTAGTTGATTATTGCCTTCTTCATCAGTATTAACAAAATAAGCAAATCCAGTTAAGTTATTTGTCGAAATTTTATTTTGTATTTCTTCAGCACTTCTAATAGGTTCATCTTTCACATAAGATATTACTAATCCTGTGAGAACACCAGTAAATAAAAAACAACCTAAAACTAACGCTATAAAGAAAAATTTAATATATTTAGTAATTTTAAATGTATTTTTTAATTTTTTTTGATTTTTGGTTTTCTTCTGTTGAGTCATTAAATCTCCCTCCCAAATTGATATTATATCATAAATACCAAACACTAGTCTTAAAATAATGTCTAAACTCATCAAAAATTCAATAAATATACTAAAATAGCTATGCTTTAAATATTATTAACATATTTTAATAAAATAAAAAATAAATTAATATAATTATAATGTATCATTTAGTAAATTTCTATTGGAAAAAATATAGGACATTTTAAAAAGTCTGAGGATGCTTATTTTTTATATTGACAAAGTACAGACTGTAGAAAATGTTCTAGTTCAAGGCACGCTTAAATCGAAGGAACGGAGATTACTTAATGTAAGTGAGTACCAGAGATTTTAGCAGTAACGCTGAAATAGGGCATTTTATACAGTCTTAAGAAGAGCAATATTGACTTTTGTAAGATATTATGTTAAAAATTAATAAAAATCTTATAAATAAAAGCAATGAAAGTTCTAAGTAGGCGATAATATTTGTTCTAAGAGAGCTGATATTAAGGTGGAAGTCAGTACAATATTATCTAACCGAATTACAATACTAGAGCTGAATAGAAAATAAAACTATTCCGGTAACCCGTTAAGCAAATGAGATGAGAGAATTTAAGCATGCTCTTAATTAGGGTGGTAACGCGTTTAACCACGTCCCTATGTTTTTGGGATGTGGTTTTTATTTTTTATTTTTTATTTATGGAGGGAAAATAATGAGCGATAAGTTGGAATTAACAAAAGAACAGCAAACAGAATTTGATAAACAATGGAGTATACTTAGTAGGGGAGCAGTAGAGATAATACCTGAAGATGAGTTCAAGAAGAAATTAATCTATTCTATAAAAAATAATAAACCATTAAAAGTAAAATTAGGGCTTGACCCATCAGCACCAGATATTCATATTGGACATACTGTACCATTGCAAAAATTAAGACAATTTCAAAAACTAGGTCATATTGTTCAACTCGTTATAGGAGATTTTACGGGACAAATAGGGGATCCTTCAGGTAAATCGGAAACTAGAAGACAATTAACACCAGAACAGGTAAAAGAAAACGCTCAAACATATGTTGACCAATTATTTAAAGTTCTAGACTCTGAGAAAACAGAAGTTCACTATAACAGTAAGTGGCTTTCTCCGCTTACTTTTGCCGATGTTGTAACGTTATCATCTAAGATAACAGTTGCAAGAATGTTGGAAAGGGATGACTTTGAGAAAAGATTTAGTTCTAATCAACCAATAAGTGTTCATGAATTCTTTTATCCTTTAATGCAAGGATATGATTCTGTGGCTCTAAATACAGATATAGAAATCGGTGGAACTGATCAAAAATTTAATTTATTAATGGGAAGACAACTTCAAAAAGAGTATGGTCAGAATCAACAAGCAGTATTAATGTTACCTCTAATTGAGGGCTTAGATGGTGTACAAAAGATGAGCAAAAGTTTAGGGAATTATATTGGAGTTGATGAAGAAGCTAATCAAATATATGGTAAGGCAATGTCCATTCCTGACGAATTAATGATTAAATACTTTAAATTAGTTACTGATCTTTCTCATGATGAGGTTAAGGAAATGATTAAAGGGATTGAAGATGGAAGTATTCATCCTAGAGATGCAAAGATGAAAATGGCATTCACATTAGTTAGAATGTATCATGGTAAACAGGCAGCTGAAAACGCAGAGAATCACTTTAGAACTGTTTTCCAAAAAGGTGCCCTTCCTGATGACCTTCCTGTTGTAGATATAGAGAAAGATATACTAAAAGACGATAAAGTGTGGATTGTAAAACTTATTGTTTCACTAGGACTAGTTTCGTCTAATGGAGAAGGACGTAGAATGATTGAACAGGGCGCAGTAAAAATAGATGAAGAGAAAATAGATGATATTGATTATGTAGTAGAGATTAAACAAGATATGATAATTCAAGTCGGTAAAAGGAAATTTGCAAAGATAAATATAGTTAGATAAAAAAATAAAAAAATAAGCATCCACAGACTGTATAAAACGCCAAATTTCAGTGTTACAGCTTAAATCTCTGGTACTCACTTACGTTAAGTAAGTTCGGTCCTGCGATTATTATTATACCTAAAAGTTTTGTAGCTTTACATAAGTGCGGCTTTTGGGAGTTACCTTTCTTCCGTATTTTACTCATTAAAAGAAAGGTAACGGACATCGTGAGCACGTTGTAAACTACAAATACCATTTTCTACAAAAAAACAAGCATCCAATTTTGGATGCTTATTAATATTATTTTGAATAGTACTCTACGATAAGTTTTTCGTTAATTTCTTGAGGTAACTCAGAACGTTCTGGTAAACGAATAAATTTACCTTCTAGTGACTTATCATCAAAAGTAACATAATCAGGAAGATAGTTGCGATCTTTTAATGCTTCTTTTATCATGTTCAAGTTACGGCTCTTCTCACGCAAACCAATTACATCATTAGGTTTAACTTGATAAGAAGCAATGTCAACCTTTTTTCCATTAACAGTAACATGCCCATGATTTACTAATTGTCTAGCTCCTTGACGAGTATGAGATAAGCCCATACGATAAACAAGGTTATCTAAACGACTTTCCAAAAGAATCATAAAGTTTTCACCAGATACACCATGCATTTTGGTAGCTTTAACAAAAAGATTAACAAACTGTTTTTCATTTAAGCCATACATGTGGCGTAATTTTTGTTTTTCATTTAATTGAAGTCCATACTCGCTTACTTTTCTACGTTGACTTTGTCCATGTTGACCTGGAGGATAAGGACGTTTCATTTCTTTTCCTGTACCACTCAAAGAGATACCAACACGACGACTCAACTTATGTTTTGGTCCTGTATAACGTGACATTTAATAAAAAACCCCTCTCATATACAATAAAAATTTTTATGGGCATTTGATGTGCTCAATTTTGTCAACATACTTATCTTATAGAAATAAATCAGCCGCGCTCTATAAGGACAAAATGAGTGAGGGTTCACATCTAAGATATAATATTCCCATATTCACTTTTTATATAATAAAGCTTTTATATGCTTAGTGTCAAGTAAGAATGGATTAATTAGTAAAAACTTATTAAATAACAAGCAGGAGAATAACATATTTTGGTTAATTCTAAATAGAGGAATTATTATCAATGTTTCATTAGTGAACATTAAAGATTAATATGTTAAAATGATAGAGTAATAGAGGAGGTGGACTGGCTACTTGAGAAATCGAAAATTTTTATTTAAGGCATTTATAATTTTTATATTATTAATAATTTCATACTTTATATTCTTCACCTTATATAACAACTCAAATAATAATTCAAATGAAGAAGAATGGAATAAAGTAGATAACAGTCCAAAATACGATTCTGATTCCTTATATGATTCAACAAATGTTATAAGTCTTGATAAACTATTTAAAAACTCTAACTTTATCACACAAGTAAAAACTAATAGATTATCATATCTATATGGTTTTAATAGTGATGGGAATTATTTAGCTTCTATTAATTATGATGATAAAATTAAAGGTGGTTACATTCTTAACATTAACAATATAATAACAGATGAAAATGTTTTTTCTATATTTATTCCAGATAATGAATTTATACTAGATTCAAAGGAATTTGCTTTTGCCAAAGAATTAGTTGAAAGTGCATATGAAATAACTATTCCTCCCAATAAATTAGATTGGAATAACATATTTATTTATGAAACTGAACAGGGTCTTTGGTACTTTAGTGAAGAAACAAATGAGGAAAATGTAATATTTACTATTTCTACATCAAAAAATGATGATGTCTGGAAGATATTACTTGATGATCAATCAAGTTCTCTAGTGTATACAGAGGTATTTGCTTCTTCAAAAGAAACTGAATGGTTAACATTTGTTTTTTATTTTGATCAGTTTCAAACTGGGATAAGTAATTATAAAACAATTACTATTGATTTAAATAAATTAACTAATAATAATAGTGAAGAAGGCAAGGTAAAAGAAGCTGATAGATGGTTGTATGGAGAATTTGCTTTTATATATGACCAGTGGAATAAATATAATAAAAAAGGGTTTCTTGCAATATCACTTGATGACAAGAATACATTAGAAAAAGAAGATTTATTCTACAGACAAGTTGATCAATGGATATATATGGACATGACAGGGAAAATGCAGTGGTATGGTAATTCTGAAGGCATATATAATAGCATTGGGGAACCAATAGAACAAGCTAAAAGTAGCTATTACTATGATCTTAATTTAATTGAATATTATAATAGAGGCTTGACATATTATGTTGTAGATATCTTTGATAATACTAATAATAGTTTTGTAAAAACGATAGAATATATATGGGATGGCAACCAACAATATATGGTGCCAATACAATATGAGAATATTAACTTAGAGAGTAATAATTGAGAGGATAATAATGGAGACTATAATATACTTAGTAAGACATGGAGAGACAGATTCTAATAGAGAAAGAAGATTCCAAGGGCAAATTGATATACCCCTAAATAGATATGGTGAGTTTCAAGCTACAAATTTAGCAAAACGCTTATATGATGAGAAAACTAAAATAGATGCTATATATTCTAGTGATTTAATACGTGCCAAAGCAACTGCTGAAACCATAGCTGATATATATAATTTAAAAGTGAATATAGATAATAATCTAAGAGAAAGGTCATTTGGTAAATTAGAAGGTTTAGAGGTTAATGAGGTAAAATCATTGTACTCTGATTTTGATATTTTGATGTGCAAAGAATTGAATTCTTATGGAATTGAGACGCTAGATTCTCTAAAAACGAGAGTACTTAATTCAATATTAAAATTGAGCAAAAATCATTTAGATGATAGTATTTTGATTGTGAGTCATGGTGCTGCTATCAATTCTCTTTTACAAGAAATAAGTCAGGATAAACTAACGAAAAGATATCTTAAATTGCTTAATACGAGTATATCTACTATTATTTATAATCATAAAAAATCTGAATGGAAAATTATTAAAATAAATGATGCAGCTCATATTGAAGGAAGGGGTAAGAATGGTTGCTAGTAATAAAGATATTAACTTAGAAGTAGCAAATTCTCTAGTATTATCAGGAGAAGAAACTAAAGAGGATAAAGAGATACAATTTAGAGAAAAAAAAGATGAGGAATTATTATATTTTTTACAAAAAAATCTTTATTCTAACTATGATACAAATGAAATTCTATTAGAAGGTATTAATTATATTAATCTATTATTTCCAGAAGATAGTTTTGAATTTTGGTTATCTCAAGATTATAAGATTTCAAGTGTACCTATTAAACTTATGAATATGATACAAAATATTAATGATATAAAAAATAAAGCTTTTATTGAAGGTAAGTACATAATAGATCAAGATATTAAGGAAATTGCTATTCCAATCAAAGGAAAACAAGCGATATATGGGGTAGTGTATTTAAAAAGCAGTAATTTTAAAAACAGTCTTAATAGAATTAATTTTCTTAATGAAATAGTTGAAATCATTGGAAGTGCATTCGAAAATTCTCAATTATATCAACGATTGAATAGCTGGGTAAGAAGATTGGAGACAATTAATTCATTAACTAAAGAAATAAATAATAATTTAAATAAAGATGATGTAGTTAATGTAGTGATTTCTGAATTGACTAATATATATAAGTCACAATTTATTGTTTATGCTGAAATAAATGAAGAGAAAAATAAATATATTAATGTGAAGAATAATACAGAAAAAGAGATTGATTTTATACCAGTAGATGATACATATATTGGTCTAGTTTACAAGAGAAAAGAAGCAATAATTATTGGTGATAGAACGAAGGATTATGGGCTAGGTGGTAATTATTGCAATCGGAATAGCTGTTGTAATTCTATTATTGCTACCCCTATATTTATAAGAAATGAAATAACAGGTGCTTTAGCTGTAACTTCTAAGGAAGATAATCAATTTTCTTATGATGACCTTAAATTCTTAGAATTACTTTCCCAACAGTTTAGTTTAGCCTTAACCAATTCATTTATGTTGAATCAAATTCAGCAGTTAGCTATAACTGATTATTTAACTAATCTTTTTAATCGCTCTTATCTTGATGAAAAAATAAAAGAGTCTCAGCTTGAAGACAAGGGTGGAACCTTACTTCTTTTTGATTTAGATAATTTTAAGAGGGTTAATGATAATTATGGGCATCATATAGGAGACAAAATACTTATTTTAGTGGCCAAAATATTTAAGAGTAATATTAGAGAAGAAGATGTAGCTGCAAGATGGGGTGGAGAAGAATTAGCTATATATTTACCAAAAGCTGACGAAAATGCAGCTGTAAAAATAGGTGAGAGAATTGTAAAACGGGTAAGGGAAGAAACGGATCCTAAAGTAACAATCTCTTGTGGTGTAGCTAGTTGGAAAGCAGAGGATAAAGAAATAGATTACCTAAAACTAGTTCATAAAGCTGATCAAGCCTTATACGAAGCTAAGAATAAAGGAAAAGATCAACTAATAATATATTCTAGATAAAATAAAATATTGATAAAAAGGAGACTAACTATGAAAGACATTCGCATTGACCAATTAGCAAAACAATTAGTGCAATATTCTGTTAATCTACAAAAAGGAGAAAAAATACTAATCGAAATGATTGGAGAGGAAACAGAATTAGCTAACGCACTAGTTAAGCAAGTAAATGTAGTTGGCGGAATACCGTATATAACTTTAAAGAGAAGTGAAGTAACACGGGTTTTGTTAACAGAGGCAAGTGAAGAACAGTTAAAAGATATGGCAGAGTGGGAATTAGCAAGAATGAAAGAAGTAGATGCTTACATAGGTATTAGAGCAGGAAATAATGTTAATGAATTATCTGATGTACCAGAAGAGAAGATGAAATTGTATAGTGATCTTTTCGTAAAACCAGTACACTTTGAAGAGCGTGTTAATCGCACTAAATGGGTGATTCTGCGTTATCCAACATCTTCTATGGCTCAATTAGCAAGTATGAGTACAGAAGCCTTTGAAGATTTTTATTTTAATGTATGTAATTTAGATTATAGTAAGATGTCCAAAGCAATGGATGCATTAGTTGAATTAATGGAAAAGACGGACAGAGTACATATTAAAGGTACTGGAACTGATCTTCAATTTTCCATAAAAAATATTCCTGCAATAAAATGTGCTGGTGAGATGAATATACCTGATGGAGAAGTATTTACGGCACCAGTTAAAAATTCGGTTAATGGTGTTATTAGCTATAATGCACCAACGCTTTACGAGGGTGTTACATTTGAAAATATTAGGTTAGAGTTTAAGGATGGAAAAATAATAAATGCAACTGCTAATAATACTGAAAGAATCAATAAAATATTTGATACTGATGAAGGAGCTAGATACGTTGGAGAATTCGCAATAGGAGTCAACCCTTATATTCTAAGCCCAATGAAAGATACATTATTTGATGAAAAAATCTCAGGCTCTATTCATTTTACCCCAGGAAGAGCATATGACGAAGCAGATAATGGAAACAAGTCAAATATACATTGGGATTTAGTATTTATTCAACGCCCTGAGTATGGTGGTGGAGAGATATACTTTGATGATGAATTAATTCGTAAGGATGGATTATTCGTTATTCCAGAATTGGAGTCGCTTAATCCAGAAAATTTGAAATAGTAATCAATGATTCCCCCTAAATTAAAACAAAAAATTTATTTAGGGATTATTTTTTTGCGAAATATTTGGCATATGCCAATAAATATGATAATATACCTAAAATAATATTTTTTAGTGTAAAGAATTATATTAACGGAGTTGAAATTGGGAATGAAACTTGGAATAATAATTGAGACTAAGGAATATGAGAAGGCATGGAATGCGTTTCGTTTTGCAGTAACTGCTAGAAAACGTGGTCATGATGTTAAGGTTTTTTTGATGGGAGAGGCAGTCGAATGTCAAAATTTAGAACATGAAAAATTTGATGTTGCAACCCAGCTGAATACTTTTATCGATATAGGTGGTCATATTCTTGCTTGTGGAAACTGTCTTAAATCTCGAAGCATGGATGGAAACGAAGTCTGTCCAATATCAACTATGATAGATTGTATTGAAATGGTCGAATGGTCTGACAAAATAGTTACTTTTTAGAAAAACTCCATCTGAATAAAGTTCGGCTTTATCCAGATATAATAAGACCCCCACTTCATAAGTGGGGGAGAATGAATTTAGGATAAGTCTCACATAAATTCAGGTGGAGTTAAAACTCCATCTGAATAAAGTTCGGCTTTATAAAAATAGTATTGATTTTTTGTAAATCTTTGATATGCTTATCTATATTAATAATTAAATAATCATCTCCGAGTCAATTATTACCTAAGGACAATAAAGTTTACGGTTAATTGACCTGGGATATTTATATCCCGCGGGGTATTCATGGAAACGTGTATGCCTTCCTGTTTTGTAAAGGAGATACTTGAGTGCTTTGAATTTAATTTAAAGTCCTAGTATGTTTTTTACATATTAGGACTTTTTATATTGAGAGGGGTAATAATAACTACTATGACAGAGCAAAAAATTTTTAAGTCAAATAAAACAATATTTATTTCTTTGACAATGTTATTAGTACTCCTATCATTATTGTCTATTTCAATCGGTAGATATCCTATTTCATTAAATGAGCTTGGTATTATTCTATATTCAAAAATATTTTCATTAGAGCATACCTTACCATCCACCTTAGACACAGTAATATTTAATATTCGATTACCTAGAATTTTGGGAGCAATTATTGTTGGAGCAGCGTTATCAGTATCTGGTACTGCTTACCAAGGAATATTTAAAAACCCATTAGTTTCTCCAGATATTTTGGGAGCTTCGGCTGGTGCAGGCTTTGGTGCTGCTTTGGCAATTATATTGTCATTAAATAATCTAGGTATTCAAATTATGGCTTTTGTTTTTGGACTAGTAGCTGTTTTTGTTACTTATTTAATTAGTGCTAGATTTAAAAAATCGGATATTACTTTAATACTAATCTTAACTGGAATTTTGATAGGTACATTATTTTCATCTTTTATATCTTTATTAAAATATGTGGCCGATCCATATGAAAAACTTCCCGCTATAACATTTTGGCTGATGGGTAGTTTATCAAGGGTAACAATGGAGGATATTTACTTTATTATGATACCAGTGATGATTGGAATGATACCTTTATTTTTAGTTAAATGGCGTTTAAACATTATGGCTTTTGGCGATGAAGAAGCACAAGCATTAGGTATTGATACTAAGAAAATACGATTTATTGTTATATTAACTTCAACTTTACTAACTGCATCAGTTGTATCAATAAGCGGTATTATTGGATGGGTGGGGCTATTAGTACCTCATTTGGCTAGATTACTTGTAGGTCCGAATTATAAGATTTTGTTACCTGCTTCAATATTAATAGGAAGTATCTATCTGTTGCTAGTTGATTCGTTGGCTAGACTTATTCTACCAATGGAAATACCACTTGGTATTCTTACTTCAATAATAGGCGCACCAGTCTTTATCTATTTATTAGCATATTCTAGGAGGGGTTGGGTATGAGATTAGAAGTAAAAAATTTAAGCTTTAGCTATGAGAAAAAGAAAGTGTTTTCTGATGTATCTTTCTCTATAGATTCAGGAGAAGTACTAAGCTTGCTTGGTCCAAATGGTACAGGAAAAACAACATTATTTAAAGCTGTATTAGGTTTGTATAATGCGGAAAAAGGGGATATTTTACTAGATGGTAGTAGTATTAGGAATTGGTCACGTAGCAAAATAGCACATTATATCGGCTATGTTCCACAACACCATACTCCTCCCTTTCCTTTTAAGGTAATTGATGTTGTTTTGATGGGAAGAACTGCTCACCTCAAATCTTATGCTTCACCATCGAAGGATGATTTTGAGGTAGCTATGGAATCTATGGATATTCTAAATATCTCATATCTTAAAGATAAAATTTATACAGAAATAAGCGGTGGAGAAAGGCAACTTGTTTTAATAGCAAGAGCATTAGCCCAAAAGCCTCAGATATTAATAATGGATGAACCAACATCAAATTTGGATTTTGGTAATCAAATAAAAGTATTACAGCACATTAAGCAGCTAGCAAAAAGCGGATTAGCAATTATTATGTCAACACATTATCCCGATCATGCTTTGCAATATTCATCTAAAGTAGCTTTAATGAAAGATAATAATATAAATAGAATTGGCGAACCTAATTTGATAATAACAGAAGAAAATATGGAAGATATTTATGGTATAGGGGTAAGAATAATTAATGCTTCAGTATCTAATGATAAAAGTATTAATGTATGCGTATCAGCATCTTAGTAAATAAAATATAAATCAGAAAGCAAGTTGGAGGGGTATCAATGTATATTAAAAAAACATTTATTGTATTAATAGCTTTAATTATAGTAATAAGTTTAATTGGCTGTAATTCAGAACAAGAACAGGAAAATGCAGATCAACCGACATCAAGAACGATTACTGATATGGCAGGAAGGACGGTAACAATACCAGCGGAGATTAATAAAGTTTACGCAACTCATTCTATTGGTACTTTATTTGTGTATACATTGGCACCAGACAAGGTGACTGGTTGGAACTTTGAGCTTGAATCAGAAAAGCAATTTATTAAACCGGAATATTATGATTTACCCGTGTTAGGAAGATGGAAAGGTACAAATTCTACTAATTTAGAAGAAATATTAACGGTAGAACCAGATATTATCATTAATATGGGAGACGTAAATGAAGGGTATATTGCTGAATCGAATGAGATTGAAGAGATGTTAAATATTCCTGTTATTATGGTTGATGGAAGTATTACAAATCAAGCGGACTCATATGAATTCCTAGGAAATATTTTAGGTGTAGAAGATAGAGCTAAAGAATTAGCAGACTATAGTAGAGAAGTATTTAATGAAATTAACCAAAAAGCAGCATTAATTCAAGAAGATGAGAGAAAAGAAGTTTACTATGGTGCAGGACTTAATGGATTAGAAACAATTCCAAAAGGCTCAATAAATACTGAAGTTCTAGATTTAGTTGGCGGTTTAAATATTGCCGATCCAGGCGTTGATAAGAATTTAAGAAGATTAGAGGTTTCATTGGAGCAATTATTAGATTGGGATCCTGAACTAATTATTCTTAGTTCAAATTCGAGTCATAATGAAGAATTATATGATGATATATTAAATGATGTATCTTGGCAAAATATTGCTGCAGTAAAGAATAAAGAGGTATACGATATTCCTTATGGTCCATATGACTGGTTTAGTCAACCACCTACATTGTTAAGGATAATGGGATTACAGTGGTTAGGGGATTTATTATATCCAGATGTATATCAAATTGACATAAAAGAAGAAACAAAAGAATTCTTTAATCTATTTTTTGACTATCAAATGACGGATGATGAGATAGATACTTTATTAAAAAACACAATTAGAGAATAAAAATTATAATAAGCATTTGTAGATACACAAATTTACAAATGCTTATATTTATTTTATTCTTCTTTCTAATATTATACTTTGAAATATTTATCATACTATGAGTAATTAAACAAATTTGATATAATATATAAATAAACATAATTTTTAATAATAGATACATAAACATTTAATTAAGATTAGTATTTGAAAGGAGAGGAGATTTTTAGAAATGGTATCTTGGGCAGATAAACCGCTTACTTTTGTTGAAATAATAAAATTAACTTTTTCTATCTTTAAGAATAACTTTATAAAACTTTTTTTGTTTGTACTTGTTTTTACAGGACCTTTTTATGTATTTATAACTCAAGTTTATGGTAAATTTTCAATTTATGGGATTACTTTTGGAGCTATAGACATGAGCGATGGTTTTTTTATGATGAAATATGTAGGTATGAATTTATCCAATTTGACTAGCTTAGAAGCTAATTTACTCATAATAGGTATAATTATATTAGAGTTAGTTGCTATACCATTAGCTATTGCTTCAATAATAATATTAGTAGGTGGCCTTAAGGAAGGTAAAAATGTATCCTTTGGCAAAGCAATTAAAGGAGCTTTATTAAGGTATTGGGCTTTATTTCGTGGTGGTGTTACCTATTTCTTTTTTGTAGTTCTTATCCTATTCTTCCTTGCATTTGTACCTTTAAGTTTAGCTTTGATAGAGGGATTTAGTCAGAGAATTATTCCAATCGCATTATTAGCCGTACTTATAACACCGACAATTATATATTTAATGACTAGAATGAGCTTTTATTTTGCCTTTATTATATTTGAAAGAGGCATTATGGGTATTAGGAAGAGTTGGGAGTTAGTAAAAGGAAAAAAAGGTCTTCGTTTGCTAGGTTTATATTTTGGAATTTTTGCTGTAGATATACTTGTAATATGGTTGTTCCAATTGATTTTCGGAGCAGCTTTTGGAGAAAGCAACATATCTATCCTATTAGACAAAATTATCTTTATGATATTATTAGCAATAAATGTTGTATATTACACAGTCATTTTCTTTGATTTTCTTAAGCGTAATGAACAGATTGTTAGTGAGTAATTAAGATTTAAATAATTGTGAATAATAATGAAAAATAAATGTCGTCAATCACAAGTTACAATTAACTTAAGGAATTGACGACATATTTTTTAAAAAAATTAAGGAAAAAATATTTAAAAAAGGTGGGAATGCAATTGAAATATTTTATCATTCATGCGATTAACGGAATATTAATCTTTATTTTTGGTTTTATTCTTTGTGGATTCTTAGGAGCAAATTCAGACAGCTCAACCATGATATTTGCAATCCTTTATTTAGCTTCAGTTGTTGGTATAGGTTTCTCTTTAGTTATTAGACAGTTAAACAAAATTATAGATAAGTAAAGATAATTGAAAATAGGTTACCACTTTAGAGCAAAAATTCTTTGCTCTTTTTTATGTTTCTATAATAAAGTTCTAAAAAAATGTATATAAAAATATGATATAAAAGCTTAGTTATTTATTTTCGTGAGGTGATTTTTTGATTAATAATGAGATAAAAAGCATAATATTCAATTTTCGTGATGAAATTAACAATCAATTTGACCAAATAGAAAAAATATTTGAGCAGCAATATAATGAAAGATTTAATCAGATTGATAAAAAAATTGAACAAGCAGATATAAGATTTGAACAAATAAACAAAGAGATTGACCAAGCAAATGTAAGATTTGAACAAATAAACAAAGAGATTGAACAAGCAGATATAAGATTTGAACAAATAAACAAAGAGATTGACCAAGTAAATGTAAGATGTAACCAGATTGCAAAGAGAATTGAGCAAGTGGATATAAGATTTGATTATTTGGCTGATAGATTAGAACAAAACGAAAAGATATTAACTCAGCTTAAAGATACTATTGAATTACACTTTGAAAAATTGGTTTATATTCAAAAACAATTAGAGTTGATAGTCACACAACAACCAGATATTGAATTAGCATATGAAAAAATAACTAAGAATGAAAGGGACATAGCAAGATTAAAGGCAATATTGTTGGATTAAAGATTATAATCCAAAAACTTTAAAAGTTTTTCCATTTCAATTATTGCTCCTAAATTATATAATAGTCTTTAAGTGGAAATATATGAAGTTTAAGGTAAGTAATAAACTAATTTTAGGAGGAAATTTTTTTGAAAAAGTCACAAGCAGAATTAAATGAATTAAAAAACAATCTTAATAAAATCATTATAGGTAAAGAAAAACAGGTCGAACAAATCATTGCTGCATTCCTTGCGGAAGGTCATGTTTTATTAGAAGATGTACCTGGAACAGGAAAAACAATGTTAGCAAAAAGCTTAGCCAAATCATTAAATGGGGATTTTTCTCGAATACAATTTACTCCTGATTTATTACCAAATGATATTGTCGGAATTAATTATTATAACCAAAAAAAGCAGGAATTTGTTTGGAGAGCTGGACCAATCCATGCCAATATTGTTTTAGCAGATGAACTGAATCGAACAACTCCTAGAAGTCAATCAGCTTTGTTAGAAGGAATGGCAGAAAAACAAGTGACAGTTGATCGAGAGACTATTAAGCTCCCATCTCCTTTTCTTGTTATCGCTACCCAGAACCCTATCGAAACAGAGGGAACATTTCCTTTACCAGAAGCTCAATTAGATAGATTTTTAATAAAAATTTCTTTAGGTTATCCAACTGAAGAAGAAGAATTGGATATGATTTATCGATATAAAGAAGATAATCCATTAGAAGAATTGATAGCAGTTATGAATATTGAAGATATAATTTTAATTCAAGAAGAGGTTAAAGGAATCCATCTTGAAAAAGAATTGCTTGAATATATAGTAAAAACAATTACTTCTTTAAGAAACCATTCAGAAATAGAAGTTGGTCCAAGCCCAAGAGCTACATTAGCAATTGTACGTTATGTACAAGCATTGGCATATTTACGCAATCGCACATTTGTTATACCTGAAGACATACAAGAAGCTTTTGTTCCAGTTTTAGAGCATCGTCTTGTTTTATCAATGGATATTTCTTTGCAAAAAACAGGGGCAGATATAATAAATGAAACTATTTCTGGAATACCAGTACCACTAGAGGATATTGGGTGATTATATGAGATATAATATACTATTTCCTATAGGAATAATATTTTTAATCTTAGGCTTTCTTTATAATGAAGCTATACTATTGGGACTAGGTTTATTTATTATTGTTATCTTATATATAAGTATTTTATGGATTAATAGTGCGTATAAAAATCTATCAGTAACGATGACTAGTAAAAGAAATGCTAGTTTTAAGGAAAAACCTTTTGAAATAACTTATTCAATTGAAAATAAATCTATACTTCCTTATCCAAACATTGAGTTAATAGTTTCTTTTCATCGTAATATTAATATACTAGAAGAATTAAAGCTTATCAGAAATGAAGGGTACTATAATTTTTATAAATTGAATTTCAGTGTTCCTCCAAAAACAAGAATAACTAAGAAAATTAATTGTATAGCTAATAAAAGAGGAAACTATTTTATAGGAGATTTAAAGCTTAATATTTCTGATCCATTTAACTTAAACAATAAAATATTTAATAAAGTTAAATATAAAGAAATCGGCATCTATCCTAATATATATGCTATTAATAATATAAATCAATTTTTCAATCAATTATATGGTAGTAAAAAATCTAATAAAGCACTTATAGAGGATAGAATTTTACCAAAAGGAGCTAGAGAGTATATACAATCAGATCCATTCACTAAGATAGATTGGAAGGCAACTGGCAAATACAATAAATTGTTTACAAAACAATATGAATTCACCACACACAAAGAATTGTGGATATTATCTAATCTAAAAACTAATGATAAGACATGGATGGGGACAGATGAGGATGAAGTGGAACAAGTAATTTCTGCAACTGCTTCATTAGCATATTTATTCTCTAGTAATAATATTTCCTATAATATATTAATGAATGCTAAATTGGTAAGATCTAATAATCTATATAAATTATCGGCAAAGAGAAAAAAAGATTTGGAGAATGTTCTCTATCAACTAGCAAAGTTAAAAAGCTATATAAGTGTTAACTATATTCATACTTTAAAATATGTAAAAAAAGATATTGGCTTAACAAAGCCTACAATTATTTTGGTAAGTACTTATCTGTCACAAGAAGTAAAACAACAAATATCATTATTAAAAAGAGAGGGATATAAAGTAATATATATAAATCCATTAAACGAGGGGGTAGAAGCCAATGAAGATATGGGCGTTCTCTATAAATCAGCTACCTAGATGGATTTTATATATGATAGACAGCTATATTATTTATATGATTTTGACTTTAACTTTCCCAATTTTCTTTAAAACTTATTTTACATTATCAGTATATTTTTTATGGTTAATTTTTTTTCTTTTCTCACTAACATTTATTATTTTTAAAGAAAATGCTAGCAAGTTTTTTTATTTGTTGCTTGCTGTTCTTACTATTTATGGTGTATGGTCGTTGAACTATTCTCCAATTTCCTGGGTGATAATTCTTTTACTTTTAGTTTTAACTTTTAAAAAAGAAGAAGAAGTAAGATTAATAAACAATAATATTTTTTTATATAGAATATATTTTTATCTTGTCGCTTCGTTTTTGTTCTTTCTTTTTAATTCATTCAATAATTATCAAATTGATAATACTTGGGTGCTTATTTCATATGTAATCCTTATTTGCTTATATTTATTTGGTGGATTATTTATATATCTAAAAGACTCAACTATCTCTTTAGAATTAAGAAAAAGCCTAAGATATATCTTTATATTTGTTATATCTGGGTTAGCTATTTTTCTACTTTTGTTTAACTTTATTAAGGATAGTGTTCTAGCCTTATTCTCCTTTTTCAAAGATGTTTTATACTATATTTTTATTTTAATAGGTAATTTTATTTTTAGTTTTAAGGAACTAGAATTTCCACAATCAGAGGATAATATAAGTGAATTTTTATCAAAAATAGAACCAACGGAACAAGATGTAGATAATGATTTAATCAACTCTACATATAATGAGGAAATGTGGAGGAATATAGAAACAGTAGTAATCGGTTTGGTTATTATTGCTGCAGTATTTTTAATATATAAATCTATTAAAAAAATTGATTTTAATTCCACAAATGAGAATGGAACTATTAATGAAGTTATTCAATATTCTTATGAAATAGAAGATAAGAAGAAAAGAAAAAGGTTTACTTCTTCTGATTTTCACCGTAAAAGCTATCAAAGGTTTTTACTTTGGCTTAAGAAATCCAAACAAATAGATATTAATAATTCAGTCACTTCTAGTGATATAAGAAGAGAGATTAATATAAAACACCCTAATGTAAGCAATGAGATAAATGAAATAACTGATATCTATCAGAAAATTAGATACGGAAACGAAAATCCAACAATATCTAAAAAAGAATATAAGGAATTAATCAATAGTGTTAAAAAGATTAAAAATTAGAATAAAAGTTAATCAAGTATATACAAGAGAATATTTATCCACTAGCATTAAAAATTATAAAAGCAATAGGTACAAGAATAAAGATTGACATTTTATTCAAAAGAATGTATTGTATAATTAATACGAAACATGAAATATACAGGTGATGAAATTTATGTCTAATAATAATCTTTTTGATTTTTTCTTAGAAAATGCTAAAAAAATTTTATATCCGGAAGAGTGGATAAACATTGATTTGCAATTATCTAAATCTGAATTAATTGCTATGTTGATGGTTGATCGTAATAAGGGAATAATAATGAGCCAAATCGCTGACTATATTAATGTTCCTATGAGCACAGCTACAAGTATTATTGACAGACTTGTTAAAAAAGACTTATTAAAAAGAGAGCGCCACGAAATAGATAGAAGGATAGTAGTTATAAGTCTTACAGATGAAGGTTCATTATTAATTAATGATATAAAAGATAAAATATTTAAATATATTAATCTGGTTGAAAACGTTTTAACAGAGGATGAAAAGAAAACATTAATCAATATATTTATTAAGGTAGTAAATGTTATCAATTCAGAAAAAACAGAAGAAAATAAAAACGAAGAAAAGATACAAATTAATAAAATTAATATAGAATAGAACGTTCAGATTTTACAGCTCGAGTGCCCATCCTAAGATGGGCTTAGATTTAACCGTATATTATGACTGTCGTAATATACGAAAGATAAATTAAAGGAGGAGAATTTATGAGAATTATTTTATACACAGGTAAAGGTGGAGTTGGTAAAACAAGCATAGCAGCAGCATCTGCTGTTCAAAGTGCTAAGAAAGGGTTAAAAACTTTAATTGTTAGCACTGATCCAGCTCATAGCTTAGGTGATTCTTTTGATCTTAAATTGACAGCTGAACCAATAGAAATTAAAGAGAACTTATGGGCACAAGAAATAGATCCAACTTATGAAGTAGAAAAAGGTTGGGGTAAAATACAAGAATACTTAACAGCTCTTTTTACATCAAAAACTATTAAGGATATTACAACAGAAGAATTAACGATGTTTCCTGGTTTAGAAGATTTATTAAGTCTTATTAGAATACTTAAGTACTATAAAGAAAACACATATGATGTAATAATTATTGATTCAGCTCCAACAGGGGAAACATTGGCACTACTAAGTTTTCCAGATATGCTTCGCTGGTGGATGGAAAAATTATTTCCGATGAAAAGAAAAGCAATTAAATTGATTAAACCAGTCATTCAACCGTTAACTGGGATTCCAATGCCTTCTGATGGTGTTATGGGAGAAATAGAGAATATCTATCAACAGTTAGACGAGATGAGAAATCTTTTTTCAAATAAAGAAGTGGCTAGTATAAGAATTGTAGTAAATCCAGAGAAAATGGTAATTAAAGAGGCTCAGAGAAGCTTTACTTATCTTAATATATATAACTTCAATATTGATGCAATAGTTATAAATAAGGTATTACCTAATAGTGTAACAGATGATTATTTTAAGGCATGGAAGGATATCCAAAAGGAATATATAGAGACAATAAAAAACAACTTTTCACCATTACCAATATATTATGCTCCATTATTTGAACAAGAAGTTGTAGGCATAAAGATGCTACAAAAAATGGGGAATGAAATATTTAAAGACGAAGATCCTAATGAGATTAAATATAATATAAGAACTCAGGAAGTGATTAAAGATAATGAAGATTATATCTTCTCACTATACATGCCATTTATTAGTAAGGAAGATTTAGATTTAAACCAAAAAGGTGATGAGTTAATTATTAAGGCAGGTAAAGTCAAAAGAAATATTTCCTTACCAAGAACATTAACTTCCTTAAGTATAAAAGGTGCTAAGCTTGAGGATGAAAGGTTATTAATAAGGTTTGGAGGTAAAACTAATGATAAATGAAGAAATGATAATCAATTTACTTCGAATTAAATTAAGAATAGCAGATGTTATCTTAGAAGAAATGCCTGAACCTGTTAGAACAAATATAAAAGAACATCAAGACGAGTTCATCAAAGCCATTCATACTATATCAGGAGAATATTTAGAGAAGAAGCCAGTAGATGAAAAGAAAGATGGGAAATTAAAGAATATTACAGTGGATTAGAGTACTTAAATAAAAAAATAAAGCATTATAGTAAATGTGTCAAAGTGAAATTACAATCTATAAAACACTTCGTTCTTTTATCAAATTCAGAATTGAGCTCGGGGTAGAATTTGGCTACCCTTTTAAAAGATTTGAATTTTTTTAATTCACCAGCAATATATTTTGGACAATTAACTTGTGCACTCATAAAATCGGCTCCTCTCTTTTTAGAATGTTTTTATAACTTATTATTTTCATTACTAAATATCCATACGGAGTAATTGGAGGGTTATAATTAAATGGAATAATTATCTTAATCTTAAGATAAAAAATATTGGAATAACTTCTACAATATAAAATAAAGACAAATTTAATAGAAAAAGTAAATTATTTAAGCTTAATTTTACATTTTTTTATGTGGACTTCTATCAAAAAGTAGAATCAATAGATTCAAAACGTAGATAGATATTTAAATTATGTATACAATGGAAATATGGTAAAAAAAACTAGACAGATAGAAATTAATAATATAAATATGTCTAATGAAATAAGTGGAATGATAAATATACAGCATATTCAAATAATAAATGAATTAAATAATATAACGAATATTTATCATAGGGTTAGATACGAGAATGGAAATCCAATAATAAAAAAAAAGAATATAAAAGATAAATTATTAGTGCTAAAAAAACTAGAGATTAAAACAAAGAAAGTTAGCCCTAATTTTATTTGGTTTGTTGGATTTATTCATTTTGTCTATTTTCCCCAAAGTGCTAAAATTCGTTTGAGAGAATATATCTAGGGAAAGAAAAAGGACCGTAAAATGAAGTGGGGTTTGAGTTGGCATATTAGATAACATGCATGATCTTGAGGAAATGGGATAGATGTAAAATTGGTGCGTATTATTAGTCTTTTGATTATTTTAAAATAATGTTCGCGTTTTCGTAATTTTTAAATTTATAATCGTGAATAAATATGTTATATTTACACTAATTGTTAGAATTGCCTTCCAAATTGTATAATAGCAAGTATTTCGAAGGATACCTTTGATGCGGTGATAATATGGAAAGCAAAAACTGAATGAATGCAAGGGCCATCATGCCTTTTTATATATGTCCATGGCGCCTACTATTATGAAATTTTTAGAAGTGCGAGGGGAATATGCGCCTAGATGCTGTTCCTTGATTCGTAGATTTTGTCGTTGAAAGAGTGCGGCGCTACAGACGGTATGAAAGCTTCTTTGTTTCGCTATATAATTTCTAACTGCGGTTAGTGTAAGGTTATTATTGCAAAAATGATATTTGGACAACTGGGGATTATAGCAGTGTGAATATGATTGAATTCATCATGAGCGATGACATAGGTAGCATGGTGATAAAAGAAATAGTGATATGTCTAAAATCACTACAATTGATAAATTAATTAGTATTGGTGTACGGGTTTACAAATGTAAGTTTTTTACTCGACACCTATTCGTCAAAAAATGATAATTATGTCAATCATAGGAGGAAATACATGGCAGATAAAATAATGACTGTCTTGGCGAGAGAAACTGGAGGTAAAAGCTATAAGGCTCATAAATATGGACTAGATTACGTTGAACGCCCATTTATAGATTATGGAGATAATTCGATCATCTGGAAAAAGACAGCTGAAACCACTCCACACCGCAAATATATTTCTCTTGAAGATTTAAGAAAAAAACTTGCGGCAAGGGATGAGCAGTTACTCGCTTATTTTTTAGATGGTTCTCGTAGGGTGTTTAAAGTTGATGATATTGCCTATAAAGTGTCTAATGGCAGAAGTGTAATTTATCCTGTAATCGCTGGACAAATTGGAGTTGGCTGTTGTCGTAGAGTTAATAAAACAGTCATTCCAGAGAAGTTCAAACGAGAGATAGTATTGTCATTGCCAGATATTGCTGATGCCGATGGGATACCGGGTTTTTTTAATGCAACAGCCAAAAAGCTAAATGAGTGTGCAGAGTTAAAACGGGTAGGTATAGTGTTTTCTACGATATTGCCATATAAAACAGCAAAAAATACAGACAAGAAGTTTGAAGATAGGGGAACTGCGTGTATCCAAGACCGTATGATAGAACGTGAAAAAGAACTGGTCGCCGAGCTTGTTCGTGAGGGCAAGTTAAACCAAAATAACTATTTGGTTAAAGATGGTTCGCTTGAATATAAGCCAACCAAAGAGGACAAGGCCGATAAAAGGAAATACCAGATGTTCAAAAACAATTACAGTTGGGTACTAGGGGTCTCAAAGAATTTTAACCCAGAAACATGTTTGGATATTAATGGGAAATCAAATCCTGGATTTATTGCTGACTTACCACTGTATCACCGTACGCCTGTGGCCTGTTTTGTTAGTGATTTTTTGGGTAATGATATCCAGTTTGCGGTGTGGTACATTCGGCTTAGGGATAAGAAACGGACTCGAACTCCTTTTGATGGAATATTGAAAGTAGAAAAAATACTTGTGACGCAAGAAGATGTCGATAATGGCATAGATAGTGACCTTGTAGATGTGCTTAGTGCGTACCTGATAAACGAACGTAATCCGGTTTGCTATGGTTCGGATTTGCGTTGGGCGAATCACATCTATCCTATATATCTTACTGAGTCTTTTGTGAAGTCAAAATATTTGAGTACAGAAAGTTTTCTGCATCTATTTTAAGGAGGAGTAAAAATAATGAATAGTAAAAACAAACTTATAGGACGTGTACTTGCCATTGAAAAAACGCCGACTACAATGGATAAGTTTAATTTTTGGACAGACTCAGATTTGAAGCTTCATGCATTCGACATTGTTAAAGTTAAGCATATTGACAACTCGTTTTCATTTGGTGTGATTGAAAATATCTCTCATATTACCGATGCTCAGAGCTTTTTAACAAATTTCATTTCCAGCGACTTCGGGGATGTTAATGTAGAAGAATCGACTTTACGTGTAAGGATGAACTATGCTGAAGCTGCAATATCTTTCAACGACAAAAACCTTTATACTCCTGTTCATAATAATGCTCCAGTATATCTTGCTACAGCTGAAGAAATAACTATGGCATTAGGTCTTGATAAAGTTCAGAATCCTCTTGTTTGTGGTTCGCTGAAGATGTATGAAGGAACCAATGATGAGGTTATATTGCCGGTGAATCTCAACTCTAAATTCATATTGGGTCCTGAGGGAGCACATCTAAATATCTCAGGTATTTCAGGACTTGCATCAAAGACTTCGTACGCTATGTTTCTGTTGAAAGCTATTCAGGACCATTACATAAAAGTTGATGATGCCGATGATAGTGTTGCATTTGTTATTTTTAATGTCAAAGGCAAAGATCTTATGGCAATTGATAGAGCAAATGACTTTATTGCCGACAAACCAGGCGAAAAAGAAAGGGTTTTTGCTGACTATGAAATTCTTAAACTATCAACAGAACCGTTTAAGAACGTCAAATACTATATTCCGTTTTCGAGCAATACATCAGCAAAAAGAAGTACTTATCTTGGCGTAGATGATGTGAAGGTATATATGGATTATCAACAACTTGAAAAGTTCAAATATTCGTATGAAGATGATAAAGAAAGTCTTGAAATGCTGTTTGCAGATGTTGATGACCCACAACAAACAATGGAGTCGATAATCAGCAAAATTATTGATGATATGGACCCTGATTTTGGTGGTGGAAACATTGTAACATGGCAAGACTTTAGAGATAAGGTAAACGAGCTTTCCCAAAGGTCGCAACCTTCAACAAAAGGTCAGCAAAGGGTTTCTAATGAAATATCTGTGCTCAGTTGGAGAAAGTTTAAACGTATTATCAACAAAGCAACTAAAAATGATGATATGTTTGCAAACCGTCCTGACCCAAGCAAGCATGAATGCCGTTTGGCAGATGCGTTGAAACATATAAGTAAAAATGAGGTTTGTGTTATTGATGTTGCTAAACTTCCAGAGGATAAACAAGCATTTGTATTTGGTGATGCGGTGCGTACAATTTACAATTTAAAATTGGGTGAATATGACGGAGAAGATGGTGTTAATCCACCATCGAGAATCATTGTATTCATTGACGAACTCAATAAATACGCCTCGAAAGAGACACCAAAGACATCGCCAATTTTGAGAGAAATTCTAGATGTTACAGAACGTGGTCGCTCGCTGGGCATTGTGCTTTTTGGTGCGGAACAGTTCCGTTCCAATATACATCAGCGAGTTACTGGAAATTGTTCCACTCATGCATATGGTCGAACAAACTCTATTGAAACTGCTACTAAGGATTATGGTAGTTTACCGAGTACATATAAAAACATGTTAACCAGATTGGAACAGGGGGATTATCTAATTCAAAATCCAATTTTTCGCTCCTTACTGAAAATCAAATTTCCAAAACCAATATATAAGCAATTCAAAGACTGACAAACAATTAAAGTGAGAGGAGTGAGTTAATGGACAAATATGTTTTTGGTGTAAATATATTAGAAAATCTTACGACAGGAATGTACCAAGATTCAAGAGTTATTTATCGCGAATATATACAGAACGCATGTGATCAAATTGACAAAGCAGAACGAGAAGGACTCTTGCTTCAAGGTGAGGGGCGTATTCATATCTGGCTTGATTCTGATAAACGAATTATCAGTATAGAAGATAATGCAACAGGGATTCCGGCTGCTGATTTCCAGAAAACTTTAGGTAACATTGCCGATTCTGATAAAAAAATAGGTGAGGATAAGGGCTTTCGTGGAATTGGTAGGTTATGTGGGCTTGCTTATTGTAGAGAATTGGTTTTTACATCGACTGCAAAAGGCGAAACTATCATCTCAACTATGTGTTGCAATGCTCAAAAAATGCGTGAAATGATTGTTGCGAATGGAAGGGGTGAAAAATATACTGCAAGTGATGTTCTTCGTTCTATAAATGAATTTACGACAGAAGACAAGGCGGATCCCAATGAACATTGGTTTAAGGTTGAACTTGTTGGAATTAATGATGCAAACACTGACTTGCTTGATTTTGCACAAATAAAGGAATATCTATCTTTTGTGGCTCCTGTTCCTTATATAAACACTTTTATATTCCGAAAGGAGATTCATAAACATGCCGATGAAATAAAGTATAATATTGATGAATATGATATCACTCTGAATGGTGAAACAGTGGTAAAAAAATATAAGACAAAGTATAAAACTCATGCTAAAGGTGATGATGAAATATTTTCTATTGAATTCAAAGATATTAGAGATGTAGATGGTAACCTTCTCGCGTGGATTTGGTGGGGAGTATCTGTTTTTAAGGCGGCTATTCATAAGGATTGCCAAATGCGTGGCCTTCGTCTGCGTAAGGAAAATATTCAGATAGGTGACGACAACGCATTGCAAAAACTATTCAAAGAAGACAGGGGGCATCATTATTTTATCGGTGAAGTTTTTGCTGTGGCGAAAAACCTTATACCGAATTCTCAGAGAGATTATTTTAATGAAAATGAAACACGCAATCAATTTGAACGAGAACTTAAACAATATTTTAATGATGAACTCAAAAGTACATATTATAGCGGTTCTGCCATTAATAGTGCGTTTAATAAGATAGATTTCTTGGCTAAGAAAGAAGCGGAGTTCAAGGAAAAAGAAGCAAAAGGCGTATTTGTTGATACCGCGCATAGAGAAGCCGAATTTGCAGAAATTAAGAAAGCAAAATCTAAGGCAGAAGAAGCAAAAAAAAATATCGAAAAGAAAAAGAAAAAAGCTGATGGAAATGATAATAACGTCATGGGGCGCTTAATTAACCGTATTGAAACGGAGCGAAATCAAAAAAATCCTATAGTGACAAGTGTAAAACCACCTGAATCAAACATTACAAAGGATACTAAAATTCCATGGAGAACGGATAAGCTATCAACCTATAGTAAAAAAGAACGGAAACTTATTTCAAAAATATTTGGAATTATTGTCTCATCTACTAACAAAGAGACTGCTGAAACCATAATACAGAAGATCGAGGACGAACTACAATGAATCGAAGAGTGTTGCTAATTGAGCCAGATTATAAAAACAAATATCCACCTATGGGGCTAATGAAATTAGCCACATACTATCGTCGTCTTGAAGATGATGTAAGATTTTTCAAGGGAAATCTAAAAGAGCTTGCTGCAAGGCTCCTCTGTGAGGAGTTTTTTGATGAAATTGGAGATGCTTCTCTTGGTAAGTACTTTCCTAAACTGATTGAACACATTAAGACTGGGAAATATGCTCCCTTAGATGCTATCCCGGACTTTCAAAATAGTGAGTTGGAAAATAAAATTAAAGTGTATCGATTACGGTACAAGGCTGAGGACTTTCCAAAATATGACGTAGTAGGCATTACTACGCTGTTTAGCTTTTATTGGAATAAAACAATTGAAACAGTCAACTATGCAAAGAAATTTTGCAAAGACGACGGTAGAATGCTCGTGGGAGGTATTGCGTCAACCATTTTGCCAGAAGAAATTAAAAAAGAAACGGGAATTGATCCTCATAAAGGTTTGTTAAACACACCTGGAATTCTAGATAATGACAATCAATATATTATTGATGAATTGCCGTTAGATTATTCTATTCTTGATGAGATAGATTACAAGTATCCTGCAAATAATGCGTACTTTGGTTATATGACAAGGGGCTGTGTAAATAAGTGTGAATTTTGTGCTGTGCCGAGACTCGAACCGGACTATAATGATTATATAGCTCTAAAACAACAAATTAAGGAGACAGAAGAACGCTTTGGTGCTCAAAAGGATCTGCTTTTAATGGACAATAACGTTTTTGCATCAAAATGTTTTGATATAATTATTGATGAAATTAAAGAATGTGGATTTGCGAAAAGTGCAATGTATATGCCGCCAAGCGAGTATAGCTTCACTATAGATAATCTGAAAGCTAGTTATAATATCAGAGCGTATAGAAAAAAAATGATTGGAATATATGATCGTCTTTCAAAAAAAATGAGCGAAGAAGACGCTGGCAACTTCTATCGCAAACGGGAAAAGTTAAATTTACTATACACTGAAGCCGCAACAAAAGATAGTATCCTTGCTTTTGATGATACTGTTCGCCCATTGTATGATAAAATTTTTAAAAAAGTGAAACGTGCACGCTATATTGATTTTAATCAAGGTATTGATGCAAGATTGGTCACGGATGCAAAAATGGCAAAACTATCCGAAATTAATATTCGCCCGCTACGTATAGCATTTGACCATTATTCTATGAGCAATATTTATATAAAGGCAATAAAAACAGCAGCTAAACACGGTATTAGTAACCTTTCAAACTATCTACTTTATAACTATCAAGACAAGCCGGATGAACTATATTATCGAATGAGGATTAACATAGATCTTTGTGAAGAACTTGGTGTCACAATTTACTCATTTCCTATGAAGTATCATCCGATTGACGACCCAATTTATTTCCGCAATCGTGATTACATCGGAAAGAACTGGAACCGTAAGTTTATTCGTGCAATACAAGCTGTACTTAATGCTACAAAAGGTAAAATCGGACGTGGCAAAGCATTTTTTGAAGAAGCGTTTGGGAAAGATATTGATGAATATAATAAAATTCTTTGGATGCCAGAAGCATTTATTATATATCGCCGAAAGTATGACGAAGAACTTCGGACTCGACTTGCGGATAGATATCGAAGTCATTATGACGATGAAAGTAATCTTGTGAACGAATGGTGGGATAAATTTACGGCTCTCGATGAGAAACAATTGCAAGTTGCAAAAGATATAATTGCGAGCAACCGATTTGCAGACGAAGATATTGAACATTGTCAGGAAAAGAATGTGCGTGAAGTGTTGGAGTATTACCAGATAAAGAGAGATTGATATCCAAGAAATATGGAATCAGAATTAGTTTTACCCTTAGATTCAGAATTCAAATTTATTCAACTAAAAGAATGATCAGGGGTACGAGTATATGTATTTTAGCGACTTCGAAGATTGGTTGGTGAATTGGATAATTCAGGAGGTAAAAATGGATGATGGTTTGATAAAATCGATTATCGGAAGATTTGACAGGAACGCTTTTGAGGTGTTTTTTCAAAGACTTCTTAATGAGTCTGAACTTTATAGTGGAAAAATTCAAAAGTTATCCCATATTGATGATAGAATTTTTGAATGCCCGCCAGAGAGATTCTACCAAAGTTCAGACGCATTTCTTATGTGTTATGCACCTAGTACGGTATTTGAGAAATTTACACCCGATAATCTTGACTTGGCAGAGTTGCGGGATTTGATGTCAAAATACATATCTAAAAGGAAGTATGATCTTTGGCTTCCTGTTGACGGTGTCACTTTATATGCAATAAATAACTTTGATACTGAGAAATTGGGCATTGATGATGAAGAATTACTTTCGTTGTATGAAAAACAACTAACTTCTATGTTACCAAACAGTACATATCGAATTGGAGCTGGAAATATAAACACGTTCATAAAAGCATCAGCAAAAAACGAGGCGGTTGTGCGGAACAATCTTCGCAATTTTTTAACGGAAAACGATGACGGGATATGTATCAGTCTTTCGGACAGTGGTATTCATACATCTCGATTTATAGCTGAAAATGAATTTTCCGGCGTGACAAGAAAGTCAATGTCCCTGATTCAACCTACCCTCAAAAAGGTTATCGCAGCTAATGATGTTCTGGTTGAATTCAATAAGTTGATTTTTAGCGATGCAAAAGAAAGGCATTTAGAGGAATTCTTGCGGCAACATTACCAGGAAATATTTGGAGGAAAATATGATAGGATTTCAACACAGTTATGGCTAAGATTCCCTGATTTAGACATAGGGAAAAAGGACCGTAGGTTAGATATTTTTATGAGAAATACAATTATAGGTGATTGGGAACTCTTTGAGTTAAAGCGTTCCAATATTGATTTAACTAAGTCGGTATCGGATGTTCCTATGTTTGTTTCTGCTGTCCACGACGCTATTACGCAAGTGAAGAACTACAAACGTTTATTGGAACAAGATAAGGTAAAAAGGACTTTGGCAGATGAAGGAATTGAATATTACGAGCCAGAAATAAATCTGATTATTGGCAAAAAACCGTCAATCCCAATATATCAATGGAGGCGGTTACTGACTAATAATCGGAGTGATATAAGAATAACTACATACGATACGCTATGTGAAGAGGCAGAACAACGGCTTACAGATGCAGAATATATCCTGAAGTGCACCCCTGGATTTTAAACTACCTTACCGTTCTCAGTTGGATTCAACTATTGACTTGTTTCCGAGAACGGGCTTAACCACAATAGCACTGTGGACATTTTGCCGAGAACGGCATAATAACAAATTGCAATCAAGACATCAAGGTGAACCTATTGTGCCATTTTACTTACGGAAAAACATCAAAATTGAACACTCAATATATTGTATGAATTGTTCCCTAAATACGCATATATAGTGGACATGTTTCTGCGAACGAGCAAAATGTGAAAAATAGCGTAGAAAAGTGTCCACGTACGGAACTGTGTAAAAAAAACGCTCAAGACATCAAAATCAACGTCGGGAGCCATGTGGAGACACCTTAAATTAAATGTCTTTGTTAATCATTAATGATAATTATTTTAAAAAAACTATCAAAAGGATAAAATTATGAAGACTAACAAGCTCATTTCCATTCGCAAAGGTACCGGGGAAACTGCTTAGAAAAGGGCTTTTTTTACGCAGTTTCCTTATAAATTGAATAAATATTCATTTAAATTAATTCATTTTAATAGAAATTGATATTCATAATAAAATCAAAGATAGAGGAGTTTAATATATGGTGAATTTCACCTAATATTTATCCATTATCCATGTCTAGCCTGCTTTTCTTAGCAGAGTAAAGCTAGGTTGGTCCTTTGATTTTAACAAATTCACCATCATTATTATGTTGCAAGCTGTGTTTGCTAATGTTATATGAATTTTTGCACCTTCTAATCGTAAATAGCGACAGCGCCTTAATCCATGATTTCTGACTAAAGTGGTAAGCTCACTTTGTTCGCAATGATACCGTGTATCTCCCGAAATTTGTCTTAAATTGTCGAATGTTAATATATTTGAATTAATATTTGATTCAACTCAAATAATTTATAAGCGTCTGTTTTTCTAATCTTAAAATTGTTTTGCCTTCTTTATAAGCTCATCTATTATAGAGTTAAGCTTCTTGCTTTCATATTCTATATTGCTAACAGCTTTTAGATAAGTTTCCTTTGAACTAAATTCTTCTTCTTTTAACAACTGGGCATATCCTATAATTATTGTAAGTGGGGTTTTGAGTTCATGCGCTAGAATGTTGAAAAACTCCTCTTTATATTTTTCCATAATAATTTTATTATCTTTCTCATTAATAAACATTCTCTTATCTCCTAATCTAGTAACCTATACAAATAATATTTCAATTAATTGAACTAGCATAAGCAACTTTGTTTTACTGTCTTTTTAATTATCTTTAGTAATTCGTTAATATCAAAAGGTTTTGTGAAGTAGTCCTTCAATGACGAGTATTCTAGCTTGTTGCATATAAATTTCCCTCCAAATATTTTTTTTGGAGGGAAATTAAAAAGTGCATGCGCAGGTTTAACCCTACACATGCACTAATGTTATTGTTGATTGAGGAAATGCCAAATATAGTATATAATAACATCGTTGCTGTGGAGACAATATGTCTCACGTGTAGGTGCCAATTCACCTGCATGAGCCTTTGAGTGCTTCCAACACTCAAGGGTCATGGCAACTTTTTAATTTCCCTTAGAAAATTATACCATTTAATAAGGTGAATGCAAACATTAATTATGTATTTTTCCATAAATAAGTTAATCTGAGGCTTTTCCGAATAATCTATCAAGAAAAAAAGATTCTTCATTACGTTTCAGAAAGACAAAGTGTATGGCATAGGGGAAGAAAGAAGGAGAAAAAAATGAGTGAGAATAAATGCAAAAGAAGATGATTCTGCGAGATATGCAGTAATCATCTTCTTTTAATTTTTAGTTTGTTTTGCTTTTTCTATAAGATTATTTATTAATGAATTTAATCTTATGCTTTCATGCTCTATATTTTCAACAGCTTCTAAATACAGTCTTTCAGAGCTGAAATTCTCTTCTTTTAAAAGTTGTGCGTAGCCTAAGATTATAGTTAGTGGGGTCTTAATTTCATGAGATATGTTATTAAAAAATTCTTTTTTATAGTTTTCTGAAACTATTATTTTCTTTTTATTAATAGGCTTGTTAAATGAAGTAATTTTAGTTTTTGCAAATTTATGTTTTTTAGCTATATTCACTATTTCTATCTCCTCATTGAACATATCAGTTTTAATCTTTATTATTAAAAAAGCTAAAAAAAATTATATCATTATATTGGTAAATTGCAAACATATATTATTTAATTTACCATTTTAAAGATTTTCTTACATATATACAAAGGTATGCAGTTTTTTAAAACCGCATACCTGGGTTTTTAATATTTACTATATCTGGCTTTTTCAATAATTTCATCTACTATTGAATTTAGTTTTTTGCTTTCGGATTCTATATAATCTATTGCTATAGAGTGAATTCCATTACAGCTATAGTATTCTTCCTTTAATAGTTGAGCATAACCTAAGATTATTGTAATAGGAGTTTTTATTTCATGAGATATATTATTGAAAAATTCTTCTTTCAATTTTTCTTCATAAATATTTTTTTCAATATCCTCAACCTTCTGTTTTTGAGAGTTATTTTTGCTATGGTTTATTTTCTTTGTTAAGGATGTATTTATAAGAATCACCTCCTTATGAAAAATAATATTTTTTCTCATAGTTATTAATTTCTAAGTATTTAGTTTAGTTAAAACATGAAGTATTTTTCCTTCTATCTAATACTAAGTTAATTCTTTCTAAAACATCATTGATGTCGAAAGGCTTTGTAATATAATCTTCTGCTCCAAGGGCTAATCCATAACTTATATCCTTTAAATTGATTCTAGCTGTTAACATAATTATAGGAGTTTGATAGTTATCTTTTATCTCTTTGCAGATATCAAATCCGCTAATATCAGGAAGTTTAATATCTAGTAAAATAAGGTCTGGTTTAAAGTAAGGTATTACAATTAAACCTTCTTGTCCAGTTTTCGCACCCATTACTTCAAATTTCTCTTTTTTTAATTTATAAGTTAGGATTTCGGATATAGAGTGTTCATCTTCAATAATAAGTATCTTGGAGTTTTTCATAAATCTTCACCCTCTTTTAAAAAATTGAATTTTAGAAAAAAACAAAAAAGTCTATGTACAGAGCAAACCCCATACATACACTAGTGTTGGTAGTACGATAGTAAACCAGATGTATTTATAACAACATTACTGTATTTAGTGTATAAAATCACTAATAAAGGGTTGTTTTACATCTGCACAATCTATGATTGTATTATTAATTTATAGTTCAAAAGAACTATTAATTTTAATGAAATTATATCATGAATACTAGAAAACTCAATAATATATACAATAAATAAACATATATGTAATAAAATGGACTACACATTTTTTCTATTATAAGAATGTTGATATACCAGTATTCTTGCAAGCTATTAGTTTTAAAATTAATTAAGATTCTTTGTACGTCATATATATTTAATATTTTATTAGGAATTTGTTCACAAATAATAGACAAAATAATAATAAAGAGTGCTAACAAAATATGTCGTAGGAGAGATTATTTATATGGGAATTGGATTGACGAATTTAAAATTCATAAAAAGATTTACTATAGCAGATAGAAGACTACACTGGTTTTTTACTTTAGGCTTTATTATTCTTTTAATTACAGGTGCTATTATGTATTATGTAGGATCTTGGAGCGGTTCACCGCAAAAGGTGATTCACCTATTAGGTGGGCTAATATTCATTATTCCACCAATTTTATATCTAATTAAGAATAAAAATAAAAGAAACTGGTTATTTATTTTTAAATGGAATGAATTAGATTGGAAATGGTTTAGAGGACTACTAGCTAATAAAAAGGTTCCACAAGGCAAATTTAATGCTATTCAAAAATTTTCATTTCTTCTAGTTATTATAGTAGGATTAATATCTGCTATATCTGGAATTATTTTAATTTTTGGAGTAAATGAACTAAGTTTATTATTTCATAATATATCAACAATAATATTTGTAATCTTTTTTGCCTTACACGTAATTTTTTATTTTTATGAGCCTTATAGGCGGGCATTGAAATCAATAATAAAAGGAAATATAGACGTAAATTATGCGAAAGAACATCACTTATTATGGTATGAGAATGTAAAAGACACAGCTTTTTATCCTAATGAAAATGCTATAGCAAGTAAACGAATACAAAAAGCAAATAAATAATAAATAGGATGTTTAAGAATAATAATAAATGGAAGAATATATTAAAAAGTATTTATTGGGTCAAGGTAAAAAGCCTTGACTTTTTCTAGTATATTAGGGTTTTTGGAGGGATATATGTATATAGGTGTAGATATAGGAGGCACAAAAATTGCTTTAGGAATAGTAGATGAGAATGCAAATATTTTATACCGCAAATTAATTTCAACAAAAAAAGAGAAAAAACCTATTCAAATAATTAAAGAGATTGCTGAATTAATAACGAACTCAATAGAAGTATATGTAAAAGACAATAAAGAAGTAAAAGCTGTAGGTATTGGAATTCCAGGGTTTATTAATAAGAAAACTGGAAATATTATTCAATGTGTTAATTTAGATTGGTACGACATTCCTTTAAGAGATATTTTGGAGAGAGAAATTAATATTCCAGTATTTATAGATAACGATGCTTCTTTGGCAGCTTTAGCTGAATATCAAGTAGGAGCAATGAAAGATACATATAGCGGAATAATGCTTACATTAGGAACTGGAATAGGTGGAGGGATAATAATTGACGGAAATATATATAATGGGTTTCATGGATTAGCTTCAGAGATTGGACATATGGTAATAGGGAATAATTTTTATGATTGTAATTGTGGTAAAAATGGTTGTTTTGAAACCTTTGCTTCAGCAACTGCACTTAAAGAATATACAAAAAAACTTCTTCAAGAAAAAAACACTTCGTTAGTTAACGAGATGATTAATGGAAATATTAACAATTTAAATGGACAGATAATCTTTGAAGCTGCTTTAAAAGGTGACACCGTTGCGAATAAATCAATAGATCGATTAGTTAAGTATCTAGGTGTTGGTATTGTCAATTTAATAAATATTATTGACCCAGAAATTTTTGTAATTGGAGGCGGTCTCTCTAAATCTGGTCCCTTTTTACTAGATAAAATAAAAACTGAAGTAAAGGAAAATAAACTTATTAAAACCATATCAGCAGGAGATATCGTCTTTGCAAAGTTAGGAAATGAAGCGGGGATTATTGGAGCAGCAATATTTTGTAAGTCTAAATTATCTAGTTAGTTAAGATAGTTTTAATCCAGATATGATAAGACTCCCACTTCCACACAAAGTGCGCAAGTCTCACTAAGGGAACAGAGTTCCCAAGTTTCGCTATGTTTAAGTGGGGGAAAATGAATTTAAAAACTCCATCTGAATAAAGTTCGGCTTTATAATAAAAAGATATCGGGGTGGCAACGATGGATAACATTAACTTAGATTATACTAATGCTTTTGTAAAGGAGCATGAAATTGAGTTCATAAAAAAATATATAATAGATGCCCATTATATGATTCACGATAAGACAGGTCAGGGAAAGGAATATTTAGGATGGCTAGATTATCCAATTAATTATGATAAAGAAGAATTTTTAAGATTAAAAGAGGTAGCCAATAGGGTTAGAAGCAATTCTCAAGCTTTTATAACTATTGGGATTGGTGGTTCATATATTGGAGCAAGGGCTGTTATTGAAGCTCTAAATCATTCTTTCTATAATAATTTGTCAGATGAACAAAGGAACTCTCCACAGATATATTTTGCGGGAAATAATCTGAATGGAACATATTTAAATGAATTAATGGAAGTTATTAAAGATAAAGACATTAGTATAAATGTTATCTCGAAATCAGGTACGACAATTGAACCGGCGATTGCATTTAGGGTATTAAAGGAATATATGGAAAACAAGTATGGTAAAAGTGAAGCAACGAATAGAATAGTCGTGACGACTGATAAATCCACCGGTGCTCTAAGATTATTAGCTGAAAAGGAAGGTTATGAAACTTTTGTTATTCCAAATGATGTGGGAGGAAGATATTCTGTTTTGACACCTGTAGGTATGTTACCAATAGCTGTTGCAGGAATAAATATAGACAGGTTACTTGAAGGTGCACAAGCTGGATCATTAGCATATAGTGTTGAAGTGATTGAAGACAATCCATGTTATCAATATGCGGCAATTAGAAACATTTTATATAAGAAAGGTAAAAGCATTGAGGTATTAGCAAATTATGAACCAGCTATGCATTATTTTACTGAATGGTGGAAGCAGTTATTTGGAGAAAGCGAAGGCAAGGATTGTAAGGGTATATTTCCAACATCATTAAAATTCACTACTGATCTTCATTCTCTTGGTCAATACTTGCAAGATGGTCGAAAGGATTTATTTGAAACAATTCTTAATATTAAATATCCAAGAAAAGATATGGAGATTAATGAGGATATTGATAATTTAGATGGTCTGAATTTTTTATCTGAAAAAACAATGAATGGTATTAGTGAAATGGCGTATAAGGGTACATTAATTGCCCATGTTGATGGAGGTGTTCCTAATATAGTTATAAATATCCCAAGATTAAATGAATATTATTTAGGCAAGATGATATATTTCTTTGAAAAAGCCTGTGCTATTAGTGGTTATTTATTGGGAGTAAATCCTTTTGATCAACAAGGAGTTGAAGCATACAAAAAAAATATGTTTGCTCTATTAGGAAAGCAAGGATATGAAGAGTTAAGCTTAAATTTAAAAAAAAGACTAGCAGACTAGCAAAGAAAGTAACAATTTTTTTATAGGCTATGCATAGAATATGATTGGGTTTATTTTTCAATATTACTAAATGCTAAACTAGGGGGAAAAATTATGATTAAGAATTACTTTGCAGAGGGAAACACCTCATTAGGGTTTTATTCTCTGTTTGAAGATGCAGTTAAGGGTTTGGAACGACTATATATATTAATTGGTGGGCCAGGAACAGGTAAATCAACAATTATGAAAGACATAGGTGAACTAATGAGTAACGAAGGATTCGACGTTGATTATTACCATTGCTCATTAGACAAAAATTCTTTAAATGGAGTAATAATTCCGACAATAAAACTAGGTGTGATTGATGGAACAACGCCACATCTGTTAACCCCAAAATATCCTGGAATTGTTGAGGAGATAATTAATTTAGGTGAATATTGGGATACTAATATAATAAGAAAAAATCGCCTACATATAGTAAAGCTTACAAATGATATTAAAGATAAAACTAATCAAGCATATGAACAATTTGCAGATGCAAAGCTCATTCATGATGAATGGGAGCAAATATATTTGTCTTCAATGAATTTTAATAAAGCTAATCAAATTACTGAAGAATTTATAAAAGATATTTTTTGTAAAGAAGTAAAAAGAGAACACAAGCCAGTTAGCAAAAATATATTCTTCGGGTCTGCTACATCAGAAGGATATGTTCATTATATTGAGAATATTACGGAGAATATTAAAAAAAGATATATTATTAAAGGAAGACCGGGAACAGGTAAATCTACTATGATGAAAAAAATCGGTAAACATGCAGAGAAATTGGGACTTTCAGTAGAATATTATCCTTGTGGTTTTGATCCTAATAGTATTGATATGGTACTAATTCCTTCACTAAGTATAGCAGTTGTTGATGGTACTGCACCACATGTGATTAATCCGAGTAGAGCAAATGATGAAATAATTGATATGTTTGCTCTATGTATTAATCCTAAAGTGGAGATTGAAAATGAGAAAGAATTAAATAGTATTGAAACAAGATATCGAATTAAAATGACAATAGCTACAAACTATTTAAAAGAGGCAAAAAAAGCTAATGATAAACTAAAAGCACATTATATTAAAGCTATGGATTTTGAAGCAATTAATAATAGAAAGAGTGAATTAATAAATCAAATCATTAGTTATTCAAAGATTACAAATAAGATACTTCAAAATTAATCAAGTTCGGCTTTATAATTAGATTAAGACGCCCACCTCTATAGGTGGGTTATTTTAATCAGATGGAGTTGTTCACTTTAGTTCTAAAAATTACCTTCTCAGATAAGCTTTTTCTATGTTAGAATAAATTAAACATCATTCAAAGATTAAGCTTTGAGAGGAGAGACTATGAAGAAATATATTAAATGCCTTACTGTGATTATAGTATTTGTTTTTTTGATATCATCATTTTCAATAGATGGAAGAGCATCTTCAATTAATATTAAAGTTAATGGACAAGATTTCGCCCAAAGTGGGGAAGCAGTAATAATTGATGGTAGGACTTATATTCCTGTTAGAGCCTTTACTGAATTGCTTGGATATTATGTTAGTTGGAATGGTAAAGCAAGAGAGGCAATAATTACTGATGGGATAGATACAACTAAATTTTATATAAATAGTAAAAAAGTATACTTTAATGATAAAACATTATATATGGATTCAAGGGCAATAATTATTGATGGACGCACTTATGCGCCGGTGAGATTTGTTGCAGAAATCTATGGACATAAAGTATTATGGGAATCAGAAACATCGACTGTATTTATTAGTGAAATACCATCGTATATAGTTCAAGAGGGTGATACTTTAAATATAATTAGCCAGAAAACTGGTATAGGTATTGATTATATTATGGAGTGGAATTCTTTAAGTAGCGATATGTTGCAGATTGGAGACAAGTTATATTTAGAACCTATCCAATATAAGGCATTAGATGATTTAAAAACAAATGCTGTAGTCAGTTATACTGATGAAGAACTTCAATGGTTAGCTAAAATTATCTATACAGAGGCAAGAGACGAGCCATATGATGGACTAGTTGCTGTTGGTGCAGTAGTACTTAATAGAATTGAAGATAAGTATTTTCCTAATACAATCTATGATGTTATTTTTCAAAAATCACAATTTGTACCTGTAACAACAGGATTGATATACAATGTAAATCCAGATAATGATTCCTTTAGAGCTGCTGAGGATGCTTTACTTGGGGTGGATCCTACTAATGGGGCATTATTCTTTAATAATCCAAGTATTTCAGTTAGCACTTATTTTAATAATAAGGAACCAATCATTCAAATAGGGAATCATTGTTTCTATAAATAATAGATGTGTTATCATTATAATAAGCTTACTTTGCAGTAAGCTTATTATAATGATGATAAACAGCCTAAATGTAGGCTTATTTTTGTATATTTTGATGTATGAATGCATATATGTATATTTTTTATTACATTTTTAAATAGTTTAAAGAATTTTCTAGTGTTCTATGTTATACTAATTTTAAAGTTTGTTATATATGAATAGTGTTTATTACCTAGTTATATTTTTTCACAATAAAGTGATTTGAAGGGACTTGGAATAAATGAAAAGGGTTATGGCTTGTTTAATTGTATTTTCTTTATTATTATGTATCTTTACAAGTACTAGTATTGTCGTCGAGGCAAATTCAGATGACAAGTATCCAATTGTTGAAGATTCATATAAGTATTTTACAGATGAAGAGATACAAAATATTGAAATAACAGCTAAACAATTACCCGAGGTTTATAGGTATTTAATACTTCCAAGTATAAATAGTAATACAGATATTAAAGAAATGGCAGAATCTTTATTTAATTTCAGGAATTTTTCACAGGACACTATTTTTATACTAGTTATTACTGATGAAAAGAAAATATACATAACTACAGGTGAAGCATTACAAAAAAAAGATTTAAATGTAGAGTTTTTTAATAATGAGATTGACAAGTATTTTGTTCCTATTGTTAAAGAAAAAAAGAGTATTGAACAAGGTTTAATTGAATTATCAAAAGGGATTAGCAAAGATATTCCGCTTTATTTAGAAACTAATAAAAGCTCTTTAAAGATACCTCAACCACCTGAGGATAATGAATTTGTAGACGAACCTGAGCCGTCCTCATCAAAATCAATCATAATATGGATTGGCATAATTGCCGCTTTTTTATTGGCATTATGGCTAATTCTGAAAATGTATTTTAATAAAAAATAACCTCAAAATCACAAGTTGCAGCCCTAATATAAGGGCTTTTTTTTATGTTTAGCCTTATTCAAAAAATACATTTTGAAGATATAATTATTTCTGTTAGAATAGAGTAATAATTAGTTAGATTAGGAGGATATCAGATAATAATGTTATTAAAAGATTATATATGGACAGTAGCAAATAATTTGGTAAAAGATTACGAATTTTCTTTGCTCAATTTAAGAGAGAAATCATCTATTGATAACCGTGAAGGTCTAACAATTAATTTAATTAAAAATTCAAAGGGTGAACACATATATATACGATTAATTCCAATCGATTATGTATGGCCTAACCATATCAATAACGATCTATTACAAGTAAAGAGTAAAGCAAAAGAAATACTTAAACAATTAAAAGGAAAGCATTTACGATTTATTAATCTATATATTTTTAATTCTACTCCTTCAAATGAAGTTCATGAGATAATTTCACAAAGTTCAAGAAATACAGATAAGGGAATAGAAATATTTTCTGGTTATATTGATTTAGAGAGTGGAAAGATTGGAATACCTGATGATATCTTTGACGAAGATAAATTAAAGGTTGATCCATTTGTTAAGTACATACATGAAGAAAGTCCAAATGAAGCTGAGAAAATGATTGAAGAAATAAGTGATGTACAAGAAAATCGCTATAATAATATTATAAATATTTTTAATTTTGGTAAACCAATTTTGACTTATACATTAATAATTATAAACGCAATAATATTTTTATTAATGACCTTTAGTGGAGGGAGCACCGATACTGAAGTGTTATTAAGATTTGGTGCTAAAGAATCATATTTAATAATGAATGGTGAATATTGGCGTTTTGTCACCCCGATTTTTTTACATATTGGGTTTGTTCATTTTGCTTTTAATAATTTGGCATTATATTTTTTAGGAAAATTAACAGAAAAAATATATGGCTCTGTTCGATTCATTGCCATCTACCTGTTAGCAGGTATTATTGGAAATTTGATAAGCTTTCTCTTTGCGCCAAGTAGTGTAGCAGCGGGTGCATCAGGAGCAATATTTGGATTGTTTGGGGCACTGCTTTATTTTGGATATATTTATCCTGACTTATTTTTTAAGACGATTGGAAAAGATATAATTACAATTCTTGCTATTAACATAGTGTTTGGATTTACAGTATCTAGTATAGATATTTATGCACATATAGGAGGATTATTTGGTGGTTTTATAATAGCAGCAATTATTCACCTTCCTTCTGATAAGAAAAGAAAATGGCTAATCAGTATTATTTCAATAGTTGTCCTTATAGCTATAGTTGGAATGACTTGGTTAGGTGTTATTTCTGAAGATCTTAAAGGAAGCGGAGCTATTTATATTAAAGGGCAACAAGCACTAGAAGAAGGTAATACACAGACGGCTCATGAAATTTTCAGTTTTCTTGTAGATGAATATCCAGAACAGTATATGTTTAATTTTTATTATGCTAATACATTATTAACAGAAGGCGATTATGACCAAGCCATTGAACAATATGAGATAACACTAGAACGCGAACCGAATTTTCCAGAGGCTTATTACAATCTTGCTTTGATCTATATTTTTAATGAAGATTATGACCAAGCAATGAATCTTCTAAGTATGGCTTTGAAGGTTGATCCAAGTTTTATAGAGGCTGAGGAATTATTAAATGAGTTAAATCAGCAGTGAACTGGAGGATATATTTATGAAGACTAAAAAAGGACTTACTCTTATTTATACTGGAGATGGGAAAGGTAAAACATCATCAGCTATTGGTTTGGCCGTTAGAGCAGCAGGTAATAATATGAAAGTAGGTTTTTTTCAATTTATCAAGGCAAAGGAAGGCTTTTCTGGTGAGCAAGAAGCATTAGAAAAATTAGGGGTTGAAATAGAGCAGTTGGGAATTGGCTTTACATGGACAAAAACAATAGAAAAACAGCGTGAAGTTTTAAAAAATGCATGGAAGTTTGCAAAAGAAAAGGTTATGTCAGGTCAATATGATTTAATAGTATTAGATGAATTAAATTGTGCTTTAGCTATTAATAATTTTGCAATAGACGATATATTGCCTTTGTCTGAAGTTATAGAATTGATAGAAACAAAGCCCGATAACCTTCATCTTGTTATTACAGGAAGAGGAGCCAAACAGGAATTGATAGATATTGCCGATCTTGTATCAGAAATAAATCCTATTAAACATTATTATAATAAAGGAATTACCGCAGTTAAAGGCATTGACTTGTAACTGAAAAACTTGTTAATTGTTTAACTATAATATATAATGATAAAAAAATTACATAACTTAATTAATAAATAGGTTCTTTTAGTATTTAAGTGACTAGAAGATAAAAGGGAAGTTTGGTGAAAACCCAACACGGTCCCGCCACTGTAATTGGAAGTATTCCACATTATGCCACTGTCTAAGAATAAGACGGGAAGGCGTGGAAATACATTGCCAAGAGTCAGGAGACCTGCCTGTTTATGATAAGATGTTAGATCTTCGAGGGAAAGGAGTGACGTCTATATTTGGTATAAGTATGTGTATTAAACCTTTTTATCCCTCAGGGTAAGAAGGTTTTTATTTTGGGAGTGGTTAGTTTGCCGCACTTATTAAGTTTGTAAATAGTGCACATTAAATCTATTGAATTGAAAAAGGAATTATGCGAGGAGAGTATATTATGATGAGAAAAAGTTTTATATGGTTAACAATAATTATTTTATTATTTGGTATTTTATCTGGTTGTACATCTACACCAACTAATACAAATCAAGTTGGAGATAATGAGCAATTAGAAGATACCCTTACAACTATCTATCCTTTAACTATTAAAGATTACAGAGATATAGAAGTAACGATTCCTACTGAACCACAAAGAATTATTACTTTTTTTCCAAGTAATACTGAAATATTATACGAATTAGATCTAGATGACCAAGTAATAGCAGTAACAATTAATGATAATTATCCAATAGATGTACAAGAAAAAGTTGAATATGTTTTTACAGATGGTGTAAACCCAAATATTGAGCAAGCATTAAATTTGAATCCAGACCTAATTATTTTCGGTGCACACAATGATGAATTAATAAAATCTTATGAAGACTTAAATATATCAGTAGTTAAATATAATCCTCAAAGCATAAATGAGGCTTATCAAACTATTGAGGATTTAGGAGTAATAACTAATTCTCAAGAAAAAGCTCAACAATTACTAGCTGATATGAAAGAGAAGGAAGAAGCAATAGACAATAAAATATCAAATGTTAATGATGAGAATAAAAAAAAGGTTTGGGTTGAAGTATCATCTGATTTATGGACTTGTGGTACCAATACATTTATGAATGAATTGATTGAAAAAGCTGGTGGGATAAATATCGTAGATAATGAGGGTTGGGTTCAATATAGTGAAGAAAAGGTAATAGAAAAGAACCCGGAGGTTGTTTTCACTACTTATGGTTACTATGATTCTAATGCTGTAATTAATGTTTTAACTCGAGAGGGATGGCATGATGTAGATGCAGTTAAATATAATCAGGTATATGATATTGATAGTGATTTAGTAAATCGCCCAGGTCCACGAATAATTGATGCTCTCGAGGAACTTGCTAAAGCGTTATACCCAGAATTATTTGAAGATGAATAAGAGAAGAAAATTAATTTATTGGATAGAGGGGCTTCTTCTCTTGCTCCTCTTATCAATTGTAGTTACAAATATGATAGGCTCAGTTAAAATTCCAATTAATACTGTAGTAAAAATACTGTGTAATCATCTGCCTTTTGTCGATATTGAACAAACATGGACAACTGGACAAGAGAATATTGTATGGAATTTGCGATTACCAAGAATCTTTTTGGCTATTCTTGTAGGGGCTATTCTATCAATAGCAGGTGTTGCTTATCAAGGTATTTTGCATAATCCTTTAGCTGAACCATATATTCTTGGAGTCTCGTCAGGAGCAGCTATAGGAGCAGCAAGCTCTATGCTATTTGTAGGGGAATCGATTATTGGTTATTTTACAACTTCTCTCTTTGCATTGTTAGGTGCAGTAATTTCATTAAGCTTTGTAATTCTTTTAGCTAATATAAACAATCAAAGAGGAAGTCAGACATTGATACTAGCTGGAGTTATTTTACAATCGCTAAATGGTGCAATATTAATATTTTTAATAACTATCTCTGGTGATTTAATGGAATCTATTGTTTTTTGGATGATGGGTAGTCTAGCGAATAAGGATTGGATTGATGTTCTAGTTTTGTTACCTGTTTTCATTTTAGGTATGATATATTTATATACTCAATCACGAGAGCTAAATGTTATAGCTCTTGGAGAGGGTGCCGCTACTCATCTCGGAATGAATGTTGAGAAAATAAAGATTACTATTTTAATTGTCGCATCTTTTATGGCAGCAACAGCTGTATCGATTGTCGGTATAATTGGATTTGTCGGTCTGATTATTCCTCATTTGATGAGATTGTTAACGGGTCCTGACCATCGCATATTAATCCCGGTTTCAACTATTGCTGGTGCGATTTTCTTATTATGGACAGATACTCTGGCTAGAACAATTGTACCATCAAGAGAGCTTCCAATTGGTGTACTCACAGCTTTTATAGGAGCCCCAATTTTTGCATATTTTCTAAGAAAAAGTTTGAGGGGAAAGAACTGATGAAAATATTAGAGGTCAATCAACTATCCTTTTCCTACGATAAGAAAAAAGTTTTGGACAATATATCTTTATACATAACAAAAGGTGAAAGTTTTGGCATAATTGGTCCGAATGGTTGTGGAAAGACTACTCTTCTTAAAGAATTGACAGGAATTTTACCTATAAAAGAGGGGGAAGTGGTTTTAAAAGGTGAACCATTAAATAGCTATGGCAAAAAAGATTTAGCTAAATATATTGCAGTTGTTGAACAAGAAGGGACACCGCGACTTTCATTTACAGTTGAAGAGGTTGTTGCTATGGGGCGTTATCCATGGATGAGACCTTTTGCTAACCTTACAAGAAAGGATTATGATATTATAACAAAAGCTTTAGTTGTATTTGATTTATTGGATAAACGTAATCAGTCTGTAGAAACGTTATCTGGTGGTGAAAGACAATTAGTATCCTTAGCGAGGGCGATGGTACAAGAACCACAAATATTATTTTTAGATGAGCCAACAACATATCTTGATATAGGTAATCAACTATTACTGATGCATTATGTTCGAAGGTGGCAAAGGGATAAAAATCTAACTGTTATAATGATACTTCATGATCTCAACTTGGCAGCACAATATTGTGATCGCTTATTGTTAATTAACCAACAAGGTAATATTCAAGCAATTGGTACAGTTGCAGAAGTTTTAAAAGAAGATGAAATTGAAAAAGTATATAATATAAGGCCGATAATGATCAAACATCCAATTACAATGATACCGCAAATATTACCTTAGGGGATCTACCCCCTATTTTTTTTGCAGTTTTACGGTTAAATATGGTATAGTTATTGCCGAATAAAGAAAAATTAGTTAAAATAAAGATTTAGTTACCCAGATATGATAAGACTCCTACTTACACAAGCATTAAGTCGTGCTATGCACACAACGAAGATAAACACAGAAGTATAATCAAGAGCACAAGTCTCGCTATGCACACAACGAAGCTAATCATTGAAGAATAATCAAGAGCACAAGTCACGCTATAATGCTAAAGCATTAAGTCGTGCTATGTTAAGTGGGGGAGAATGAATTTAGGATAAGTCTTACTAGAATTCAGGTGGAGTTAAAGAAAACTTGATTTACGCAAACTCCATCTGAATAAAGTTCGGCTTTACGAGGAGAAGTTATATGAAATTAAAAGATTTTGTACCTGACTTATATGTTAATTCGATATATGATATCGATTTACAAGCGCTTAAAGAAGCGGGAGTTACTTCTATTATCACAGATTTAGATAATACATTGGTTGAAGCTAATTCACCAGAACATACTCCAAAACTTGTGAAATGGCTTGATGATTTACAAGAACTAGGTTTTAAAGTAATCATTGTTTCAAATAATAATAAAACAAGGGTATCTGAATTTGCAGTACCTTTAACAGTTCCATATATTCATAAAGCTATGAAACCAATAAAAAGTCCTTATAAGAGGGCTTTAGAAAAACTTAATTCTTCTATTAATGAAACAGTAGTAATTGGAGATCAACTTCTTACAGATATTTTTGGAGGCAAAAGAATGGGACTATATGCCATTTTAGTAGCACCAATATCTACAAAAGAAAGTAAAGGTACCAAGATAAATCGTAAGATTGAACGAATTATTTTACCATTACTAAAAAAACGTGGGTTATTTATATGGGAGGACTAAATAATGTCTGATAAATACTGTGAGGGGTGTGGAATTGAGCTTCAAACTGAACTGCCTAATAATATAGGCTATATTCCTGAAGCTTCTCTAGAAAAAGAGCAATTTATTTGCCAAAGATGTTATCGAATAAAACACTATAATGAGGTTTTACCAATTGAAGTTAATGGAGATGATTTTTTACAGATATTAAACGGTATTTCATTTACCGATTGCTTAGTCGTACATATTGTTGATTTATTTGATATTGATGGCACTTTAATTCACGGATTGCCTAGGTTTATCGGTAATAATCCTTTTATTCTTGTAGCAAATAAAATTGATCTCTTTTCTAAAAATATTAATCACGAAAAGATAAAACAGTGGTTGTTACAGCATGTAAAGGAACAAGGACTATTACCAGAAAAAATATTTCTCACAAGTACCGATAAAAATATTTGCTTAGAGGAAATAATCAATTATATAGATGAGGAACAAAAGGATAAAGATGTTTATGTTGTTGGAGCAACAAATGTTGGGAAATCTACCTTTATAAATAAATTGATAAGTATTTTACACGAGATAAATGATGTTGAGCTTACAACTTCGAGATATCCAGGAACAACACTAAATATAGTAAAAATACCTTTAACAGATAAGCATTTTATTATTGATACTCCAGGAATAATTCATCGCAATCGTTTTAGCGAACATGTATCACCTAGCACATTAAAAAAAATATCTCCTAGGGCAATAATTAAGCCAGTAGTGTATCAATTACATGGTAAGCAGACATTGTTCTGGGGAGGATTGGCAAGAATAGATCAATTAAGAGACTCAAAAAATTCCTTTGTTTGCTATCTATCAAATGATATATTAATACATCGAGCAAAACTAAGTAATGCGGATAAAATGTACGAAAAACATCTTGGCGGATATTTATGTCCTCCGACAAAAGAAGAGGCAAAAACCTTTCCTGAACAAACAAAACACTCATTTAATATCTTGGGTAAAAACAAAGTTGATATTGTAATATCAGGCTTGGGTTGGGTAACAGTTGATGGTGAGCCAACAAATATTGATGTATATGTTCCAAAAGGAATAGGAGTGCACATTAGAAAAGCATTAATTTAGATGGGAGTAAAATAATGATAAATAGTGAAACACAACTTATCGGTTTAATTGGCAATCCAGTTGAACATTCAAAATCTCCTATAATGCATAACATGATGTTTGATAAACTGGGGTTGAACTATCGCTATATAGCTTTTAATGTTCAGCAAAATGATTTAGAAAGTGCTATAGATGGCATTAGAGCATTGAATATTAGAGGTGCTAATGTTACCATTCCTCATAAGGTAGATGTTATAAAGTTCTTAGATGAAATTTCTGAAGAGGCAAAACGAATTGGGGCTGTTAATACAATTGTTAATCAAAATGGTAAATTAATCGGATATAATACTGATGGAGAAGGATATGTTCAATCATTAATCAATGAAACTGGTATTAGTATGAAAGGAAAAAGAGTTATGCTTTTAGGAGCAGGTGGAGCTGCGAAAGCAATTGGCTATACAATATCTAAACAAAACCTTGATTCTATCATAATTATAAATAGGAATATCGAAAAAGCTGAGAATTTAAAAGAAATATTAGATAGAAATGTATATACAAAAACTGCTAAGATAGATAATCTCAAAGAGTATATTGATAATGTAGATGTTATTATCAACACAACATCAATTGGGTTATATCCAAACGTAGATCAATCACTAATTAATAAAGAATGGATAAAATCCTGTCATCTAGTAAGTGATATTATTTATAATCCTTTAATTACAAAATTGTTAAAAGAAGCTGATGAAAAAGAAGCTAAAGTACATACAGGGCTTGGAATGTTTGTTTATCAAGGCGCAATAGCTTTTAAAAAATGGACAGGTATTTTTCCAGATACCATATTTATGAGAAATACTGTAATTGATTCTTTTATTTCCAATTAAAAAATGTGAGGTAGGTTAAATTATATGTTAATAGGAAAGCAAAAAAGATATCTTCGTTCACTCGCTCATCATCTTGATCCAGTTTTTCAGGTTGGTAAAGGTGGAGTAAACGATAATATGATTAAGCAAATAGATGAATTACTAGAAATAAGGGAGCTATTAAAAATATCAGTACTTAATAATAGTACTGAGGATGTAGATGATGTCGCACAAGCTCTCGCGAAAGGAACAAAAGCTGAACTAGTTCAAATTATTGGACATACAATAGTTTTGTATAAAGAATCCAAAGAAAATAAAGAGATTAAATTACCGAGGTAAAAATGAAAAAAATAGGTATAATCGGAGGTACATTTGACCCAGTACATATGGGACATCTTGTCGCTGCTGATCAGGTCTTATTCTACCATAATCTAGATGAGGTTTGGTTTATGCCAGCATATAGACCTCCACATAAGCTTAATATGAATATTTCATCGTTCAAGCAGCGAGTTGAGATGCTTGAAAAGGTATTAAAATTGGACTCACGGTATAAAATCTGTACAATTGAAATGGAACGAAATGGTCCATCCTTTACCTTAGATTCAATGAAAGAGTTAATTACAAGATATCCTCAGCATAGCTTTTATTTTGTTATTGGTGGGGATATGATTAAAAGCTTATCAAAATGGTATGGGATTGAGGAATTAGTAGAACTTGTTCAATTCATAGGATTGAAACGTATTGGATATATTGAAGATAGTCGGACGGAACAAGAGAAAAAAATATTAAGTAAAGTTACAATGTTACCGATGCCTCAATTAGAAATTTCCTCTTCATTGATAAGAGAATGGGTAAAAATAGGTAGAGAGATACGTTATGTAGTTCCAGAATCTGTTGAAAAATATATTAAGGAGAATAATCTTTATGATGATGGAGATTGATTTTTTTAAGAGTGAATTAAAGAAACAAGTAAATCATAATCGCTTTCTCCATTCATTAGATGTTGCAGATATTGCAAGAACTTTAGCTATTAGATTTGGTGCTGATCCAAAAAAAGCAGAGATCGCAGGAATATTACATGATTATTGCAAGGATTGGGATAAGAATAAGTTAGCTTTATTTATTAAAGAAAAGAATGATTTACCCAATGGTTTATTAGAATATAATGAAGAATTATGGCATGGTCCAGTGGCCTCAATAATTATCCGAGATGAATTTAATATTTATGATGAAGAAATAATAAACTCAATTAGATTTCATACCTCAGGAAGAAAAAATATGTCACTAATTGAGAAAATAATCTGTCTAGCAGATTATATTGAACCAAATAGGCAATTTGAGGGTGTAGATAAGATTAGAATATTAGCAGAAAAAGATTTAGACAAAGCAATGTTGGCAACATTCGATGGGACAATAATGTTTTTACTAGAAAAGAAAATGAAGATATATTATTTAACATTAGAAGCAAGAAATTATTTAATTGATGATATTGAAAATATGCAAAAGGAGGAAAATTGATGAGTTTGACTATAAATGAAATAGCACAATTAACGGCAAAGATTGCTGACGACAAAAAAGCAATAAATACAGTAATATTAGATATAAAGGAACTATCATTAATAGCAGACTACTTTGTAATATGTAGTGGTAATTCGGAAACTCAAGTACAAGCTATTGCTAATGAAATAAAAAGCAAAATGAATGAGAAAAACATTGATATTAAGGGAATGGAAGGTTTAAATCAAGCTAGATGGATACTTATTGACTTAGGAGACGTAGTCATTCATATCTTTCATAAGGAAGAAAGGACCTTCTATAATATTGAACGTCTATGGGGCGACGCTCCTCGAGTTGATTATAAGGAGATTGTATAATGAGTTTAGTAACAGGAATGTTTCATAATTTAAAAATTGAAAGAGATTCTCCTTTTGGATATTTTCTTAGCGATGGGTATGAAGACGTCCTATTGCATTTTTCTGAAACTGATAATAAGGAAGTTAAAATTGGCGAAACTGTAGAAGCTTTTTTATATAACGATCATAAAGGTAGAGCTGCTGCAACTTTAGTTCATCCAAAATTAGTTTTGGGTGAGATAGATTTTTTAGAGGTTAAAGACTTTAAGCCGACGATGGGTTTTTTCATGGAAAACTATATTAGTAAGCAGGTTCTTTTGCCGATAGCTGAGTTACCAGAAGATAAAAAAATTTGGCCTATTAATGGTGACTATTTATTAGTAAAACTTGTTCATGATAAACAAGGAAGGCTATTAGCTGAGTTGGTAAGAGAAGAAAGTGAAATAGACAGTTTTATGTCGAAGCGAGCTATTGAAGAATTGCCAGAGAGTAAAAAAAATTTCTTTGAAGGTATCGTTATCAAGAATTTGAGCATGGGTACACATATTTATTTAACCGAATATAACAGAGTAGGTTTTCTTCACCAGACTGAGCGTTTACATGAATTAAGATTAGGTGAAAAGATTAAAGTTCGGCTTAGTTATATTCGTGAAGATAGCAGAATTAATCTTTCAATGAAGCCATTGAAGGAAATAAGCAGAATTGAAGATTCAGATAAGATATTGAAGATATTAAAAGAGCGCAATGGTGCAATGCCTTATTGGGATAAAACTCCTGCAGATATAATATTGCAAAAATTTAATTTAAGTAAAGCTGCCTTTAAGCGGGCGTTAGGAAAATTAATGAAGGATGGAATAGTCTATCAAAAGGACGGATGGACTTATATGAAAAATGATTAACTATAATAATTTTGCCTATGTATATGATCAATTAATGGATGAGGCACCGTATGAAGAGTGGATTGATTTTACCAACGCTATTATTGATAAATACAATATAAATCCAAAAAAAATAATTGATATCGGCTGTGGTACAGGCAATATCTCTATTCCATTAAGCAAGCTAGGATATGAAATGATTGGCATAGATATATCTAGTGAAATGCTTGCAATCGCAAAACATAAAATGCTAGCAAATAATGTTACATTTCTTCTAATTGAGCAGGATATGAGAGAATTAGAGTTAAACGATACTGCTAATCTAGTAATAAGTTATTGTGATTCCTTTAACTATCTAGCAGATATAGAAGAATTAAAAAATACCTTTACTAGAATACATAAACACCTAGAAATAGGTGGTTATTTTATATTCGACCTCCATTCTCCATATAAAATGACTGATATTTATAATGGACAAATATATGCTTGGAATGATGAAGATGTATCAGTAATCTGGATACCTGAGGTAAACGAAACAGAATTAACTGTCGAGCACGATTTAACTTTTTTTATGAAAAAGGAAAATGGCAGCTATGATAAATTCCAAGAAACACACCATCAAAAAACATATAAAGTCGATGTTATTAAGAGACTGTTGGAAGAGGTTGACTTCGAGGTTATGGATGTTCATGGTGATTTCCAAATCCAACCAGTCGCAGATACAACAGAAAGAATCTTCTATATAGCAAGAAAGAAATAAGAAAAAAACAAGGGGACGGTTCTCTTGCTTCCTTACATTCCTATATGTCTAAGCAAATTTTTAATAATATTTTCATGGAGAAGCGCAAGGACGGTCCGAGACCAGTGAAAAACTATCCTTTCAATCGGTAGTGTAAAATAATTTTTGTATGGAACAAAAAGGTACAAAACCTTCTCAGTAAAAGTTAAAATAAATCTAGGAGAATTTTAAGATATATGGTAGTACTAGTATAAGGTAATTGAACATCGCATGAATACTTTTTAAATCTTAACTGCCCAATATGGAGTGATGCGTAATGAATAGAGCTATTGGCATGATTGTCAGATACAATCGAATTAGGCAGAACATGTCACAGGCTTCGCTTGTTGAAGGGATCTGTGTGCCATCTTATTTAAGTAAAATTGAGACGTGTGAAATTCAGGCAAGTGAAGAAGTGCTGACATTAATTCTCGATAGATTGAAGATAGTCATACACAGTAATGTGAAAGATAGCTAAGCATATATTGATCTTTTAGATGTAATTAATCTTGTTTATTCTTTACGCAAAAAAGAAGCAAAAGAAAAGTTTAAAAAATTGAGCAAAGATCTAGTGTATAGTACATGCATATACGACTATCTTGCTTTGGAGCTTTACTTAAGTGATTATACATCTTCTGAAACGGCATCACTATTGAAAGCATCATTAAATCATTTAGATGAAGATACTGCGTTTTTAGTGAATATGATAGCTTTTTTAAGTGAAGGTAACCTTAACGGCATCATACAGACTAAAAGGCATCAGGCAATTTTATTGGCGCTTCGGGAAGAGTCAAAGTGAGGTAATGGACTGGTATAATGCAAGTTACATATATGTGGCGTACCTTATTGAAACCTATGGGCATGATACCTTTATGGATTTGTTCTATGAAGCGGGTAAAAAACCATTTAACGACAGCATTATGAATGATTCCTTTGAATCACAGAATAACGAGACAACTGCCCAAGTACTAATAACAGTTCTTGGCATTACAGAAGAAGAACTTTCTAATGATTATGTTAATTGGCTTGAAACGACTGATTATTTTGATAAGATGAAATAATTATTTAATAGTGCTTAGTCAAATAAGATAAGTTCTGAAAGTGTATCTCTATTATCTTAGCAAGTTTAATTATCATGATAATTTTGTAGAGGGTAGATATTTAATGAAATAAGGATAATTCATGTATAATGAATTATCCTTAATTTTATTACGGTGTCTATCCTATCGGGTACATCTTAATATAGATTCTTTGTTGATTTTAATTTACATACTTTTTTGTTGAATTACATTTACACCAGTAGTTTCTTGGAAATCATATAAACTTTTTGGTATATCTGAAAAACGTTCAAGTTCGTTGTAGGCAGGTATACCATGGTAAGACATGTCTAGTCCTTCTTCTTCCTCTTTTGTAGAAGCCCTTAAGCCAACAGTAACCTGAGCTATTTTTGCTACGATTAATCCACCTACAAAACCCCAACAGCTTATTGTAATTGCTCCTAATAATTGGGCTAAAAACAGTTTTGTTTCACCTGTAGTTAATAGTCCAGCTTGAGAATCTAACAAACCAAGAGCTATTATACCAAAAAAGCCGTTAAAACCGTGTACCGCTACTGCTCCGACAGGGTCGTCAATCTTAATTTTATCGACGAACAATGTAGCCCCTATAACAATAATACCCGCAATAAGACCTATTAATATTGCACTCCATTGGCTAATATAAGCACATCCAGCAGTAACCGCAACTAAACCAGATAAAGCTCCATTGATAGTGATGCTTGGATCTGCCTTACCATATTTGAATAGTGTAAATAATAGTGATGAGGTTCCCCCTGCTGCTGACGCTAGCATCGTATTTAAAGCAATTGTAGCTAAAGCAGGATCTGAAGCATCTAATGTACTCCCCGCATTAAAAGCAAACCAACCGAAAAAAAGAAGAAATGCTCCAGCTGAAGCCAGTGGAATATTACTTGGCGCAAACACATTTACTCCTCCGTCGGAGTTGAAACGTCCGCGTCTTGGTCCAAGTTTCCAAGCGATAGCTAATGCGGCAAAGCCGCCCATAGCGTGAATTACTGCTGAACCTGCAAAGTCTTTCATCCCAAGATTATTCAGCCATCCTCCATCACCCCATACCCAGTGGCCAGAGATAGGATATATAAACATTGTTATTAGAGCTGCAATTATAATATATGCTTTAAAATTCATTCTCTCTGCAACAGCACCAAATATTATTGAAATACAAGCTATTGCAAAACCCATTTGAAATAAAACGAATGCTGAAGATGGTAAATCTAAACTTAAAACGATATCTTGAGGTGCTCCAAATAGTGAAAAACCTATTAATCCAAATTTGTTTGAACCGAACATTAAGCCAAAACCAATTATCCAATAAGCTAACGCAGCAATTGTAATATCTACAAATATTTTCATAGTTACATTAACTGCATTTTTCGTTCTTACAAAACCTGCTTCGAGGAGACTAAATCCACCTTCCATTAATAATACCATTGCAGCTGCTAACACTATCCAGACTGTATTTAGATAAATAAGCTCCATTGACTACTCTCCCTTCTCGGAATTTAGTTCATCTATAGTATCATCAACCGAACCAGTTCGAATATTATATGCTAGTTCAATATTTGAAACAAAGATTTTACCATCTCCGTTTTCCTTAGTTTGTGCAGCAGATATTATTGCTTTAATAGTTTTTTCAACCATATAATCAGATAGTATTATTTTTAACTCTACCTTCGGATGTAGACTGACTTTGTAATTATGACCCCGGTAAACCCCATGAGAATCTTTTTGCATTCCTCTTCCAACAACTTGACTTACTGTAATACCAGCTAC
>CAZIGM010000001.1:70285-92903 GCA_964538675.1 uncultured Bacillaceae bacterium | reverse complement strand
TCATTTAAGAAAGATTGAATAAAGGATAAGTCTCACTAGAATTCAGATATAGTTAAAACACCATCTGAATAAAGTTCGGCTTTATATTGAAATTATTTGTTAAACATGGTAGTCTGTAGGTAAGATGGTATCTAAGTGAACCATACTTAATTGATTTATTATTAAAAAATATTTTCTGCTTTGAGCCTTATGGACAGAGACAGAATCAAGAATGTTAGAATGATTTTGGACACCTTCTTGACTTATGTCGTGTGGGTGTTTTTTATTTCAAATAATTTGTTGAAGATAATGCGGAGGAATATAGATGAAAATTGGCTTTATAGGTGCAGGTAAGGTAGGGACGTCATTTGGAATTTATCTAATGAGTAATAAAGTTGATGTAGTTGGCTACTACAGTAAAAGTTTATCTTCTTCAAATAAAGCAGCATTTATTACTAACAGCAAAGCCTATACAAATATATATGATTTAGTGAAAGACGTTGACTTGGTTGCAATAACTACTTCGGATGATGTTATTATTAATATAGTTAAAGACTTAAATAAACATGGGGAATTACTAAATAATAAAGTTGTATTTCATATGAGTGGAGTGCATAGTTCTAGTATATTAACTCCATTAAAGGATAAAAATGTTACAATTTTATCTTTACACCCATTACTATCTTTTAAAGATTCAACTAATTCAGTTGAAGAATTAAAAAATGCTTTTTTTACTATTGAAGGTTACGGAGATAGGTTTGAGGAAATTAAAGAGTCTATTGAAAAACTTGGTAATCAACTTATTGTGATATCAGCAGAGAATAAAGTGTTATATCATACTGCTTGCTCAGTACTGTCTAATTATTTAGTCACATTGATTGATGTAGGATTAGATATGCTTGCTCAAGCAGGTTTTTCAAAGCAAGAAGCTATTCAATTAGCAAAACCATTAGTTTTTAAAACGTTGAACAATATATTTCAATCAAATACTGAAGAAGCACTAACCGGACCAATTTCTAGAGGGGATATTGGCACAGTTACTAAACATATTGAAAATCTGAATAATAATAACAATGAATGGCTTAAATTATATAAAGTGTTGGGGGAACATACTATAGATTTAACAAGGAAATCAAATAGAATTAATCAAGATACAGCTATAAGCTTAATGGAGGTAATGAAGGATAATGAATGAAAAAATAACTACACTTACATTTCAGAAAATGAAAAAGAACAAACAAAAAATTTCTATGTTAACTGCCTATGACTATGCAATGGCAAAACTTATTGATGAGAGTGGTATAGAAAGCATCTTAGTTGGGGACTCTCTTGGAACTGTTGTTCTTGGCTATGATAATACTACACAAGTTACGATGGACGATATGGTACATCATTGTAAAGCAGTGAGCAGGGGTGTAAGTAGGGCATTAGTTGTAGCAGATATGCCATTTCTTTCTTATCATATGGGGCAAATTAAGAGTGTATATAATGCTGGTAGATTAATACAAGAAGGAAATGCACAGGCAATTAAGGTCGAAGGAGGTCAAGAAATTGTTGCTGATATTAAGGCAATAATTAATGCTGGAATACCAGTTATGGGACATTTAGGATTGACTCCTCAATCTGTTCTTAAAATGGGGGGTTATTTTACTCAAGGGAAAACAGAAGACCAAGCTAAGAAACTTATATCTGATGCAATAGCTTTAGAGGAGGCTGGAGTATTTTCAATTGTATTAGAATGTATTCCGGTGGAATTAGCAAAAATTATTTCTAAAAAGCTTAAGATTCCTACTATTGGTATTGGGGCAGGGAATGAATGTGATGGTCAAATATTGGTTTCATACGATATGTTAGGATTATATCAAGGAAAAACACCTAAATTTGTAAAAAAATATAATGATTTAACTTCAGTTATGAAAGAATCCTTTGCAAAATATTTACAAGATGTACGTAGTGGGATATTTCCTAGAGAAGAACATACTGTACATGTAGATGAAAATATATATAATAATTTACTAGGTGATAAAGATGAAACTATTTTATAAAATAGATGATTTAAGAGTTTATTTAAGAGAAAGAATACAGGAAAAAAAAACTATTGGATTTGTTCCAACTATGGGCTACTTACATGATGGTCATATATCTTTAATAGATAAAGCTGTAAAAGAAAATAGTATCGTGGTAGTAAGTATATTTGTAAATCCAACCCAATTTGGTCCTAACGAGGATTACGATACGTATCCTAGAGATTTAGATAGGGATTTAAAAATATTAAAAGAAGCTGGCGCTGATGTTATCTTTATTCCGGAGATTAAGGAGATGTATCCGGAAAAACACAACACATATGTTGAAGTTGAAGGAATAACGAATTCGTTGTGCGGAGCCTCTAGACCGGTACATTTTAAAGGCGTTACAACAATAGTTGCAAAATTATTAAATATTATTACACCTAATCGAGTATACTTCGGACAAAAAGATGCCCAACAATGCACAGTTGTAAAAAAAATGGTTAAAGATTTAAATTTTGATGTGGAAATTATAATATGTCCAATAATTAGAGAAAAGGATGGGCTGGCTTTAAGCTCAAGAAATGTATATTTGGATGAGGAGGAAAGGAAAGAAGCATCGGTTCTTTTTCAAGCCTTAATGAAAGCAAAAGAGAAAATAGAAAGTGGCGAAAAAAAATCTGAACTGATTAAAGAACTAATTTACAATACAATTTCAAAGAAGAAATTAGCTAGTATTGAATATGTAGAGATAATAGATGAAGATACTTTAGAAAGCATAGATGTAATAAAAGGCGATGTTTTAATAGCATTAGCAGTTAATTTTAGAGAAACAAGATTAATCGATAATATAGTTGTAAGGGGATGATTAAGGTGTTCTTAGAAATGATGCTTGGGAAAATTCATAGGGCTACAATAACAGAGGCAAATCTAAATTATGTGGGGAGTATTACGATTGATTCGAAATTGATGAAAGCATCAGGAATAATTGCTCATCAAAAAGTTCAAATCGTCAATAATAATAATGGTGCAAGATTAGAGACATATGTTATTGAAGGAGAAAAAAATAGTGGTGTTATTTGTGTTAATGGGGCAGCTGCAAGGCATGCTCAAGCTGGAGATGTTATAATAATTATTGCATATGGCTTAATGGATGATAAAGAAGCTAGTAATCATATTCCTAAAGTTGTTTTCTTAGATAAAAACAACAAGATTAGCAGGATTGAAGTTGAATCCGCAGAACAAAATAAATAGAAACAACAAAACTTCCATTATATATAATGGAAGTTTTGTTGTTTCTATTTTCTTTCTAGGGGTATATAATCAAGTTCTTCGTCGAAAGTAACATAATCTAGATTAATCATTAATAAAAGAACTCTTTCGCCAGTTTTTGTATCACTTATAATAATGTGATCTCTACCAGAAGCTTCAATTTTTCCAGTAAATATTTTTGCATTCCATTCCTTATTGCCTTCATAGGTCATATAAAATGTACCTGTTTTTCCTAGATTGAGTCGCAGTATATTTTCTATATAAGATTGCTCTGTAGGTAATAATCCAGGGACATCAATACCTCTATCTACTTCTTGAGGAATTGGGATAGTTTGTTGAGGTTGATAAGGTTGCCATTGCATCTCGTATTGTGGATAGGTTGGATTGTAATACATGAAATAATCCTGTTGACAAGAATATTTTTGATTCAATTTTAATCACTCCTTTTAATAATAAATTCTTTGACAGGTTTCATAATATGGTCGATAGAAACAATGTGATTTATAACGACCCGTATTAGGTTGGTTATACCAAGTAGCAGGGCAACCTCCTGCAGGTTTAAAGAACCATAATGAATAACTAGCAGGATGGTACTTCCAGCCCTTAATAACCTGATTTGCTAAACGAATTTCACTTTCTCTTGCTCTTTGATAGAAATATGGTTTCTGTGTAGCTTCAAAACCACCTGGTGATTGGTATACCATATCAGAGATACTTCGAATTCCGTTAAAATCTAAACAATTAGCAACAATACGATTAATTCCTGTATTTCCTACCATCAACATACCTAATTTACCTTCACCTTCAGCTTCTGCCCTCATTAGTCTGGCCAATAACTTTACATCTTCTGAATTTGTTTTTATAATAGCCATTTATTCACCTCGCAAATATAGGCCTCTATAACAATATATTTAATAAAAGGAAATTGGTGATTTATTTTAGAGGATTTTTTAAAAATAAAAAGGTAGGAGATTTACCTCCTACCTTCTTCTAAATTTACTATAGGGACCTCAATATGTTCTTGCCCACCTAGAATAGTTATTTCTGCGGTTTTGTTATTAAGATTCAAGTTATCAATCCAGATTGATTTATTATTATAAAATACGTCAATAGTTTTTCCCGAATTAATAATTTCCTCAGCACGATGAAAATCCAACTTTATTCCTCCTTATTTCTTTTTATTATCTATCCTTTCAAATAAAGTCAAATTTTATTCAGATGGAGATTTACCTCCACCATAATTCTAGTAATCAAAGGGTACAAGTTATGCTATGCAAACAATGAAGCATACTTTGAAGCTATTCAAGTGTACAAGTCCACACTAAAATACTAAAAGGTATATAGTCGAAAATATATGGATTAAAATTTTTAAAATATGTCAAAAAAATGAATAAATGAAGGAAATTCTGTGAAATGTGTTGCTTATCATTCCCATCAAATATATATTTCAATTATCGTTAAATATAATATTAATTTACATTACATATTTTAGTGATATTGTGGCTAACATTAATATGTTAGTTATTCAAATATATGCCCTTCCCCTTAATCCCTTCTATATAAATAGAGGGGACTTTTTATTTTAAAAATTTTTGTGGTAAAATAAATATATTATTATATTAGAAAAATCTGGAAGGGTGTTCTTCAACATGAATAATCTTGAAGAAGATAAAATAAGCTTTTGGGGCAGCAAACGTTATTACACATTAAACTATTACTATAGAAGAATATTTAACGATAAAATTTTTAAAGTTGCTTTGGATGGAGGATTTACCTGTCCAAATAGAGATGGTACAATTTCATATGGAGGTTGCATATATTGCAGTTCAAGAGGGTCTGGGGATTTTGCTGGAGAGAGAAGTAAACATTTAAAGCAACAATTTAGAGAAACTCGTGATAAAATGCATAAAAAGTGGCAGAAAGCTAAATATATAGGTTATTTTCAAGCATTCACAAGTACTTATGCACCTGCTAACGAACTAAAAGAAATGTATACAACTATTATGAACGAAGAAGGTGTTGTTGGGATATCAATCGCAACGCGACCAGATTGTTTATCAGAAGATATACTAGGTGTTTTAGAAGAAGTTAATAAAGATACAATGCTTTGGGTTGAGTTGGGGCTTCAAACAGTACATGAGAAAACACAAAAAACAATAAATAGGGGACATGACTATCAAACATTTTTAGAGGGCGTTAATAATTTAAGGAAGAGAAATATCAATGTGGTAGTGCATATTATTATCAATCTACCTAGTGAAAGTAAAGAAGATATGATGGAAACTGCAAGAATGGTTTCAAATTTGCCTATTCAAGGGATAAAAATACATATGCTTCATTTACTAAGAGATACACCAATGATGAAACTTTATGAAAAAGGGCAATTAAAATTCATGAATAAACAAGAATATGTTGAATTAATTGTAGATATATTAGAAATCCTGCCAAAGGAAATGGTAATACACCGTCTAACCGGAGACGGACCCCCTGAATTATTAATAGAGCCTTTATGGACATTAAAAAAATGGGAAGTCTTAAATGCTATTGATAAGGAGTTAAAAGATAGGGATTCATGGCAAGGTAAATTTTATCAAGTCAAGAAAATAAAAAACTGAAGAAAAAGTTTTTAACGCAAACATTTTCTTCAGTCAGAAAGAGTGTTGATTGTGTCAACACTCTTAAGCTTCCTTAAAATAAATTTCTAATCATCTCTCATGCCAGCAAAAATCATAATATATCTTGTTAGTTCTAATATAGCGTATAAGGTTGAAGCAACATATGTTAGTGCAGCTGCATTTAATACTTGCTGTACTCCTCGTTCTTCATTTGAACGGATAAACCCTTCAGCAACTATTAAATCCTTTGCACGATTAGAAGCATTGAATTCAACAGGCAAAGTGACTAATTGAAAAACTACAACAGTAGCAAAAAATACAATTCCTAATCCAATTAGATTTAATGCTTCAAATAAGAAGCCACCAATAATTAATATAGGTGCAAGACCAGAAGTGAATTTGAGAGCAGGAGCCATCTTATGTCTTAAGACGAGCATACTATATTCCTCTTTATGTTGAATCGCATGCCCTACTTCATGGGAAGCAATAGAAACTGATGAAATAGAATTACCATAATAAACGTCATTGGAAAGTCTTACGACACGTTTTGTTGGGTCGTAATGGTCGCTTAAAGTCCCTTTCACTGGTACAACATTAATGTCAGATAAGCCATTAAGATCTAATAATTTTCTAGCTACTTGTTCCCCTGTTATACCAGACGAAGTAGCCACCTTTGACCATTTTTTATAGTTACTTTTAACTTTATATTGCGCCCAAATCATTAATCCAAAGGATGCAATCAATAATATCCACATATAAGTATACATTTTTTTATAACCTCCATATTTGTTATATAAACATAGAATACGGCTAAATCACAAATTGGTTTCATCTAGTAAAAAAATTTAGATTAAATTTTTTTGTTGTGATATTGTAAATGATTATACTGATTTCTAAATAATTAGTCAATTTACAAAGGGTTGAAATGCTAAGAGGAGCATTATTATGAGAAAAATTGAAGAAAAAAATGGTCAATTAGAACTAAAAAAGATAAAGAGAAAAGTTAAATTTATATTATACAAGAGAAGCCAATGGGTAATGTTAGTGTTAGCAGTTTTAATTGGTGTAGTCACTGGATTATCTTCAGTATTATTTAGATTAATGCTTGAAGGTGCTATTAAAGGATATTCATGGACAATAGAAAAAATGTTTTTCTTTCTACCTAATTATAGCTCTAGTTTATTTATTCCAATCTTAGCAGGACTTATTGTAGGTCCGTTAACATACCACTTAGCTAAAGAAGCGAGGGGTACAGGTATACCTGAAGTTATGGAAGCAGTAGCATTAAAAAATGGAATAATTGAAATAAGAGTAACCATAACAAAAATGTTTGCAACAGTAGCTTCGTTAGGCGGAGGATTATCTGCAGGTAGAGAAGGACCAATAATTCAAATTGGTTCTGGCATTGGTTCTTATTTTGGACAAATATTTAAATTAAATACAAAAAAAACAAAAACTTGTGTAGCAGCAGGTGCCGCCGCAGGTATAGCAGCAACTTTTAACACACCATTGGCTGGAGTAATTTTTGCACAGGAAGTAATTTTAGGGAAATACATACCAAATTCATTTTTCAATATAGTAATCTCAGCTGTTACAGCATCTGTAGTCTCTGAGAGATTTTTTGGGAATAGTCCTGTTTTTATTATTCAAAGATATTCGTTTGAACAACCAATAGAATTGCTATTCTATGTATTATTAGGGATACTAGCTGCATTAGTAGGAACATTATTCGTTAAAACGCTTTATAAATCTGAGGATTTATTTGGTAAGGTGAAAGTACCTGATTGGCTAAAACCAGCATTAGGAGGAGTTATAATAGGAGTTATCGGATTTCAATTTCCTGAGGTTTTAGGAATTGGATATAATACTATAGAAGCAATTTTTAAGCAAGAATTTTTGTTAAATTCATTATTAATTATAATAGTAGTGAAAATTTTTGCTACCTCTATTACTCTAGGATCAGGTCATTCAGGGGGTATTTTTGCTCCATCGTTACTTCTAGGAGCCGCATTAGGTGATGCGGTCGGTATTTTTATAAATTATTTATTTCCCGAACTTGGTATTGACCCAATTACATATGCAATAGTAGGAATGGGGGCGGTTCTTGCAGGAACAATTCAAGCTCCATTGACTGCTATGTTTATAATATTTGAAATGATTCAAGATTATCATATAGCACTACCATTAATGATTTCAGTTGTTTTTAGTACTATACTATTTTCCTATTTTAATAATGGTAATTCAATTTTTAATATTAAATTATTAAGACGAGGTGTTAATTTAAAAGCTGGTAAAGACATAAATATAATGAAGAGGATAACAGTAAATGAAGTAATGACTACAAGTGTGACTATTTGCCGTGATTTTGAAAAGGTAGGTAAAGTTATAAAAGTGATGCATGATACTAAGCATAATGGCTTCCCTGTTTTGAATGCAAATAATAACCTTGTGGGGATTATTACATTACAAGATATAAGGGAAGCACCAGTCGAAGGTATTATGGAAGAATCCGTTAGTAAATTAATGACAAAAAAACTAATATATGCATATAATGATGAAACTCTCGAAGATGTTTTCCATAAATTAGGCAAATATGATTTAGGACATATTCCTGTTGTAAGTAAAGAGAATCCAGATGAATTGGTAGGCATTATTACTAGAAGTGATGTAATTAAGGCATATGATCAACATCTATTAATAACCAAACAAACTTAGTTTGCAAGAAAGCTTATTCAATAGGACGACTTGGACACTTTAGTGTCTTACGTAGCGTAAGTCTTAGTTGCTCTTATACCTTTAAGTGAAAAACTCCATCTGAATAAAGTTCAGCTTTATTAATTAATTATTCCACCAAAATTTGAATTTACTCCATATAGATGAAGAGTTATTAACCCCGTTTTGTAATGGTTGAGGATTATCATTAGATTCTGAATGTTCGTCACAATATTCAGTTGGTTCTGTTCCATCAGCAAAGACTTCTAATCTTGGATTAGGACAATCTATCGTCGCGATTTTTCCTGAGTCGGAACATATATATAAACTAGTAATTCCCTCTGGAACCTCAAACAATTGAGGAGCAGTACCTTTATGTGCTTTTTCCATAAATTCTGCCCAAATCATTTTTGTAAGATAAACTTCGTTGCTAATTAGGGGTTGGTTTTGATCATATCCAGTCCATAAAGTGGTTACAAGTTGTGGAGTATAGCCAATCAACCATGAATCATAGTCAGTTGTTCCGGTTTTTCCTGCAACTGGTCTTTTAATAAGATCGGATACATTAAATCCAGTTCCACCCTCTTCAAAAACGCCTTCCATTAAATAAGTCATAATAAAGGCCGTATTTTCCGATACTACTTGGTGTTCAATTATATCTGTATTTTCAAATAAAACATTTCCGTGTTTATCTTCAATTTTTAATATTGCAATAGGCTCAATTGCTCTTCCGTTGTTAGCAATTGCAGCATAAGATTTAGCCATATCAAAAGGTGAGACCTCTTGACTTCCTAAAGCAAGAGAGGGATAAGGATTTAAATCAGCGTCAATCCCCAGTTTTTTACTCATATCAATAAGTTTATCCATACCAATTTCTATATGAGTTTTTACTGCATATATATTATCTGAATGTGTTAGCGCGTATCTTAAATCAATTTCTTTATTAGGATAGTTATCTCCATAATTTGAGGGTTGATATGACTGATTATTTGCAAATGTAAAAATAGTTGGTTCACTTAGAAATCTTGAAACAGCAGTAAACCCATTTTCTAGAGCAGCTAAATATAATATTGGTTTAAAAGAAGATCCTGGTTGTCTATTTGCAAACACTCGATTATACTGACTTTCAGAGTAATTACTACCCCCTACCATTGCTTTAATATATCCAGTATTAGGATCAATACTTAATAGAGCTACTTGTAATTCACTATTATCAGAGTTATATTTTAAGATTGTTTCTTCAGCGTAATTTTGAATCTCTGAATCTAAGGTTGTATATATTTTTAATCCTCCAGTATAAATATCTTCTTCAGAAAAATTGAATTGGGTTACTAAAATATTAAGAATATAATCTCTAAAATAAGGAGCTTTAGTAGGATAATTTTTTTCATCAGAGTTTTTAAAAACAAGCTCAGTATTATAAGCTATATTTGCTTCTTCTTGTGTTATATAGTTTTCATTAACCATTGCATTTAAAATCAATTTTTGTCTTGCTTTTGCATTGTCCATATTACTAAAAGGTGAATAATATGCAGGTCCTTTTGGTATTCCAGCTAACATAGCACATTCAGCTAAATTGAGTTCGCTTACATCTTTATCAAAATATGTTTTTGCTGCCATTTGAACACCATTGGTAGAATATCCAAAATATATTTCGTTCAAATAGAGTTCTAATATAGCATCCTTACTATATTGAAGTTCTAATTGAATAGCTAAAATAGCTTCTTCAATTTTTCTTTCCCAAGTTTTATCAAATGATAGATACAGATTTTTTGCTAATTGCTGAGTAATTGTACTTGCACCTTGCTCTTTGGAACTGTTTTTGATATCTTCAATAAGGGCTCCTGTTATTCTAATGGGATCAAGTCCAAAGTGTTTATAAAACTTGCGATCTTCGATAGCAATAGTAGCATTTATTAAATCTTGAGGAATTTTTGATAAAGGTACATAAATCCTATTTTCGATTGAATGAAGATCATCAATTACAGTTTCATCCATAGAGTAAATAAAGGTTGTTTGTTCAATTGTAGTATTTAACAGAGGTTGAGATTGTAAGTATAATATTAATAAAAATATTAAACTGCTAATTATAATTAATCCAATAATAGAAGCAATAATAGTTTTTTTAACAAATCTTATAAAACGAAATAATAGCAATTCATTTAAATCGTTGTAATTACTCATTAATTACCCTCCTCTCAATATTGATAACAGTTTTTATTCTATTATTGGTAAAAAAATATTGCCTTATACCATAGAATTTCTGTATAATACATCATGATATTCTGATAAAATATTTAATACTTAATATAATGAATTTGGTTAATCTATTTATTAACTGTAAATATTAAAACATTAAATAGGATGTGAGTTTAAATTATGGAATTGTGGTACACAGAAAAGCAAACACCTAATCATGGCATTACAACAAAGATATCTCAAACTTTACATACAGAAAAAACGGATTTTCAGAAGCTGGATATACTTGAAACGAATCAGTTTGGGAAAATGTTAGTTTTAGATGGTATGGTTATGACAACTGATAAGGATGAATTTGTATATCATGAAATGATTACACATATTGCTTTAAATACGCATCCAAAGCCAAAAAATGTTTTAGTTGTTGGTGGAGGGGATGGGGGAGCTATTCGCGAAATAATAAAGCATCCTAGTGTGGAAAAAGCAGTGTTGGCAGAGATAGATGGACGTGTGATAGAAACATCGAAGCAGTTTCTTCCGCAAATAGCTAGTGCTCTTAATGATTCTAGGGTAGATATACAAGTTGTGGACGGTATTAGATATATACATGAGCACAAATCAGAGTTTGATATTATTATGGTGGATTCAACAGAACCAGTTGGTCCTGCAGTTGGACTTTTTGAGAAGGGCTTTTATCAAGGAATATATGAGTGTTTAAAAGACGATGGGATATTGGTTGCGCAAACTGAATCACCATGGTTTAATCAAGACTTGATTAGAAAAGTATTTAAAGATATAAAATCTATTTTTCCAGTTACTAGGTTATACACAGTAAGTATACCAACATATCCTAGTGGATTGTGGAGTTTTACAATTGGGTCTAAAAAGTATGATCCATTAGATATTAAAGAAGAAAATATTATGGAATTAGAAACACAATATTATACAAAACATATTCATAAATCAGTTTTCTCTCTTCCAAAATTTGTTGAGGAGTTAACAAAGGGGTAAAATAAATGAAATTTAATGAAGCTTATTCAGGTAATGTATTTATTGCCTCATCTTCGGATTATGAAAGTTCGCAAGCGGTAATATATGGAATGCCAATGGATTTTACAAGTAGTTTTCGACCTGGATCAAGATTTGGACCGAGGAAAATTAGAGAGGTATCAATAGTATTAGAGGAATATAGTCCATATTTGAACAAAGAATTATCAGATATTAGATATTTTGATGCTGGAGATATCCCTTTACCTTTTGGGAATCCCGAAAAGAGCATAAATATGATTAGTGATTATGTAAGTAAAATAATAAAGGATGGAAAGTTTCCCTTAGGATTAGGGGGAGAACATCTTGTTACATGGCCTATAATTCAAGAGGTATATAAAAAATATCCAGATATGGTTTTATTTCATCTTGACGCGCATACAGATTTGCGAAGTGATTATGAAGGTGAAGTTTTATCACATGCTACTCCGATACGTAAAATAGTAGATCTTATAGGAGGGGCAAATGTATATCAGTTTGGCATTCGATCAGGACTAAAAGAAGAATTTGCTTTTGCTCGAAAAAATTTAAATTTTTATCCTTATGAAGTTATAGAGCCTTTGAAGAAGGTACTAACAGAAGTAGTGAATCGGCCAATATATATTACTATTGATATTGATGTGCTTGACCCTGCTTATGCTCCAGGTACTGGAACTTTAGAGGCGGGCGGAATAACTTCTAAAGAAATACTTGCTTGTATTCACGAGATTGCAAAGCATGGGAACAGAGTTATTGGTGCTGATATAGTTGAAGTAGCCCCGATTTATGATATAGCAGATCAAACATCGATTCTTGCTGCAAAACTTGTAAGAGAGATACTACTTGGATTGTTTAAATATAATTAATATAGGCTTGTACATATATAAAGTATAAGTCGCTTTTATCTACAACTCTTATTGGGAGGTAGAGATGACAAAAGATGTGAAAATTTTCATTAAAACAAAAATAGATTATGAGAATACAACAAAGGAATTTATCGAATATCAATATAAAGGTAAGTTATATTTAAAGAATAATAATAAGTTCTTAAGATACAAAGAGGATTGTAAACAAGAATTGGGTAATACATGGACAACTATTAAATGGAGTGAAGTTGAAAAGCCATATAAGGTTTTATTGGTTAGACAAGGTGAAACAAAGATGAAAAATGTTTTTCAAGAAGGATTTAAACATATAAGTAATTATCGTAGTTTACATGGTTCATATAAGATGGAAATTATAACAAATAAGATAAATATAAATAAAAAAGTGGAAGCTGGTAATATTAAGTTGTATTATAAATTACAGCTTAATAATCTACCTATCGGGGACTATATATTAGAAATAGATTATATATATGATTGAGGTGTCTTTATATGAAAGAAGTTGTTTTAGCTACTTTAAGTGGTTTAATAGTAGGCTTTTTATTTGGATTTCTAAAATTACCAATCCCTGCACCACCTGCGTTAGCGGGTGTTATGGGAATTGTTGGTATATATATAGGATATCAAATATTTAAACTGTTTTTTTAACCTAACCGATGAGAAGTCTCCTTCCTCTATAGTTTGGAGATGAATCGGATTACAATAACCTTACAAGAATGGAATCATGATTTGCTATACCGTTAAAAAGGGCTGTTTATTAAAGAAAGGGTAGGTGAAATATTATTATGCAATCAAGAGTTATAATTATATTAATTTTTACTATAATATTAGTAATGTTTGCAGTGGTAAATATTGAGACGGTACTAGTAAACTTTATATTCTTTGAAGCAGAAATTAAACTTATTTATATAATAATTTTTTCTATCTTATTTGGGGCATTATCCATATATTTTATTTCAGCTAATACACAAAGGAAATTAAATAAAAAAATAAAATTATTAGAAAATGATAATAAAAGAATGAAACAAGAGATTGAACAATCTAGTGTACACATCAATACAAATGACTAAAATAATAAACAAAGTTCTACTTTAGATAATTAATGATTGACACAACAGAAAAAATGAATAAAATATAATTATTGTTAAATAAAGTAAGTGATTTTACATTCTAATCATATTATGAAAGGTGTGCCCAGAATATGAGTGAAAGCATGTATCAATTTGATCAAAAAGCGGTTAATGAATTATCCACAATAGAAGTTGCTTATGAAATATTAAAGCAATCAAAAAAAACGTTTATTTTTAAAGATTTAGCGGATAAGATAGGCGAAGTTAAGAATTTGAGTAATGAAAAATTGTTGGATTATCTTCCACAACTTTACACTGAAATAAATATAGATGGAAGGTTTATTCATTTAGGAAAAAATGAATGGGGTTTAAAAAGTTGGTATCCTCTAGAAAAAGCTGAAGCTTCAGTATTAAAAGATAATGATAATGATGATGAAGATGAAGATGAAATTAATTATTTAAATGACGATGAAGATGAAGTAGTAGAAGATGACGAAGATAATTTATTTAAAGATGATAAAGACGAAGACGATGATGATGATGATGATGAAGAGGAAGAAGAGATTGATGAAGTTATTGTTGAAGACGATCTTGGATTTGAAGATGACGAAGATATAGAAGAGGAAGAAGATGAAGAAAAAGAGGAAGATGATGAAGAGATAGACTCTGAAAAAGAGGAAGATTTTGACTATTATACAGATGAATTAAAAGAAGAATTATACGATGAAGATGAGTCAGAAGATAATATATAATAAACTTGACATTATTATTACTTGTTAGTAAACTACTGTATGGGCATCAGATTTATAATTTATGAATAATAAATGTAAAGTTGATAATATAAAACAAAAGCGCCCCCAATTCAGGGAGGTTCTTTTGTTTTTTTGATTTTATAAAAAATATAAACAAGGGGAGATTATTTGTGGCAAAATATATCTTTGTAACTGGTGGGGTAGTTTCATCATTGGGTAAAGGTATAACTGCAGCATCGCTTGGAAGATTACTTAGAAATAGGGGTTTAAATGTAACTATTCAGAAGTTTGACCCGTATATTAATGTTGATCCTGGCACAATGAGTCCATATCAGCATGGAGAAGTGTTTGTAACGGATGATGGTGCAGAAACAGACCTAGATTTAGGCCATTATGAGCGTTTTATAGATATTAGTCTAAACAAAAACAACAATGTAACTACCGGTAAAATATACTCATCGGTTATCAATAAAGAAAGACGTGGAGATTATTTAGGAGGAACAGTACAAGTAATTCCTCATATTACTAATGAAATAAAAGAACATATTTTTAAGGCAGGTGTGGACACAGATATAGTAATAACTGAGATAGGGGGAACGGTAGGAGATATTGAGAGTTTACCTTATCTTGAGGCTATTAGACAACTAAAAAAAGATTTAGGCAGAGAAAATATAATTTATATTCATGTAACTTTAATCCCTTTCATTGAAGCATCAGGGGAACTAAAAACCAAACCAACACAGCATAGTGTAAAGGAATTGCGTGGTATAGGAATTCAGCCTAATGTTATTGTTTGTAGAACAAATCATTCTATACCAGATGAATTAAAAGATAAAATAGCCTTATTCTGTGATATTGAGAAAGAAGCAGTAATTGAAAATAGGGATGCTGATACTTTATATGAAGTTCCTTTAATGTTAAAAGAACAGGGTTTTGATGAATATGTTATTCGACATTTGAATTTGGATTTACCAAAAGCAGATATGAAAGAGTGGACAGAATTAGTACACAAAATAAAAAGTCTAAAGCATATTAGTAGAATTGCAATTGTTGGAAAATACGTTTCACTTCATGATGCGTATTTAAGTGTTGCTGAATCATTATTTCATGCTGGATATGCTAATAACTCAGAAATTGAAATAAAGTGGATTAATTCAGAGCAATTAAATAATGAAAATATGCTCAAATTATTTAGTGATATAGATGGAATATTAGTACCTGGTGGATTTGGAGATAGGGGAATAGAAGGAAAGATAATAGCAATTAAATATGCACGGGAAAATAAGATACCTTTATTAGGTATTTGTCTTGGGATGCAAATTGCAGTAATTGAATTTGCTAGAAATGTTTTAGGGCTAAAAAATGCAAACAGTACTGAATTTAACAAGGATACTGAGTATCCAGTTATAGATATTCTTCCTGAACAAAAACTATTAGAAGATAAGGGCGGGACTATGAGACTGGGGCTGTACCCTTGTAAGTTAGCAGATAAATCAAAAGCTAAAGAAAGTTATAATAGAGATTTAATACATGAACGTCATCGACATCGTTTTGAATTTAATAATGATTATCGTGAACAATTTCAAGATGCAGGTTTACAAATAACAGGTATTTCTCCGGAAGGGAAATTGGTTGAAATAATTGAATTATCAGACCATCCTTGGTTTGTTGCTACACAATTTCATCCTGAGTTTAAATCACGCCCAAATATTTCACATCCTTTATTTAGGGAATTTATAAAAGCAACAATAAAAAAACAAAATACTTTACAAAAAATAGAAAAATAGAAGGAAATAGTATAATTCATGCCGAATGGAACACTTATATATTAATTTAGGGATTTCAAGACGAGCCTAAGTATTAAATATATAAGGAGGAAATAATGAAAACCAAAAAGATATTAATAGTTGATGATAAATACGGTATTAGGTTATTATTATCAGAAGTTTTCACGAATGAAGGATATCATGTATTTCAAGCTGCAAACGGAAAAACAGCAATTGAAATAGCTCAAAATGAAAAACCTGACATAGTGATATTAGACATGAAAATACCTGGTATGGATGGATTAGAAATATTAAGGAATATTAGAGGTTTCGATAGTGAGATGAAAGTTATTATGATGACTGCATACGGGGAATTAGAAATGTTAGAAGAAGCATTTGAATTTGGAGTGTTAAAACATTTTATTAAGCCATTTAATATTAATGATTTAAAAGTTGCTATAAGAGAAATTTTTCATCCCGAAGTAGAAAATCAGAATAATAAAGATGAAAAAACTATAGAAATTTGATATAATTTTTTAGTTAATATGTATTTGCATTATTAAAAATAACTATAATATATAGTAGCATATCTTAAACTAATTATTTCTGAAAGGAGATATTAATAAAATGCCATTGGTTCCAATGACAGAGATGTTGAAAAAAGCAAAGGCGGATAAATACGCAGTAGGACATTTTAATATTAATAATCTTGAATTTATACAAGCTATTGTAGAAGCATCTATTGAGGAAAGATCACCAGTTATTCTAGGTGTTAGTGAAGGTGCATTAAAATATATGGGGTTAGAATATACTCTAGCAATGGTAACTGCTGCAACAGAATTAACCGATATTCCAATAGCATTACATTTAGATCATGGTTCATATGAGACTGCAATGAAACTAATACAAGATGGTTTCTCATCTGTGATGTTTGATGGTTCTCACTATACATATGAAGAAAACGTACTTTTAACAAAAAAAGTTGTTAAAGCCGCTCGCGAAAAAGGTGTTTCTGTTGAAGGTGAGTTAGGGTCTATTGGGGGAACTGAGGACGATTTATCAGTTGATGACAAGGATGCTATGTTGGCTAATCCTTATGAAGCTATTCAATATTATAAAGAAACAGATGTGGATGCTTTAGCTATTGCTGTGGGTAGTGCTCATGGTGTATATAAAGGCGAACCAAATATTCGTTTTGATATAATTGAGGCAGTAAGCAGAGAAATTGATATTCCTTTAGTATTACATGGTGGTTCAGGTATACCAGATGATACAATAAAGAAAGCTATTAATTCAGGAATAGGTAAGATTAATGTTAATACTGAGAATCAGATAGTAATGACTGACAAAATTAGAGAGATTTTTGCAAAAGATAGTAATGTATATGATCCAAGAAAATATCTTGGACCAGCACGCGAAGACATTAAAAGAGCTGTAAAAGAAAAAATACGTTTATTCGGAAGTAATGGTAAAGCATAGGAGGGATTTTGTTAGTGAGATTATTTATTGATACAGCTAACGTAGATGAAATTAGAAAAGGTGGAGAATTAGGTATTTTATCTGGCGTTACAACTAATCCATCATTAATTGCTAAAGAGGGTAAAGACTTAAAAGAAGTTATTAGAGAAATCACTGAGATTGTAGATGGTCCAATTAGTGCGGAAGTAATTGGGTTGGAATCTGCAGAAATGATTAAAGAAGGAAGAGATTTATCGAAAATATCCAAAAATATTGTAATAAAAATCCCTATGACTTTAGAAGGTTTAAAAGCTGTGTCTATATTAAGTAAAGAAGGCATAAAAACTAATGTAACCTTAATTTTTTCTTCTAGTCAAGCTTTGATGGCTGCAAGAGCAGGAGCAACTTATGTATCACCTTTTGTAGGCAGATTAGATGATATTGGACATAATGGAATCGACGTAATTGATGAAATAAAACAAATATATGAATATCATGATATAGATACAATGGTCATTGCTGCAAGCATACGTCATCCAATGCATGTAATAGAAGCGGCAAAAGCAGGTGCAGATATAGCTACAATTCCATATAATGTTTTGATTCAAATGGTGCGACATCCGTTAACTGATAAAGGTATAGAAAAATTTATTGCTGATTGGGAAAACTCTCGTTCTTAATCACTAAGCACTTCTATGAAGGTGCTTTTTTTTTCGATAGTATATTTGTTGAATAGAATGGGGGATAACCTTGGAAAAAATAATGATTAAAGGTGGACAACATCTGTCAGGAACTGTAACGATAAGTGGTGCGAAGAATAGTGCTGTAGCATTGATTCCTGCAGCAATATTATCAGATTCTAAAGTTTATATTGATAATTTGCCTGATATCAAAGATGTTCAAATACTTTCTGAGATACTTCAAGATATGGGCGTTATAATAGAATATCAACATGGGACTATGATGATAGATTCTAGTAAAATGGAATTAAAGTCTATGATGAATAATAAAATAAGAGAGTTAAGAGCTTCTTATTATTTAATGGGAGCATTACTAGGTAAATTTGGCGAAGCGAAAATCGGTATGCCTGGGGGATGTAATCTTGGTTTGCGGCCAATTGATCAACATATTAAAGGATTTAATTCTTTAGGTGCAGAAGTAATCAATGAACCAGAGTATTTACATCTTAAAGCCAAAAGCTTGGAAGGAAATAAAATTTATTTAGATACTGTTAGTGTTGGTGCAACAATTAATATTATGCTGACTGCAGCTAGAGCCAATGGGTTGACAATAATCGAAAACGCAGCTAAAGAACCTGAAATCGTAGATGTAGCTACTCTTCTTAATTCAATGGGAGTTAAAATAACAGGAGTTGGAACAGATGTCATTAAGATTCAAGGATCTCAAGATTTAAAAGAATGTCGACATTCGATAATACCAGATCGAATTGAAGCAGGTACGTACATGATTATTGCTGCTGCCACAACTGGTGATATTATTATAGATAATGTAATTCCAAAACACTTAGAATCTTTAACTGCAAAATTAAAAGAAACAGGCGTTATTGTTGAAGAAAAAGATGATTCTATACGTGTTATAGGCCAATCAACATATAACGCTGTAGATGTAAAAACATTACCTTACCCCGGTTTTCCTACTGATCTGCAACAACCTTTTAGTATTCTGATGACAAAAGCCCATGGAACAAGTATGATAACTGAAACTATTTTTTCCTCCCGTTTTAAACATATTGATGAATTAGTAAGAATGGGAGCAGATGCAAGAGTAGAAGGAAGAAGTACAATCTTTGAGGGACCAAAAGCACTACAAGGTACCATAGTAAAGGCAACCGATTTGAGAGGTGGAGCTGCCTTGGTAGTAGCAGCATTAATAGCTGATGGTATTACTGAAATTAGAGACATTTATCATATTGATAGAGGATATGAAAAATTAGAAAAAAAATTAGTATCTTTAGGTGCTAATATTTGGAGATTAATGGAGTAATAGAAACTCAATCTGTTTTTGTTAATTATAAATTTAAGGGGGTATTTTTGTGGAGAGGAGTTTAACATTAGAATTAGTACGTGTAACAGAGGCCGCTGCGTTAGCTGCTGCAAAATGGATGGGCAAGGGATTAAAAAATGAAGTTGATGACGCTGGGACTAGTGCAATGAGAAGAGTATTTGATTCAATACCTATGCGTGGTACTGTTGTAATTGGTGAAGGAGAAATGGACGAGGCACCAATGCTATATATAGGAGAAGAACTAGGGACAGGTGAAGGATATGAGCTTGATGTAGCTGTTGATCCGATAGAAGGAACTAATATAGTAGCTAATGGATTATGGAATGCTTTAGCAGTAGTTGCAATTGCTGATAGAGGGAATTTATTGCATGCGCCAGATATGTACATGGAAAAGATAGCCGTAGGAAGAAAAGCTGCCGGGAAAATAGATATTAATGCAAGTGTAGAAGACAATTTAAAAATAGTTGCAAAAGCGTTAAATAAAGATATTTCTGAAGTAACAGCAATTGTCCTAAATAGAGAACGCCATTTTGTTCTTATTAATCAAATAAGAAATGCAGGGGCAAGAATTAAATTAATAAGTGACGGAGATGTTGCTGCAGCAATAAATACTGCCTTTAAAAATACAGGGGTTGATATTCTTTTTGGTACAGGTGGCGCACCTGAGGGAGTACTTGCAGCTGTGGCGTTAAAATGTCTAGGAGGAGAAATACAAGGAAAACTCTTGCCACAAAATGACGAGGAAATTAAAAGATGTGAATTGATGGGTCTTGATATTAATAAAACATTACTAATGGATGATTTAGTTAAAGGTGAAGATGCAATATTTGCTGCAACAGGAGTTACAGATGGAGAACTATTAAAAGGTGTTAGATATCATGGTTCTACAGCTACGACTCAATCATTAGTAATGCGTGCAAAAACAGGAACAATTAGAGTTATTGATGGTACACATAGTTTAGAAAAAAAACCAGATCTATATTTATCCAGATATGGTAATACTCCCACTTCTTAAGTGGGGGAGAATGAATTTAGGATAAGTCTCACTAGAATTCAGGTGGAGTTAAAACTCCATCTGAATAAAGTTCGGCTTTATCTAAATAAAATAAGGTTTCAATGCTTTGGCATTATAAAAACATATAATGAGTAGTTGTTGATTTGCGAATTTAATGAAGTAGGTGTAAATATGAATTTAAGTATTTCTATATTAGAAACAAAAAAATTAACTGAGTTATACCAGTTAGCTAAACAGTTTGAAATTCCATATTATAGTAAAATGAAAAAGAAGGAATTAATCTTCTCAATATTAAAAGCTCAAACAGAAAATGCTGGTCTTATGTTTTTAGAAGGAGTATTAGAGATTTTTTCCGATGGATATGGATTTTTAAGACCTATTAATTATTTACCAAGTAATGAGGATATTTATATTTCAGCTTCACAGATAAGAAAATTTGATTTAAGAACGGGTGATCTTGTTTCAGGTAAGGCGCGACCTCCAAAAGAAAACGAAAGGTATTTTGGGCTGCTACATGTTGAGGCAGTAAATGGACAAGATCCTGAACTTGCATCAGAAAGGTTACATTTTCCAGCTCTCACCCCAATATTTCCAACAGAAAAATTAAAATTAGAAACATCTCCAACTAACATTGCAGCAAGAATTATTGATCTACTTGTACCTGTTGGATTAGGACAAAGAGGATTAATCGTTGCTCCACCTAAAGCGGGTAAAACATTACTGTTAAAAGAAATTGCTAATTCAATAAGTACTAACTACCCAGATATTGAATTAATGATTTTATTGATTGACGAACGACCTGAAGAAGTTACAGATATGCAAAGATCAGTTAATGCTGAAGTTATAAGTTCTACATTTGATGAATTGCCTGAGAATCATGTGAAAGTATCTGAATTAGTTTTAGAGCGAGCTCAGCGATTAGTTGAGGCAAAAAAAGATGTTGTTATATTATTAGATAGTATCACTAGGCTTGCAAGAGCTTATAATTTGGTAATTCCTCCAAGCGGAAGAACTTTATCGGGTGGAATAGATCCTGCAGCTCTACATAGACCAAAGCGGTTTTTTGGTGCGGCAAGGAATATTGAAGAAGGTGGTAGCTTAACTATATTAGCTACAGCCTTAATAGACACTGGTTCGCGAATGGATGATATTATATATGAAGAATTTAAAGGAACGGGAAATATGGAATTACATCTAGATCGAAGATTAGCTGAGCGAAGAATATTCCCAGCTATTGATGTTAGACGTTCTGGCACTAGACGTGAAGAGACATTACTTCCTAAAAATCATTTAGAAAAAATATGGGCATTAAGAAAAATAATGTCAGATCAAAATGATTTCGCAGACTTTTTAATAAAGAGGTTAAAAGAAACAAAAACAAATGATGAATTTATTAATCAATTAGATAAAATAATTAATAATAAATAAAGTCAAGGTATCAATTAAATAATAACTTTTATTGAAATAAAATAACAAATCATGTTATAATACGTCATGTAATTGCAATGGAACTCTGTTTCGTTAATGATTCAGGGCAGAAAGAGGTGAAGGTTGATGAAAAAAGGAATTCATCCTGATTATAAAAAAACTACAGTAAAATGTGCATGTGGAAATACTTTCGAAACTGGTTCAGTTATAGAGAATCTACGTGTAGAGATATGTTCAGAATGTCATCCATTTTACACTGGCAAACAAAAATTAATTGATGCTGGTGGTCGTGTAGACAAATTTAATAAGAAATATAAATTATAAAATTATAGGCTGTTGAAAATGTTTTAGTTCAAGGCACGCTTAAGTCGAGGAACGGAGCTTACATAGATGTAAGTGAGTACCAGAGAT
>CAZIGM010000001.1:0-70185 GCA_964538675.1 uncultured Bacillaceae bacterium | reverse complement strand
TTAAGCAGTAACGAAGAAATTGGACATTTTCAACAGCCTGTGGCAAGCTAAGGCTGCCTTAGATTGTTGACAAAGTCAACAAAATTATAGGCTGTTGAAAATGTTTTAGTTCAAGGCACGCTTAAATCGAGGAACGGAGCTTACATAGATGTAAGTGAGTACCGAAGATTTAAGCAGTAACGAAGAAATTGGACATTTTCAACAGCCTGTGGCAAGCTAAGGCTTGCCTTTCTTTTTCTAATGAAAATTAGCAGAGGAGAGAATACCTAATGATGATGTATTATAAACATGACGGTTGGATTGAATTTATATGTGGAAGTATGTTTTCGGGGAAAAGTGAAGAATTAATTCGAAGAATTAAAAGAGCGAGATATGCAAAATTAAAAGTACAAACCTTTAAACCAGTAATTGACGATCGATTTAGCGATATTGCAGTAGTCTCTCATAATGGAAATCAAGCTGAAGCTGAAGCTGTACATAATTCAATGGAAATTTTAGAAAAAGTTTATTCGGATATTGATGTTGTAGCGATTGATGAAATTCAATTTTTTGATCAAGGTATAGTTGATGTATGTAATGATTTAGCTGATAGAGGAGTTAGAGTTATATGTGCTGGATTAGATCTAGATTTCAGAGGAGAACCATTTGGTCCTTCTCCACAATTATTAGCTAAAGCGGAATTTACAACTAAATTACAGGCAATATGTATTAAATGCGGTGGTCCTGCTTCTAGAACACAGCGTTTAATTAATAATGAGCCAGCTAATTATAACGACTCAATAATCAAAGTAGGTGCTTCAGAAAGTTATGAAGCTCGTTGCAGACATTGCCATGAGGTACCTAATAAGGAATAAATAAACAAAATTTTTTAACCTCTTCTTGGGAAGTATATACTTGAGGAGGTGACGTAAAGTGAATAAATGTAGAATTACTTTATTATTATTGTTAAGCATTTTAATAATTGGAGTAACAGCATGTACTGCAAATAATGAAGAATTACCGTTATCTAGAGGTGAAATGTCAGATAATAATGTATCACCTTATTATGCTAATGACTATGATAATCGTATGACAGACAGAGACAGTAATAACAACATGAACAATACTATGAATAACAATGAGGAAGCCAAGAAAATGGCTGATACTGCAGGAAAAGTAAATGGTGTTGATGATGCAACAGTTGTTATAGCTGGTGGTAATGTCTACGTTGCCTTAGATCTAGATGACAAAATTCAATCTAATCAAGCGTCTAATGTGGAAAGAGATGTATATAACAAATTAAACAAACTTGCAAGAAACAATTACAGAGTAATGATTACATCTGATGCTGATTTGTTTGGTCGCTTAAGAGACATAGGTGACGGAATCAATGCTGGTACACCAACAGATATTTATGATAATGATTTTAGAATGTTTGACAAAAATTTTAGAGGGAATATTCGTTAAGTCCAAGTGTTAGGGGATGATTCATAAAAAATTATGATTCATCTCTGTTTTTTTTTTAATGGTATAAACAGAAGTAAAATAGGCAACGCCACAGAATTATTACGGTCCCCATAAATATTTTTTGACCACGTAAGATATATTGTATATAATTCTAATGTTATACAATTAAAAATTAATACCAATTATGGGGTGAGTGAAGTGCTTGAACGGTTAAAAGAATTGGAAAGCCGTTATAATGAATTAAGTGATTTATTAATGGATTCTGAGGTCGTCAATGATTTAAAAAAACTAAAAGAATATTCAAAAGAGCAGTCAGTACTTGAAGATACTGTTCAAAAATATGTTGAGTACAAAAACGTTATAGATGAATTAAATAATGCAAAATCAATGCTTACGGAAAAACTCGATCAAGAAATGCGTGAAATGGTAAAAATGGAAGTAGATGAATTATCTGATAAAAAGGAAAAGCTAGAAGAAGAATTAAAGGTTTTGTTGCTTCCTAAAGATCTCAATGATGATAAAAATGTAATCGTTGAGATTAGAGGTGCTGCGGGTGGAGACGAAGCGGCTCTTTTTGCTGGGGATCTATACAGAATGTACACTCGGTATGCAGAACGTCAGGGTTGGAAAGTAGAAATTATTGACGCTAGTAGTACAGGAGTAGGAGGTTTCAAGGAAATAATATTTATGATTTATGGTAAAGGGGTATATAGTAAGCTAAAATACGAGAGTGGAGCACATCGTGTTCAACGCATACCCACAACTGAATCAGGTGGAAGAATTCATACATCGACATCAACGGTAGCTATTCTACCTGAGATTGAGGAAATTGATGTAGAAATTCATGAGAAAGATATAAGGGTTGATACATTTGCCTCCAGTGGACCAGGTGGGCAAAGCGTAAATACAACAATGTCCGCTGTACGTTTAACACATGTCCCTACTGGAGTTGTTGTATCTTGTCAAGATGAAAAATCGCAAATTAAAAATAAAGAAAAGGCAATGAAAGTACTTCGGGCGAGGATATACGAAAAACAACGTGCAGAAGAACAGGCAAAACTAGATATTGAGAGAAAATCTAAAGTTGGAACAGGCGATCGAAGTGAACGCATAAGGACATATAACTTTCCACAAAGTCGTGTTACAGATCATAGAATAGGACTAACATTACATAAACTTGATTATATTATTGATGGAGACTTAGATGAAATCATCTCAGCTTTACAAGTTCAAGTTCAATCAGATTTATTAAAAAGTACTGACTCGGAGTAATGATAGATGACAGTAAAAGAGGCTTTTGATAAGGCGATTTTAATTTTAGAACAGAGCAATATAGAAAATGCCAGTTTAAATGCAGAAGTTCTAATATGTAATATATATAATTGGGATAGAAGTAAGTTTATTTTTAATTTATTTGAAAAGATGAATCAAGAGGAGTTCAATTTATTAAATAGATTAATAGATAGAAGAATAAATCATGAACCCCTACAGTATATTACAGGGATTCAGAATTTCTATGGTAGAGACTTTAATGTTAATCCTAATGTTCTAATTCCACGACCAGAAACAGAATTACTTATTGAAGCAATCATTAATGAAGCAGGTATTCTATGGAAGAGTGAGCCAATAACTGTTTTAGATGTCGGTACTGGTAGTGGTGCAATAGCTGTTACACTAGCTTTGGAAAAAAAAACATGGAAGATTCATACTGTCGATATTTCAAATGAAGCATTACTGACAGCTGCTGATAATGCAAAGAAATTGAAGGCAAATGTAACTTTTCATCAAGGTGATCTCCTTGGTCCTTTACTAGATAAAGAAATATATGTTGACATAATAGCTTCAAATCCCCCGTATATACCTAGTACTGATATTCTACAATTAATGCCTGAAGTCAAAAACTATGAACCGATATTGGCATTAAATGGCGGTAAAGATGGACTGGAATATTACCGTAAAATTTTAATAGATAGTCAAAAAATATTAAAACAACCGGGTATTATTGCCTTTGAAATAGGAATAGGACAGGAAAAAAAATTAAACACTCTTTTAAAAAATCATGGAGCTAAGGAAACAAAAACAATTGTTGATTATCAAGGAGTTTCAAGGATTATAATAGGTTGGTTCTAATATAGATATTTTTCTACGTTTAACCTCCCAAGTTTCAGGTCATACTGTAACTAAAGAGAAATGAGAGGGGAAACGTTTATGAGAAAAGTGTCATACATATTATTTATTTCTATTATTCTACTAATGAGTTGGAGCAATGGAAAACAAGATTCGGTTATAGCAATTTCTAATCAATCAACTATACCAGAAGAAGCTATACGTCTTAGAATTATTGCTAATAGTGATTCTATTGAGGATCAATGGTTAAAAAGAGAAGTAACTGATGTAGTTGTTGATCAAATTAACCAATGGGTAAATAAAATTGAGAATATTGATGAAGCTAGATTAATCATTGAGCAAAACATACCTGAAATAGATAGACTGGTAAAAGAAATTATTGAAGTAAATGGTTTTACTTATCATCAGTCATTAAAAGTTGAACTAGGCACGTTTCCTTTCCCAACAAAAATGTATGGTCAAGCTGTGTATCCAGCAGGAGACTATGAAGCCTTAAGAATCACTATAGGAGCTGGCGAAGGGGAAAATTGGTGGTGTGTATTATTTCCTCCATTATGTTTTATTGATATGTCAACAAGTAGTGCAGTCCAAGATATTGATGCAATAGAAGGAATTAAGACTACTATAGAAGATGAAGATGTTGAAGTTAGATTTTTCATTGCTGATATAGTAAATAAGATAAAACAATTTTTCAAAGCGTAACAATGTTGAAATCTTGTGGATAAAGTGTTGAAAAATATTTAGTAATTAAATAATATTAAGCCCGATTTAATATAATCTGGCTTTTTTTTATTTAATTTAGCTGATTTAGTAAATAATGAATTTATCCAGATAGTTATCCCCAGCTTATTAACAGACTGTTAATAACTTTATTGCAAATATTATTCGTAAATTATGTTGTAATAGTATTTAAAATAAGCTTTAATTTAATTAAAAATAAGAGATAGGTGACATGTGTTGGAAAAGAAAAAGACAAAGATATGGAAGATCTATGATGATAATACCAAAGAATCAATTATTGCAATTAAAGAAGTTGCTGAGAAACTAAAAGATGGAGAAGTAATAGCATTTCCAACAGAAACAGTTTATGGATTGGGAGCTAATGCTTTAGATAAAGAAGCAGTAAAAAATATTTTTATTGCAAAAGGACGTCCAAGTGACAATCCATTAATAGTACATATTGCTAATATAGAACAGTTATATGATTTAACCGATGAAGTTAATGAAACTAGTCGATTGTTAATAACTAAATTTTGGCCTGGTCCATTGACAATAGTTTTTAAGAAAAAAGATGGAATATCAGACTTAGTTACTGCGGGGTTAAACACAATAGCTGTTAGAATGCCTAATCATCCTATTGCATTATCAATATTAGAAAACGCAAGTATTCCAATAGCAGCTCCAAGTGCAAATAGTTCAGGCAAACCAAGCCCTACAACATCAGAACATGTATTAAATGACTTAAATGGTAAAATAGAAGGTATTGTCGATAGTGGAGCAACAGGTGTTGGAATCGAATCTACTGTAATAGATGTAAGTGGAGAAATTCCATTAATATTACGACCAGGTGGAGTAACTATAGAAGAATTAAAGGAAGTATTGGGGGAAGTAGAGATAGATACTACAAACGAAAAAAATGATCAACCTCGTTCTCCAGGGATAAAATACAAACATTATGCACCTAAAGGGGAAATGGTTATAGTTAAAGGAAACGAACTGGAGATAATTAACAAAATAAAGTTACTTGTTAGTGAACAATTTAAACTAGGGAAAAGTGTAGGGGTATTAACTTTAGAAGAGCATAAAAGTCTATTTGTAAATGCCGACATTACTTTAGCTTACGGGAATAAAGATAACCTCTATCCAATGGCTGAACATTTATATGATGCTTTAAGAATCTTTGATTTAAATAATATCAATTATATAATAGTTGAGGCTGTGGAAGAAAAAGGAATTGGACATTCAATTATGAATAGAGTAATTAAGGCTGCAAATAAATATATTATAGATTTATCAAAATGAATCATTAAATCATAATTTCCTGCATAACTTTGAAGGGACAAGGATTGACAAGAGGTTATGGAGGAAACATTATGATTGTTTTATTAGCAATTGCTTTAGGAATGGATGCCTTTTCTTTAGGAATTGGGTTAGGGTTACAGAAGATAAGTTGGAAAAATATTTTTAAGATAAGTATTACAATTGGAATATTTCATATAATTATGCCTTTAGTAGGTCTTGTTAGTGGTAAGTATCTGGCAACATATGTTGGGAATATTGCTGAACCTATAGGAGGAATAATCTTAGTGATTTTGGGGTCTAATATGCTTTGGTCAGCAGTTATTGGTGTAAAAAATAACAAGTTGGATTATTCTAATCTGTTCGGTTTAATCTTAATAGCTTTTAGTGTGAGCATAGATGCTTTGTCTACAGGCTTTTCGTTAGGTCTTAATTCATTAAGTTTATGTTCAGTAATATTTATATTTGGTTTTTTTGGAACAGTGATGTCAGGACTTGGACTATATTTAGGTAATAAAATTAATATATTAGCTGGTGACTATGGAGAAATATTTGGTGGAATTGTTTTAATAATAATTGGAATTAAGTTTTTGGTTTAGCCTATGGAACATCTTTTAATATTAAGTTTGTTATCGGGATTGGCAACAGGTCTTGGGGGTTTAATATTATTGTTATTTGGTAGACCAAGTTCAAGTACTTTAGCTTTTTATTTAGGAATAGCCACTGGAATGATGGGTTTGTTAGTTCTAGTCGATTTAATTCCCACATCATTAAAATATGGGAATATTTTTTATACAATTATTGGTGCACTTATTGGCATTGTAATTATGGTTATATTTGATAAAATTTTATTAAGATTTTTTTCACATTCAGAATCTATTTACAACAAAAATAGTTCTAGAAATTACTATTTGCGTATGGGTTATTTTATGACAATGGCTATAGCATTACATAATATACCTGAAGGATTAGCAATTGGAGCAGGCTATGTTAGTCATACAGATTTAGGAATAAGGGTAGCTTTTATAATAGCATTACATAATATTCCAGAAGGACTTAGTGTAGCTTCAACTTTGTATTTAGGTAATTTATCCAGAAGAAATGTAGTACTATTACCTTTAATGACAGGACTATTTATACCAGTTGGGGCAATAATAAGTTTAATTGTCGGGGAGATTTTTTCACATTGGATTTCAATTGGATTATCTATTGCAAGTGGAGCTATGATTTATTTAGTTGTTACAGAAGTTGGTCCAGAGTGTTTAAAACTTAATAGGATTTTTGGACAGGTAGGCATTGCGGTAGGATTTTTGATATTATATTTAGTATATAATTTACAATAAAAGCATTAAATAAATAATAATATATTTTAAAGGATTAATAGGGATGAATTTACTGGAAAGGTTTGATACTATGAATATATTATTTGTTTGTACTGGAAATACTTGTCGAAGCCCAATGGCTGAGAAAATTTTGAAAAAAAAGATTTTAGAAGATAATTTAGATATTGAAGTTAAGTCAGCTGGGTTAGCTGCAATTGATGGGGATTCCTATTCTGAACACGCACAAACAATTATTAATGAATATATAAATGAGAATCATCAATCGCAAAAAGTTACAGAAGAGTTGCTGGATTGGTCAGATATTATATTAACAATGACCAATAATCATAAACAAATCTTGATTGATCAAAACCCTACTAAAACAGAAAAAATTTATACATTAAAAGAATTTAGTCTTTTTAATGAAGATATAAAAGAAAGTCAAGAGAGATTAAAAGAATTATATACTGAAGTTGAAAACAAGAAAGAGAAATTTCTTTCAATGAATCAATTGATGATAGAACAATTAGAAGAAAAGTATAACTTCCTACTCAAAGAAACAGATAGAATATTAGTAGAGATAAATCGATATAAAAATGATTTTAAGGAAATAATTAAAGAAGATTTAAATGAAATAGAGAAGATAACAGAAAAAATATTGACTTTAGATATAGCTGACCCTTACGGAAGGGATTTGGAAACATATCGATTGACTGCAAAAGAAATAGAAGAATCAATTGATAATTTTTTAAAAAAACATGATAGTATAAATGAAATTGATGAAAAATAAATAAGAGAAATAACTCTTTCTTTAGAATGTTTATAAAGTTAACAAAATAACAGGCTGTTGAAAATGTTCAAGTTCAAGGCACGCTTAAATTGAGGAACGGAATTTACATTGAGCAAAAGTATATGTAGGTTACGTTAGTGTGACTTATGGGAGTACCTTTCTTCCGTATTTTACTCTATTAGAAGAAAGGTAACGGACATCGTGAGCACGTTGTAAACTACATATGCTACCAGTAACGCAAAAATTGGACAATTTTCAACAGCCTGAAGAGGGATAACTCTCTCTTTTTTTTTTATTAGTAAATAAGGTATAATATATTAGATATTAACCAGAAATAATGGGGGTTGAATTTGATGAAAGTTGCTATTGCATCAGATCATGGGGGTTATGAACTAAAAGAACATATTAAAGCTATTATGACTGAGTTAGAAATTGAGTATGAAGATTTAGGTACAGACGGTATTGAGTCAGTAGACTATCCTGACTATGCTTACCCTGTAACACAAAAAGTTATAAATAATGAAGTAGACCGTGGAATTTTAATTTGTGGTACAGGGATAGGAATGTCGATTGCTGCTAACAAAGTTAAGGGTATACGTGCTGCATTAGTACAGGATTGTTATACAGCAAAAGTTACACGTCAACATAATAATTCTAATATTTTATGTCTAGGTGGGAGGACAACAGGATTGAATGTTGCTTTGGAAATAGTGGAAATATGGTTACAAGAAGAGTTTGAAGGTGGTCGCCATGAAAAAAGATTACATAAGATAAGTAAAATAGAAAATGGTGAGAGATAAAAACTATGAATTTAAAGAACATTAATTCTCAAGTAGATATAGCAACAACTGAATTGTTAAAAGCCTATCCATTAAATAATAATAATATCTTGGTTGTTGGTATTAGCACAAGTGAAGTTCTTGGAGAGAAGATTGGAACTAATAGTAATGAAGAAGTTGCGAGAGAAATATTTAAAGTACTGTTGCAACATCGAGATAAATATGATTTTCATTTAGCCTTTCAAGGATGCGAGCATATCAATCGTGCTTTAGTAGTAGAGAGGACTACTGCGGAAAAGTTTAAGTTAGAAGTAGTAACGGTCGTTCCAGTATTAAAGGCTGGAGGTGCTGTTTCAACACATGCTTATAATCATCTAACCGATCCAGTATTAGTAGAATTTATTAAGGCTGATGCAGGTATAGATATTGGAGATACATTTATTGGAATGCATCTAAAGCATGTAGCAGTTCCAATGAGATCATCTATAAAGAATATTGGTCAAGCACATCTCACTATGGCAGGTACAAGACCAAAGCTAATTGGAGGAGAACGTGCTCGATATACTAAATATTATGAAGGTCAAAATTAAATAACATTATATGGGGGATTTAATTATGGAAAATTTGAAAAAGAATGATTTTAAAATTGCAGAAGCGATAAATCTAGAACTTAACCGTCAACGCTCAAAAATAGAATTAATTGCTTCAGAGAATTTTGTTAGTAAAGCTGTATTAGAAACATTAGGAACTGTATTAACAAACAAATATGCTGAAGGATATCCTGGGAAAAGATATTATGGTGGCTGTGAATTTGTAGATATAGTTGAAGATATAGCTAGGGATCGAGCAAAAGAAATATTTAATGCTGAACACGCAAACGTACAACCTCATTCTGGTGCCCAGGCTAATATGGCTGTCTATTTTTCAGTATTAAAGCCAGGAGAAACAGTTTTAGGAATGGATCTTTCTCATGGTGGACATCTAACTCACGGAAGTTCAGTGAATTTCTCTGGAGTTTTATATAATTTTATTTCATACCAAGTTGACAAAGAAACAGAACTTATTGATTATGAAAAAGTTAAAGAGTTAGCAATTGCTAATAAGCCAAAATTAATTGTTGCAGGAGCTAGCGCATATCCAAGAATTATTGATTTTAGTAAGATAAAAGAAATTGCAGACGAAGTTGGAGCTTTATTTATGGTTGATATGGCACATATAGCAGGATTAGTGGCTGCAGGTCAGCATCCTAGCCCGGTTCCATATGCAGACTTTGTTACGACGACAACGCATAAGACATTACGTGGTCCACGAGGTGGCATGATTCTTTGTAAAGAAGAGTATGCAAAAGCTATTGATAAAGCAATATTCCCTGGTATTCAAGGTGGACCATTAATGCATGTAATTGCTGCAAAGGCAGTTGCTTTTGGTGAAGTATTACAACCTGAGTTTAGAGAATATGCCATAAAAGTAGTAGATAATTGCAAAAGACTTGCACAAAGGCTAACAGAAAAAGGGTTTAGATTAGTATCTGGTGGAACGGATAACCACCTGATATTAATAGATTTAACGAATATGGATATCACGGGAAAAGATGCTGAACATATACTTGATGAAGTGGGGGTTACATGCAATAAGAATACTATTCCATTTGAACAGAAAAGCCCATTTGTAACAAGTGGAATTAGAATTGGCACTGCTGCTGTAACAACTAGAGGTATGGGACTGGAAGCAATGGATGAGATAGCTGATATTATAGAAATGACAATCAAAAATCCTGATAATCAAGAAATTCACATAAACGCAAAGGATAGAGTAGATCAACTTACCAAAAAGTATCCTTTATATGAATAGTAACCAATTATTAATTACGAAAAATATGGGAGGGATAGAATGTCTAAGTTGTATGTATTTGATCATCCTTTGATTCAACATAAACTAACTCACATAAGAAACAAAAAAACAGGAACTAAGGAATTTCGTGAATTAGTGGATGAAGTAGCTACTTTAATGGCTTACGAAATAACTAGGGATTTACCACTAAAAGATGTAGAGATTGTAACACCTGTTAGCAAGACAAATTCTAAGATAGTAGAAGGTAAAAAAGTTGGGATTATTCCAATTTTACGAGCAGGCTTAGGAATGGTTGATGGAATATTAAAAATAATACCATCTGCGAAGGTTGGACACGTAGGTTTATATAGAGATCCAGAAACATTAAATCCCGTTGAATATTATATAAAATTACCTCCAGATATTGCCGAACGTGATTTAATAGTAATTGATCCAATGTTAGCGACTGGAGGATCAGCATCAGCAGCTATTCACTTACTTAAGAAAAAAGAAGCAAAAAACATAAAACTTATGTGTTTGATAGCTGCCCCTGAAGGAATAAAGCGAGTTCAAGATGATCATGAAGATGTTGATATATATGTTGCGGCAGTAGATGAGAAATTAAATGATCATGGGTATATTGTTCCAGGGTTGGGTGACGCGGGTGATAGGTTATTTGGAACAAAATAGGGAGTGCTAATATGAACAAAAAAATTAAAGTTTTAACAATTTTCGGCACTAGACCAGAAGCAATAAAAATGGCACCATTAGTACAGGTATTACAACATAGAAAAGAAAATTTTGAGAGTATTGTATGTGTTACAGCACAACACAGAGAAATGCTTGATCAAGTTTTGGAGGTATTTAATATTACTCCAGAATATGATCTTAATATAATGAAGGAAAAGCAAACGTTAGCTGAAATAGCTATACATGCATTAAAGGGATTAGAAGAAGTAATTAATAAAGAAAAACCAGATATTGTACTAGTACATGGTGATACTAGTACTACTTTTTTGGGCAGTTTAGCTGCATTTTATCATCAAGTACCAATAGGTCATGTTGAAGCTGGGTTAAGAACATGGAATAAGAATTCACCTTTTCCAGAGGAAATTAATCGTCAGCTTACTGGTGTTTTAGCAGACATACATTTCGCACCTACAGAGTGGTCAGCTAACAACCTATTAAAAGAAAATAAAAAAAATGATAATATTTTTGTTACAGGTAACACCGTAATAGATTCTTTTAAAACTACAGTACGTCAAGATTATTTTCATCCTATATTTAAAAAAATAAAGGATAAAAGAATGGTATTAATGACTTCTCACAGGAGAGAGAATCTTGGAGCTCCGATGGAAAGAATATTTCGAGCTATTAATCGTTTAGTAGAGATGCATGATGATATAGCTGTAGTCTTTCCTGTTCACCTAAATCCATTAGTTCAAGAAATGGCTTATAAGATTTTGGGTAATAATGACTGCATTCATTTAATAGAACCGTTAGATGTAATTGATTTTCATAATTTTGAAGCTAAAGCATATTTGGTTCTTACCGATTCAGGTGGTTTGCAAGAAGAGGTGCCATCTTTTGGGGTTCCTGTTCTTGTTTTGCGTGATACGACGGAACGACCAGAGGGTATTGATGCTGGAACATTAAAATTAGTAGGTTCAGATGAAGATGAAATTTATAATACTGCACATGAATTACTTAGCAATAAATCAGCTTATGATAAAATGACTAAAACAGTTAATCCTTATGGAGATGGCTATGCATCAGATAGAATTGCAGATATTATAATTAAATATTTTAATAAATAGACAATATTTTCATTCTAAAATGTTTGTATTTTCTGTGAATTTTATCTTGCTAAAGTGAAAGCGTTTTTGGTATACTGTCTAGTGGTATACATAATAAATATATAAGTCTGTTGGTGAGTCGAATATGAATAAAGACAAGGATAATCCTTGGCGTGCAATGGCTGTGGTTGGTGCTATGGGTATTGATTTAGCTATAATGGTTATTTTAGGTGTCTGGATAGGTAATAAGCTAGATCAGACTTTTCAAAGCTCGCCGTTATTTTTATTAATTGGACTAGCCTTAGGTTTAATTCTTGGAATTCTTTCGATAATAAGGCTGATAAAAATTTTTTTAGAGGATTGATTTTTAACTGTGAATTCCTTAGAAGATTACAAATTAAAGGTAATAAGAATTGCAAAGTATACACTAATATTATTATTTGTTTATTTGATTGGAGCTTTTACTCCATATTCATCAATATTTTTAGGATTACTAATAGGTACAACTGTTAGTCTAATAAATACCATATATACAGCATGGAAGGTTAATAAAATAGGGGAGATAGCAGCAAGAACAGATGAACATGACAAAACTAGATTTGCTTCTACAGGAATGTTAACGAGAACTGCTTTATCCTTATTAGTAATTCTACTTGTTTTGCAATATCCTCAATATTTCAATATTTACTCCACTCTGATAGGTTTATTTTCCACTCAAGTAATTTCAGTTGTGGATAGCATAAAATCAAATCAATAAAAAAAAGTGAACAAATTTCAGCAAATCTGGTACATTAACCAAAAAAAACAAATTATTATAGGAAAGGAGTGAAAGCCGTGGAACATATACAACCTGTGTGGGCACCAGAATCTATGCCATGGTTGCAATTTAACCTTTCAACATCTTTAATGATAATTGTAACTTCCTTAATAGTAATTATTTTGGCTATAGCTGCGACAAGGAAATTAACATCTGGTGTGCCATCGGGAATACAGAATGTGTTTGAATGGATAGTAGATTTTGTTTATGGAATTATTGGAAGTACAATTGGTCTTAAAAAAGGAGCAAAGTTTGTGTTCCTTGCTTTAACATTAATATTATTTATTTTTGTTGGAAATATGCTGGGATTACCATTCAATATTATAACTATTCATGACGAACCTTTAACTATTCTTGGTTCAGAAATTATTACAGAAGAGATGATACATGAATCAGAAATCATACATGATGGACATCATGTAGTCGAAGTAGCTTGGTGGAAATCTCCAACAGCTGATGCAAGTGTAACTTTAGCGTTATCCTTATCAATAATCCTTTTGACTCATATATTAAGCATACAATATAAAGGTGCGAAAAGTTATATTAAGCATTATTTTGAACCTTACCCTATATGGCTACCACTTAATATTATTGAGGAGATTTCTAAATTCTTAACGTTAGGAATGCGTCTTTATGGTAACATTTTTGCAGGTGAAGTATTAATAGGAGTTATTCTTATGTTAGGGGTTGCTGGGGTAATTCCGTTAGTAATTTGGCAGGGATTCAGTATCTTTGTTGGTTCAATCCAAGCTTATGTATTTACCATTTTAAGTATGGTATACATATCTCAGAAAATATCACACGAGCATTAATTAGTTAAAAATTTTATTAATAATAGTTATTTATTAATAATATTATATAAATTTATTTTTCAAAGGAGGATATATAAATGGGACTTTTAGGGGCAGGTATTGCTGTAGGTTTAGCGGCATTAGGTGCTGGTATCGGTAATGGATTAGTTATCAGTCGTACAATTGAAGGAATTGCTCGTCAGCCAGAGGCACGTGGAATTCTTCAAACTACTATGTTTATCGGTGTAGGTTTGATTGAGGCATTGCCTATTATAGCAGTTGTAATTGCATTTATGTTATTAAATGCTTAAGATAGTACCTTGGCAGGGGCTATACCCCTGCCTTCCTTTAATTAAAGGAGGGAGCGTGAAAAACTTATGACATTATATTGGGGTAGTTTTCTTCTTCAAATAATAGCTTTTGTTATATTATTTTTGCTTTTATGGAAATTCGCATTTGATCCATTAGTTAATATAATGGATACTCGTCAACAAAAAATTAAAGAGCAAATAAGCAGTGCGGAGAATAGTAAGTTGGAAGTAGAAAAGATATTAAAAGAGCAGAACGAAACATTTCACAAAGCCCGTGTTGAAGCTCAAGATATTATTGAGAGGGCTAATATTTCTAGCTCTAAACAAGCTGATGAACTACTTTCTGCAGCGAAAGCTGAAGCAAAACGTATTAAAGAACAAGCAGTTCAAGATATACAACATGAAAAGGATAAGGCTGTTATAGAATTGCGTAATCAAGTTGGTTCTTTATCAGTATTAATTGCTTCGAAAATGATTGAGAAGGAATTAGATGTAAAGGAACAATCTAAATTTATTGATGAAATGATTAAGGAAGCAGGAGAAGTCCAATGATTGAAGGACTAGCAGCTAAACGTTACGCAAAGGCTTTATTTGAAATAACAAAAAACACTGAATTATTAGATAAAGTAGAACAAGATTTACAATTAGTAATAAAAGTAATTTATGGTAGTGAAGAAATAAAAAATTTCTTAAACCATCCTCAAATTACTAGAGAAATAAAGAGAAATATTATTGATTCTACATTTGGTCAAGCCATATCACAGGTAACCAAAAATATGTTATTTCAATTAATTGATAATAACCGTCAAGAGGCATTAGAAGGAATATTAAACGAGTATATTAAAATGGCGAATAATTATCGAGGAATTATTGATGTAGAAGCAATATCTGTAGTAACTTTAAGTGATACAGATAAAGAAAAAATTATTAAATCATTTGCAGAAAAATTTAATAAACAAGTCCGATTAACAAATACTGTTGATTCTTCAATTTTAGGGGGAATGGTAATTAGAATTGAGGACAAGGTTTATGATGGAAGTATTAAAACGAAATTAAAAGTGATGAAAAGAGACCTAACTGCATCGCGAGTTTAAAGATAGGGGTGAAAATATGAGTATTAGACCTGAAGAAATCAGCTCGCTAATAAAACAGCAAATAGAATCCTATGAATCAAAGATTGAAGTATCTGAGGTTGGTACCGTTATTCAAGTTGGGGATGGTATTGCTCGTATACATGGTTTAGAAAATGCAATGGCAGGTGAATTGTTGGAATTTTCTAATGGTGTAATGGGGATGGTCCAAAACTTAGAAGAACATAACGTTGGTGTAATTATACTTGGTCCGTATACTGATATTCGCGAAGGAGATCAAGTAAAACGTACAGGTAGAATAATGGAGGTTCCTGTTGGTGAGGCTATGCTTGGAAGAGTGGTAAATTCACTTGGACAACCTTTAGATGGGAACGGACCAATTAATACAACTGAATATCGACCAATAGAATCACCTGCGCCAGGTGTAATTGATCGGAAATCAGTGCATGAACCGATGCAAACGGGTATTAAAGCGATTGATTCAATGGTTCCTATCGGACGTGGACAACGTGAGCTGATAATAGGCGACCGTCAAACAGGTAAAACTGCAATAGCAATTGATGCAATTATAAATCAAAAAGGTCAAGACATGATTTGTATATATGTAGCTATTGGACAAAAACAATCAACTGTAGCAAATGTAGTAGAGACTTTACGTAAACATGGTGCTATGGAGTATACAATTATAGTAACTGCAGGTGCATCTGAACCAGCACCATTATTATATTTGGCTCCTTACGCTGGAGTTTCAATGGGTGAGTACTTCATGTATAAGGGTCAACACGTGTTAGTTGTTTATGATGATTTGTCAAAACAAGCTGCCGCTTATCGTGAGCTTTCCTTATTGTTACGTCGACCTCCAGGTCGAGAAGCTTTTCCTGGTGACGTTTTTTATCTACATTCAAGATTACTTGAGCGCGCAGCAAAATTAAGTGATAAATTAGGTGGAGGTTCTTTAACGGCTCTTCCATTTATTGAGACACAGGGCGGTGATGTATCTGCATATATTCCTACAAATGTAATTTCAATTACGGATGGACAAATATTCTTGGAATCAGATCTTTTCTATTCTGGTATGCGTCCAGCTGTTAGTGTAGGTTTGTCAGTATCACGCGTAGGTGGAGCAGCGCAGGTAAAAGCTATGAAAAAAATAGCTGGTACGTTACGCTTAGACTTAGCACAATATCGAGAATTGCAAGCATTTTCTCAATTTGGTTCTGATCTTGATAAAACAACTCAGGCTAAATTAACTAGAGGTTCTCGTACAATGGAGATTTTGAAGCAAGAACAATATCAACCAATGCCTGTTGAAAAACAAGTAGTTTCAATATATGTTGCCGTTAAAGGTTATATAGATGATATTCCTTTAGAGGATGTTAAGAGATTTGAAAAGGAATTTTTAACCTTTATAAATGAAGAACATGATGATATTTTTATTGCAATTAAAGAGAGCAAAGAATTATCGAAAGAAACAGAAGATAAATTATTAGCAGCAGTCAATGAATTTAAAAAGACATTTGTTGTGTCTAACTAATTCTTCTAGATAAAGCATTAAACAATGCTTTGCAAAAGGTGGTGGAGAAGAATGCAAGGAACTCGAGAGATTAAGCGTCGTATAAAAAGTGTGCAAAATACTAAACAAATAACAAAAGCTATGAAAATGGTTGCGGCAGCAAAACTTCGTCGAGCTCAAGAGCGTGCAGAAGAATCACGTCCTTATTCAGAAAAAATGAGTGATGTTATTTCTTCGATTGCATCTAGGATTGACATTGTTGAACACCCATTGTTAGAGGTTCGTGATATAAAAAAGACAGGTTATGTAGTAATTTCGTCTGACCAAGGATTAGCAGGTGGATATAATTCAAACCTACTTCGAAAATTGATTTTATCGATTAAAGAACGTCATGAAACGCCAGAAGAATATGACATATTTGTTATAGGAAGAAAAGGGCGCGATTTTCTAAAAAGACGTGAATATCCATTAGTTGGTGAGATAATAGGTTTATCTGATGCACCTACTTTTATCGAGATAAAAAATATTGCAAATACAGTAGTAAATATGTATGCTGAAGGAATTTTTGATGAGGTATATATCTACTACAATGAATTTGTTAGTGCAATGACTCAAATTCCAACTGAGAAAAAACTATTACCTTTAACTGATATAGAAAATGGAGAAAAAGGTAATATGTCAGCATTTATTGAATTTGAGCCTTCGGCTGAAGAAGTATTGAGTTCATTATTACCACGCTATGCAGAAACATTGATTTATAGTGCATTACTAAATGCAAAAGCAAGTGAGAATGGAGCTCGAATGACAGCAATGGATAGTGCAACTAACAATGCAGATGATATGTTAGCTTCATTAACATTAACTTATAACAGAGCAAGACAGGCCTCTATTACCCAGGAAATTACAGAAATTGTTGCTGGAGCTAATGCCTTGTCTTAATATATTATGTAAGGAGGTAAACCTATGAGTAAAGGAAACGTTGTTCAAGTTATGGGTCCAGTTGTAGACATTCAATTTGAAAGCGGATCTTTACCTGAAATCTATAATGCTATTATCATACAACAAAAAGCTCAATCTGAGAGCGAAAAGGGTATAAACCTGGTTGTTGAGGCTGCTACACATCTAGGAGATAATATAGTACGTTGTGTTGCGATGGCATCTACTGATGGATTAGTTCGTGGTATGGTTGCTGAAGATACAGGAAAACCAATTCAAGTACCTGTAGGTGAAGTTACATTAGGAAGAGTATTCAATGTTTTAGGGCAACCTATTGATGAAGTTGGAGAAGTTAATGCAAAAGAATATAATCCTATTCATCGGGAATCACCAAAATTTGATGAACTATCTACTCAAGATGAAATTTTAGAAACAGGTATTAAGGTTATTGACTTACTTGCACCATATGTTAAAGGTGGAAAAATAGGATTATTTGGTGGTGCAGGTGTAGGTAAAACTGTATTGATACAAGAATTAATTAATAACATTGCCCAAGAACATGGTGGATTATCTGTTTTTGCAGGTGTAGGAGAACGTACACGCGAGGGTAATGACTTATATCATGAAATGAAAGACTCAGGTGTTATCAACAAAACAGCAATGGTATTCGGCCAAATGAATGAACCTCCAGGAGCACGTTTACGTGTTGCCTTAACAGGTCTAACAATGGCAGAATATTTTCGTGATAAGCAAGGTCAGGATGTATTGTTATTTGTTGATAATATTTTCCGTTTTACACAGGCAGGATCAGAAGTTTCTGCATTATTAGGTCGTATGCCTTCGGCAGTTGGTTATCAACCAACATTAGCAACAGAAATGGGACAACTTCAAGAGAGAATTACATCTACTAATAAAGGTTCAGTAACTTCAATTCAGGCTATATATGTTCCTGCGGATGACTATACTGACCCAGCTCCAGCTACAACATTTGCTCACTTAGATGCAACTACTAACTTAGATCGTAAGATTGCTGAATTAGGAATTTATCCAGCAGTTGATGCATTGGGTTCAACATCACGTATTTTGTCACCAGCTGTTGTAGGTGAGGAACATTATAATGTAGCTAGAGAAGTACAAAGAATATTACAGAGATATAAAGAGTTACAGGATATAATAAATATTTTAGGTATGGATGAGCTTTCAGAGGATGACAAGATAACTGTTTCTCGTGCAAGGAAAATCCAAAGATTTTTATCACAACCATTTCATGTTGCAGAACAATTCACAGGATATAAAGGAAAATATGTTCCAGTAAAAGATACAGTACGTGGATTTAAAGAAATTCTGGAAGGTAAACACGATGATTTACCAGAATCAGCTTTTCTTTTCGTGGGTACTATTGAAGAGGCTGTTGAGAAAACAAAATAAAATGTATGGACCCTTGAAGAAGGGAAGGATGAATAAATGAGTACGATTCGATTAGAGATTGTTACACCTGAACGTAAGGTGTACAGTGATGCTGTTAATATGGTTATAGTAAAAGGAGAAGTGGGAGATTTGGGTATTCTTCCAAATCACGCTCCTTTAGCAACACCATTAGCAATATCTATTGTTAACATTAAAAAAGATGGTATAGAACAGAGTATTGCAATAAGTGGTGGTTTTTTAGAAGTGGGAAATAATAAAGCAGTTATTTTGGCTGAGACTGCTGAACTTCCTGAAGATATTGATTTAGTGCGCGCTCGAAAAGCAAAAGAAAGAGCTGAAAGGCGCTTGGCGAATAAATCTAATGAAGAATTAGATGTTATACGTGTAGAACTTGCTCTTCAACGTGCATTAAATCGTATTAATTTAGCGGAGAAAAAATAATAAAAGATAGTCCTTCCTTTAATCATATCTTTTGACTTGGAAACAAATTCAATAGAAGAGATTAATAATGGGAGGACTTTTTTTTGAATATTGATTAGTTAATTAACCTACTACATATAATAAACATTGTTTAATGGCGTTGAATTATTAGAAAATTAATAATATTCAAATAAATTGTTAAATTTATATGGAAAAAAATTTTTTAATATTATAAAATACTTTAATATATATATGTTTAAGGTTTAAAATAGTATAGAAGACAATTTTTAAAAATAAATAGTCGTATTATCAAAAAAGTATAGATGGAGGGGAAGTGTTTATGGAGCAAATTTATAGTAATAGTTATATTAGCATGGCGATTTTTATTCTAATAGGTATTTTATTACCAATCGTAGCAATTGAAATAGTAGCTCGTCTTTTAAGACCTAAGAATCCAACAGAGAGTAAGATGACTACTTATGAAAGTGGCTTAGACCCAATTGGTGATGCAAGGGTGCAATTTAATATCAGGTATTACTTATATGCTCTTCTTTTTGTAGTATTTGATGTTGAAGCAGTATTCCTTTATCCATGGGCAGTTGCTTTTGAAGATCTTAGTCAATTAAGTGCTTTTGCTTTAATTGAGATGGTAATCTTTATATTTATGCTTATTATTGGACTTGCATACGCTTGGAAGAAGAAGGTGTTTACATGGTAGAACAAGATAATTTGACACCAGAAGAACAAGAAGAGGTGGAGAGAGGGATTTTATTAACAACACTTGAGCAATTAAAGGGTTGGGCTAGAAGTAATTCAATGTGGCCATTAGGGTTTGGACTTGCGTGTTGTGCAATTGAAATGATGGAGGCAGGTGCAGCTCATTACGACTTAGATAGATTTGGAATAATATTTAGAGCGTCACCTCGACAATCAGATGTAATGATAGTTGCTGGAACAGTAACAAAAAAAATGTCTCCTGTAGTGCGTCGTTTATATGATCAAATGTCTGAGCCGAAATGGGTTATAGCAATGGGTTCTTGTGCAATTGCAGGTGGTCCTTATGTTAATTCATATAATGTTGTTAATGGTGTTGATAAAATAATACCTGTTGATGTTTACGTACCAGGCTGTCCACCAACACCAGCTTCATTAATATATGGACTTAATAAGTTACAAGATAAAATTCGCTATGAAGCAAAGACAGGAAAGAAGGTGCCATTAGAAAATGAGTGATGAAGTAAATGCATCTTCACCTAAACAATCTATTTTAGAAAATTACGTTGGTATTATTAGTAAGAATATATCAGATAAAGCTATTAAAGAAAGTTATATAAATGAAGTTAATTTTCATATGCCTACATTAATAATTAATAAAGAATATTGGCTTGAAGTTGCCACAACAATAAGAGATGACGAACATATGAAATTTGATTTTCTAATGAATCTTTCAGGTGTTGATTATGAGGAGTTTATGGAAGTTGTATATCATTTATATTCTTTTGAAAGAGATGAATATCTAGCAGTAAAATTAGAGACTGAACGTGATGGAGGGAATGTACCCTCAGTTATTGATATATGGCTGGCTTCTGATTGGCAGGAAAGAGAAACATATGATTTATTAGGGATTAGATTTACAGGTAGAAACATAACACGTATTTTACTTAATGACGATTGGGTTGGTCATCCACTTAGGAAAGATTATATTCAGCATGAAGAGGAGGTGTAGTTAAATGGGATTACGTACTGAAGAGATGATTCTTAACATTGGTCCCCATCATCCAAGTACACACGGAGTTTTTCGTGTTGTCGTTAAAGTTGATGGTGAGAAAATTATTGAAGCTACACCGGTATTAGGGTATTTACATCGAGGAACAGAAAAAATTGCTGAGGATTTAAATTACACCCAAATAATTCCTTATACTGATCGCTTAGATTATTTATCATCAATGTTAAATAATTATTCATTAGTCTATGCAGTAGAAACACTAATGGATATAAAAGTACCTGATCGTGCTGAATATTTGAGAGTTATTGCAATGGAATTTAGTCGTATCTGTAGTCATTTAGTATGGTGGGGGACGTTTACTTTAGATTTGGGAGCTACAACTCCTTTTGTATGGGCATTTCGTGATCGTGAGATAATAATGAGGTTATTAAATGAATTATCAGGTGCAAGAATGACCTTTAACTACATGAGAGTTGGAGGAGTTAAGTGGGATGCACCAGAAGGATGGTTAGGAAAAGCTAAGGATTTTATTCCTGAAATGCGTACAAAATTAAAGGATTACCACACTTTAATTACAGGAAATGAAATCTTTAGAGCTAGGATTAGAGAGATAGGTGTGTATGACGGAGAAACAGCTATAAAGTATGGCGTAACTGGACCTAATTTGCGCGGGGCTAATGTAAAATTTGATATTCGAAAAAATCAACCATACTCAGTTTATGATCGTATTGACTTTGATGTACCAGTTGGAGAGGAAGGTACAATACTTGATCGATACGATGTACGAATGAAGGAAATAGAACAATCATTAAATATAATTGAACAAGCTGTAGAACAGATACCTGAAGGTGATATTATGGCGAAAGTGCCAAAGATATTAAAACCACAAGAGGGTGAAATTTATACTAGAATTGAATCCTCTAAAGGTGAATTAGGGATACATCTTGTGAGCAAAGGAAAGGATAAGCCCTATCGAATTCACTTTAGAAGACCTTCTTTTATTAACTTACAGATATTGGAGTCGCTATTAGTTGGACAGACAGTAGCGGATATACCACCTATATTAGGAGCAATAGATATAGTATTAGGGGAGGTTGATGCATAATGGAAATTTTAAGCCAACCTTTTTCATGGTTAAATCTATTAATATTAATTATAGTTGCAGCGATAGTATTAGGGATACTCTTAGTTTTTGTTATGTATGCCTTATATTCTGAACGTAAGGTTATTGGTTCGATTCAAGTGCGTAATGGTCCAAACCGTGTTGGATTTAAGGGGTTATTACAAAGTGAAGCAGATGTTTTTAAATTACTAATTAAAGAAGACATAGTTCCAAAAAAAGCTGATAGATTTTTGTTCTATTTAGCACCAATAATTGCATTTGCTCCAGTTTTTGCAATACTTGCAGTAATTCCCTATGCGGAGAATGTCTATTTTGCTAATAATAATGTTGGACTTTTATATTACGGTGCTTTATCAAGTTTAACTATAACGGGTATATTATTAGCTGGTTGGTCTTCAAACAATAAATATGCGATTATGGGTGGCATGCGTTCAGTGGCCCATATGGTTAGCTATGAAGTTCCATTAATTCTTTCATTTCTAGGAATAGTGCTGATGACTGGAAGTTTGAACTTAATAGATATAGTTCATGCTCAACAGGAAAGCATGTGGAATATAGGTCCACAATTCTTAGGATTTGTTGTATTTATAATTGCTGGTAATGCAGAATTAAACCGTACACCTTTTGACTTACCTGAAGCTGAGAACGAACTTGTTGCGGGATATTTTGTTGAATATAGTGGGTTTCGGTGGGCATTCTTTATGCTAACTGAATACTCATATATATTTGCATTATCTAGCTTAATGACAGTATTGTTCTTAGGTGGATGGGATGCTCCTCTTGGATTAGACTTTATTCCAGGGATAATTTGGTTTCTTATTAAATTTTTATTATTAGTTTTTTATCTATTCTGGATTCGAGCTACATTTCCACGTGTAAGAATCGATCAACTAATGGGTTTTGCATGGAAAGTACTTATTCCATTAGCATTGTTTAATGTGTTATTAACAGCGGTACTTAAGACGTTTAATGTATTTTAGAATTGGGGTGAGATAACATGTGGGGAAAACATCTACTAGCAGGATTGGGGATTACCTTTAAATACTTATTTAAACCAAAGGTAACGAGTCAATATCCAGATGAAGAAATTATACAACCTGATAGGTTTAGAGGTATTCATTATTTAGATGTAGACAAATGTATTGTCTGTAATCAATGTGTTAGAATTTGTCCAACTAGTTGTATATCATTAACAGGCAAACCAAATCCGGACCCAGAAAAAAAGGGAAAAGTCTTAGAAACATATGATATAAATTTCGGACTTTGTATATTATGTGATTTATGTACAGAAGTTTGCCCAACTGATGCAATACAAATGACTAATAATTTTGAGTTAGCAGTTTTCAATAAAGATAAATTATTAAAAGATATAAAATGGTTAGAAAGCAATGATAAAAATGTGAGGGAGGCGAATAAATAATGACAGGACAATACATCGCTTTCTTCATCTTCGCCTTAATGGCTATCACAGGTGGGGTACTAGTATTAAATCTTACGAAAGTTATTCATATGGTACTGTCGATGGGACTAGCCTTTTTAGGAGTAGCAGGATTATTTGTATTGTTAAATGCTGAATTTTTAGCCTTTGTTCAAGTATTGATTTATGCAGGTGCTATTACAATTATGATGGCGTTAGGTGTAATGATGACTAATCAACATCATGAAGAACAAGTGAGAAGAAAGGGTCACACAATATTAGCCCTTTTGGGTGCGGTAATAATAGGTGGTTTCTTATTCTATGGTATATATACTACTAGTTGGCCTAATGAGGTGTCTAGTTTTGATGAAAATAACGTGATGACTGTTGGCATGAAACTATTCACTGATTATGTTATTCCATTTGAAGCTGCATCAGTATTATTGTTAGTTGCTTTGGTTGGAGCAGTAGTACTAGCAAAAAAGGAGAGTGATAAATAGTGGTACCTTTAAATGCATATTTAGCTGTAGGAGCAATTTTATTCTCTCTAGGAGTTTTTGGTGTTTTGTATAAAAGGAACGGAATAATTGTCTTACTATCTATAGAGTTAATGTTAAATGCAACAAATATTAACTTAGTGGCATTTTCTAAATACGGTTTATTTGCGAATATATCAGGGCAAATATTTTCAATATTTACAATAACAGTAGCTGCTGTAGAAGCTGCTGTAGGATTAGCAATATTAATAGTTCTTTTCCGAAATAGAGGGACCATTAATGTCAATGAAATGGATATTATGAAGCGATAAAATAGAGAAGGAATGGTGATTATATGTTTAGTATAGCTTGGTTAGTTCCACTTTTTCCCTTCATCTCCTTCGTGCTGTTAGTCGCATTTGGTCGCCGGCTCAAGGAAGGAGCTGCTTATATTGGAATTGTATCAATACTATTTTCTTTTGTAATAGCAACAATTATATTCATTCAAAAATATGTACAAGAAGTAGAAGATTACATATACAATATAGAGTGGTTGAAAGTAGGGAATACAACTTTTAATTTAGGATTTGAAATTAATGAATTAAATGCTCTAATGATGTTTGTTGTCACATTAATTAGTTTAATGGTTTTTATCTACTCAATGGGATATATGCATGAAGATAAAAGATTTTCAGTATTTTATTCTTATTTATCTTTATTTTCGTTTTCTATGTTAAGTCTTGTTATATCACCTAATTTATTTCAAGCTTATATCTTTTGGGAATTAGTAGGTGCGACATCATTTCTATTGATTGGGTTTTACTTTTATAAAGAATCAGCAAAAGCTGCAGCAAAAAAAGCTTTTATAGTAACTAGAATTGGTGACTTAGGTATTCTTATTGGCATATCATTAATTTTTTGGAAGTTAGGCACATTTGAATATGCTAAGATTTTTGATGCAGTTGATCAAGGGATGCTTGATCCAGGTTTTATTACTTTAGTTGCTATTTTAATCTTCGTCGGTGCAATGGGTAAATCAGGTCAGTTTCCATTACATACATGGTTACCGGATGCGATGGAAGGTCCAACACCAGTTTCTGCTTTAATTCATGCAGCAACAATGGTAGCCGCTGGTGTCTATTTAGTAGCTCGTACTTTTCCATTATTTGAAGCTTCTGAGACTGCATTGCTTGTTGTTGCTATAGTTGGTGGATTTACAGCAATATTTGCAGCTACAATCGGCTTAGTACAGAATGATATAAAAAGAGTATTGGCATATTCAACAGTTAGTCAGCTAGGATATATGATGTTGGCACTTGGTTCTGTTGGTTATATTGCTGGTGTATTTCATTTATTCACACACGCTTTCTTTAAAGCTTTGCTTTTCTTAGCGGCAGGTAGTGTAATACACGCTGTTCATACGCAGAACATTAAAGAAATGGGTGGATTAGGTAAAGACATGAAGATTACACGAACGGTATTCTTAATAGGTGCCTTATCTATTTCTGGATTCCCATTACTTTCAGGATTTTTCTCTAAAGATCTAATACTAATCTCAGTTTATGAAAGTGGTAATATGTTTTTATTTTGGATAGCATTGTTTACTGCTTCATTAACAGCTTTTTATATGTTTAGATTATATTTTCTTACATTTACAGGTAAGCCTCGACACAATGTTAAAGTTCATGAATCTCCACGCAATATGACAATACCTATGATAATATTAGCAACATTCGCAGTTATTGCAGGATATATAGAATATTTGGGCTTTGGTCATTGGATTAGTGCCAGTGAAACAATAGCAAAAGAAGTTCATGGTCCAGAATGGATAATGATACTTTCGATTGTTGCTGCATTAACAGGAATTATCTTGGCCTGGTTAGTATTCGGTAGAGGTAGGGAAGTTAAAGAAATAGAACCAAGAGGGGTGTACAAAGTACTATATAATAAGTACTATATCGACGAGATTTATGACGCTATAATTATAGGTCCTTATACACTTTTCGGGAAATCATTGGTTTTGTTTGATAAATACGTGATTGAGGGACTTGTTCAATTAGCATCAACAATCTCTATTGGAATAGGAAAACTTGGTTCAAGATTACAAAACGGTCAAGTACAAGCATATGGTCTGGTAACAGTGATTGGTATAGTAGTATTACTTGTTAGCTTGGCGGCAAGGGGGTTGTTTAGTTGATGGAATCAATTGGTTTGCTTACACTTATTACCTTCTCGCCTTTATTAGGTGTGTTAATACTAGCTTTTGTGCCAAGCAACAGAATTGGAACAATTAAGTTAATTGGTGTATTGGTAACATTAATACCTTTAATGTTAGCTCTAATCCTATTTGCGGGTTTTGATTCAAATATAGATGGAATACAATTTAAGGAAGATATAGAGTGGATAGAGATACCATTAGGAGATGATTCTGGATTTGGAGATACAATACTAGAATTTAGATATAGTATGGGTGTCGATGGTTTATCAATGGCGTTAATTCTCTTAGCCACAGTAGTTGCCAGTATGTCGGCAATTGCAGCAGTTAATATGATTAAAAAGCGTTGGAAAGAATATTTTATTATTTTCTCAATAATGCAAGTTGGATTATATGGAGTATTCTTGTGCCTAAACTTATTTTTATTCTTTATTTTCTTTGAAATTACACTAATTACAATGTTTTTCCTTGTAGGTATATGGGGGTTAGATAAGAGAGAAAACGCGGCGTTTACTTTCTTACTTTATAATGGATTAGCATCTGCAATAATGTTAGTTGCATTTATTGCTCTGATTATTAATGCAGGAGCTACATATTCGAATAATATGACGGTATTTACAAGTGACATAAGCACAATAGCGTATAATTTAACTAATAGTAGTTCTCCCTATTATGTTATTGAACAGATAACAGGAGAATCTGCCTTTTCAGATACTTTTAAATATGGAGTATTTATAGCTTTATTAGTTGCATTTGGAATAAAAATGCCTTTATTCCCATTCCATTCATGGATTCTAAAAGTGCATTATCAAGCACCACCTCCAATGAGCATGATTCTTTCAGGCGTACTCTTAAAAATAGGTGGTTACGGACTTTTTAGAATTGAATATACATTCTTCCCAGATATAACAAGTTCCTTAGCTTTATTATTGATTATATTAGGAATAATCAATTTATTCTATGGAGGCATTCTAGCGTTTGTACAAAAGGATTTTAAAATGGTTGTTGTTTTTTCAAGTATAAGTCATATGGGTATTATTATGCTAGGATTAGGAGCTATGAATTCCTTAGGATTTCAAGGGGCAATATTCCAGATGGTATCACATGGACTATTATCTGCATTATTCTTCTATATAGTAGGTGTGATTTACAATCGCGTTCATACAACTAAGTTTGATGATTTAGGTGGAATGGCTAAGACAATGCCTTTTACAAGTGGAATATTATTGGCAGCAGCACTAGCTTCTTTAGGGTTACCTGGTATGTCAGGATTTATTAGCGAATTTTTAACATTCCTAGGATTATTCCAGAATTATCCGATTCTAGCAGCTATATCGACACTAGGAATTATTATTACAACAGTATATCTCTTACGCGCAACGTTAAAAATAACCTTTGGTTCTACAACTGATATATTAAGAGAAGTTAAGGAAATCCGTTCAGTTGAAGTCATACCACTCTTTGTTTTTCTTGGTTTTATCATTTTGATAGGGGTAAATCCATCTATATTAAGTGAACCCTTACAAATGACAATACAAACGTTATTGACAGGGATAGGGGGTTAGGCTGATGAATCTATTAGAGTTGAATTGGGGACTACTTGCACCAGAATTCACAATACTTATATTTGCTACAGTTATAACATTAGTTGATTTATTCATGCCTAGTAAATTTAATCGCAAAACTTTAGGCTGGGCTAGTATTATTGGGATTTTTATAGCTTTATATTTTACAGTTGAGCAAATAAATTTGGGTCAAGTAGAATATTTATTAAATAATACCTATCGGGTAGACAGTTTTAGCGGATTCTTTAAACTTATTTTCTTGATAGGTACTGCAATAGTTTTCATAATGTCAATAAATGATATTGACAAAAATGAAATTAAGGATGATGGTGAATATTACTATCTTTTATTAACAGCTTTACTAGGTGCAATGTTAATGGCATCATCAGCGGATCTAATTACATTATATATTGGTCTAGAACTGTTAAGTTTTTCATCATATATTTTAGTTGGTATCAGGAAAAAGAATATTAAATCAAATGAAGCATCATTTAAATATATAATTACTGGTGGTGTGTCTTCAGCAATATTTTTATATGGAACATCCTTTGTCTATGGTGTAACCGGTTCTACAAACTTATTTATAATTGCCGAACGACTTCCTGAGGCTTTCCATAGTGGTTTTAGCTTCTTTACTTATCTTGGATTTATAATGATGTTTGTAGGATTAAGCTATAAGATTTCAGTTGTACCTTCTTATATGTGGACTCCTGATGTTTATGAGGGTGCACCAACACCAATCACAGCATTTTTATCAGTTATTTCAAAAAGCGCTGGATTTGCGATAATAATAAGAGTGTTTTTAACGATATTTGGACTGTTGGTTACAGAGATAGAAGTAGTTGATAATACCCCAGAGTATACATTTTTCCTATTTGATGAAATAGCAATATTAATTGCAGTAATTGCAGGGTTAACAATGATTATTGGTAATACATTAGCACTTTTACAAACGAACGTAAAACGATTATTAGCATTTTCAAGTGTTGCTCAAGCTGGCTATATTTTAATTCCTTTAGCTACATTAATAGGAATTGAATATATAGATTTAAGTGTAACTAATATGATATTTTACTTATTTGCGTATCTTATAATGAATTTGGGTGTATTTACAATAGTGACTATTGTTAATAGGGACGCTAATAGTGAGGATATAAGCTCGTTTAAAGGGTTGTATCACCGAAGTCCATTATTAGGAATTGCAATGACAATATTCCTGTTATCATTGGCTGGACTACCTGTAACAATTGGGTTTATTGCTAAATTCAATATATTTATAAGTGCAATTACGGTCGATGCTTTTATATTGGCAGGAATAATGCTTGTAACAAGTGTAATTTCATATTTTTACTACTTCGGTATAATAAAACAGATGTATATGAGACCAGGCGATACAGAAGCAAGAGTGAAAGTATCATATTCATTACAATTAGTTATACTTATATTGTTCTTAACAACTATATTACTGGGTATTTTCCCAAATATATTATTAGATTTTATAGATATTAACTTTAATTTTGCTGATTTGTATACAACAGGAATAGGAAAGTATTAGTAATACAATTAAGAAGCGATTATCCAGATATGATAAGACCCCCACTTCCACATAAAGTGCGCAAAACTCACTATGGGAACATAGTTCCCTAGTCTCGCTACGATAAGTGGGGGAGAATGAATTTAGGATAAGTGTTACATAGGACGACTTGACACTTTAGTGTCCTAGCGTCACTTGTGCTCTTGAGTGCATAAATTCAGATGGAGTTAAAGAAAACTTGATTTACGCAAGTTTAAACGTAGTGTAAGTCTTAGTTGCCCTTATACCTTTAGGTGAAAAACTCCATCTGAATAAAGTTCGGCTTTATATTTACCCACTTGTGCAATTTAAGCAAAGTGGGTTTTTTGTTCGAGTATAAAAAATAAAAGGATATATGTTTTCAATGTCGAATTTAAATCTAATCTAAAAATTTGGAGGACAAATACTAATGAAAAAAATATCTCTACAGCATAAGAAAAAAATTCTAATTATAGCATTAGTTTTGGCATTTATTATTTCAGTTCCTTTTGTAAGTCAAGCAACAAGCTACATTCAAAATCAGATAAATATTATTGTTGAGGTATATAGCCTAATAAAGGATTATCATATTAATAATGTTGACTATGATACATTATCTGAAGGTGCTATTAATGGAATGATAGAAACTTTAGATGATCCATATACGAGATATTTTACCGAAGAAGAGTACAAGAAATTTATTGCTGATATTGATGGTACCTTTACTGGTATAGGGATATATATTCAAGAAAAGGATGATTATATAGTAGTACAATCACCAATTTCTGGTTCACCAGCAGATGAGGTGGGTTTAAAAGCAGGTGATTTAATAATACGCGCTAATGATATCGATATGAAAGGGAAAAGCACAGAAGAAGCTGCAGATATTATAAGGGGAGAAGCAGGTACTTTTGTGACTTTGACAATTAGAAGAGATGGAAAAGATTTTGATGTAGAGGTTATGAGAGCAAGTATTCAACTTCCATCAGTAGAATCAAAAATGTTAACAGAGGGAATTGGTTATTTGAAGATTTATTCATTTAGTTCAGGGGCCTATAATGATGTAAGTCAAAACTTAGATTACTTAAATAATGAGGGCATGAATAAATTAATTATAGATTTAAGAGGAAATCCTGGTGGATACCTTAATGCAGTTTTAGAAATATCAAAATTATTTATAGAAAATGGTCCTGTTGTATATATAAAAGATAATGTTGGCAACGAACAAGTACTAACAGTTAGCAATGGAGATAATTGGAATATGCCGTTAGTCTTATTAATAGATGGTGGTTCAGCAAGTGCATCGGAAATACTAGCTGGGGCATTAAAAGATTATGATAAAGCAATAATTATAGGAGAGAATTCTTTTGGAAAAGGGACAGTACAGAATTTAATAGGTTTGGAAAGCGGCGGTTATCTTAAGTTAACTGTAAATGAATACTTCACACCTCACAAAAATAAAATGAACGGTATTGGAGTAAAACCAGATATTGAAGTGTTAGATGATGAAAAGCAATTAACAACTGCACTTATGTTATTAGATGATAGTATTGAATATCAAGAATATAGACCAATACTAGATAAGGGTTGGATTAAAGAAGCTGACCAAGATTATATAGCTTTGAAGGATATGGTTCATTATTTTGACGGTACTATTAAGTGGTATTCTAAGGAAAGAATTATTGAAATAAGCTTAGGAGACATCAAGATAGACTTACCAATAGATTCTACTACTGGTTTAATAATAAAGAATGGAACATCCTATCTTAGCGTCGAACAATTAAATTCATTGTTTGAAAATCTAATAATAACAAAGGAAAACGAAAGTTTGACCATTTATAATCTTTAATATGATATGATAATCTTATATATGTTTTTTTAGTTTACTAATTAATAAAGCTTGTGTGGAGTGAACAAAATTGAAAAAACGAAAATTAATAAATTCATTCATTATTGTAAGTATATTGTTTTTGTTATGTCTACCTTTAACTATTGTAAATAAACAAGATGTTGATCAAATAAATTATGAATCTACAGCAGACATTGAAAACAATAAAAAAAATGAGTGGATAATTAAGTGGAAGGATCAATATCACTCAGACATCTTAGATCAAGTAAGCATCTTAGATTGGTTACCAACACAAGGAATAATGAGAGTTAAATTAAATGATTCAATAAATGTTAACGAGTGGATAAATCAATGGAAGGATAATCCAGAAATCGAATATATTCAGCCAAATATTGCATATAATATATCTGAAATTCCAAACGATAGATATTATGATGAGCAATATTATTTACAACAGATTAAAGCTGAAAAAGGCTGGGAAGAAGATTATACTAAAGAAATTATTATTGCTGTTTTGGATACTGGTGTTGATATAAATCATCCTGACTTACAAGGTAATTTAATAAACGGAGTTAATATATTAAACAAAAACATATTGCCTATAGATGATAATGGTCATGGAACCAATGTAACGGGTATAGTTGCAGCAGTAAGTAATAATTCTCTGGGTATTAGTGGAATTGCTCGCAATACAAAAATAATGCCCGTTAAGGTATTAGACCAAAATGGTAAAAGTGATTCCTTCTATGTTGGTCAGGGTATTAGGTATGCCGTCGATAATGGAGCAGATATTATACTTCTTTGCTCAGGAGAAGCAATTTATACTCCTTTTATGACAGAGGCTGTTGATTATGCTGAAGAAAATGGGGTTTTAGTAATTGCAGCTACAGGTAATAAAGGATCTGAATTAGATTATCCTTCAGCTTTACCAAATGTATTATCAGTAGGTGCAGTAGATAGTAAGGATAATTATGTTGATTATTCAAATTACGGTCAACAAATAGATGTTGTTGCTTCAGGAGAAGGAATATTTACTACAAATCTTGGTGGAGGGTATGTTGCTAATTCAGGGACATCTATGGCAGCGCCACAAGTGGCTGGGTTAGCAGTACTTTTGTATCAAAAATATCCAGATTTAACTCCTAAGGAGATAGCAGATATTATTAAGTTCTCTGCTGATGACGTGGGAGAACCTGGCTGGGATATAAGAACAGGCTATGGAAGAATAAATTTTGAAAAAGCTTTAGCTATGGATTTAGATAAATTAGTAGATGGCTATGAATTAAATCAAACTAGTAGTTGGGCACATTCGTTTCCATTAGAGGATATTTTTAATGCACAATTGCAAACTTACTCCGATGTTGATTGGTATTGGTTGGATTTACCTTATGATGGTAATTTAAATATTGATATATCATTAGAAAAATATCTCGATTATGGAATTAATTTAGAGTTTTATACTAATGAACAAATTATTGCAGAAACAAATCAAGAAGATATGGATTTGTTACTGGATTTATTAAATAAAATTATTGATTATCCTGAAATGGATGAACAAGCAGAATATAATGAGCAAAATTATAACAATGAAGCAAATATAGAAGAGGATATAGAAGAAGATATTATCCCTTATGCTACGTATCAGATAAGAAGCAAGAAAAAAATTAACATGGATCTTCCAAAAGGGAAATATTATATCAAAATTAGTTTTGTAAATGAACAAATAGATTCAGAGCTAAAACCAATTAACTATACAATAAGTAACAAATATGTTATATATAAAGATCTTTATGAACCTAACGACAAGCCGTGGAATGCATATCAAATAAATAACATAAGTAATCTAATAACAGGCACTTTTGATAAAAATTATGATGAGGATTGGTTTAAAATCTATGTCCCCAAAAATGGCACATTATCTGCAGAGGTAAAAGTCGATACAAAGCGTATAGATCCAGTAATATGGATGCAACCTGTGGGTGGAATTGGATCAGAAATTGACTATAACAGCTCTGGTAAAGCTGAATTTGGTTATATTAATGTATCCGCTGGGGAGTATTTGATAAGAGTTACAGATTATAATAACAACATTATAGAAGATGAGTACCAACTACAGTTAGTTTTTAAATCATCTGATAGAGATTCGTATGAGCCGAATAATTTTTCTACTCAAGCAACAGAACTTCAGTTGACTAATCATTCAATCGATGGAGTAATATATGATAAAAATGACTATGATTGGTATAAATTTGATATAAATAATCAATCATATACAAAATTTAATTTTACTTCCGATAAAAATATGAATATAACTTTGTATAATAATAATTTTGAAGTAGTTCTATCTGAAGAAGTAACAAATTGGGAACAGATCCAAGTTTTTGATGAAGGAACGTATTATTTAAGATTAGACTCGAATGAATCTAAAACAAAGTATAATTATTATTTTACTAAGATTGAATTTGTTGGAGATTTTATAGATATACAAGATCATTATGCACGTGAGATAATTTTAGAATATTATGATAATGGTCTAGTAAATGGTTATGATGATTATACTTTCAAACCTGATCAAGCAATCAATAGAGGTGAAGTTGCTACATTTATAAGTAATATTCTTCAGCTAGAAGAAATATCTGAAATTCTCTTTACTGATGTAGTAGAAGATGAAGAAATATACTTACCTATATTAAAAGTTAGTCAGGCAGGGATAATGTCTGGTTTTGAAGATAACACATTTAGACCAAATGAAATAATAAGTCAAGAAGAGTTAATAGTTATTTTAAAAAATTCTTTTAATGAGTTGGATAGTAATTATATTAGAGAAATAGCATCAGAGATTAATATAGTACCTTATTCATCAATTTCAAGAGCTGAATTCTTACTAATTTTTGACGAAATATATACTTTCTATAATACAATTATTAATATCGGTGAAGAGTAAATGTTCTTTTTGGAGGAATATAATGGAATCTTATTTGGGCTATACCGGATTAATAGGAATACTTATATCAATTACTTGTATTGCAATAACATGGTGGGCACTACAAATATTTAGATTTGATCTTTTTACCTATAATCCAAAAAGCCCACAAGCAAAAGCTTTACAAATCATTCTCTCAATTATTATTGGATATCAATTAGCTCAATTTCTAATAGATTATCTTGGCTGGTCAATGAATATAAAAAATTTATTTTAAATAAAGATAATGTTTTAAAATATAGAAGGTTTTAGACAAAAAAAGAGTCTAAAACCTTCTATATTTTTAAATATGACATATACTGTAGAATCTATTGAATATATGTAAATTATATGTTAAATTAAACTAGTAATTGCTAAATATTACATATCAGTATAATAGATTCATAGATTTAAGTGAGGCAATAATAACGAAAATATAAACTTGAAAGTAGTGCATAGGAGAAACTAGACAATTCAGAAATAAAGGGGATAAAATATGTATTGGAAAAAAATATCAACTATTTTATTATCACTTTTTTTATTATCTCTTGCAGTACCAGTATTTAATGTTACTGCAGTAGAAGAAGATTATAAAAGATCAGAATTTACATATGCACCTATTAATCTACAATCTTTAGGAGAAACCGGTTTAACATCAACAGGATATGTTCCAAGTACAATTAAGATAACAAAAAATGCACCTACTTATACTGTTTTAATGGGAAGTATGGCTGATCAGAAATTTGATTTAAGGGATCCAAATTTAGACGACAATTTTAGTGATAGCCTGTTAACTCTAGTAAAGAACCAAGGGGAGATTGGCTCGTGTTGGTCTTTTGCAACATTTGGTTCCCTAGAAACTAATCTTAAAATACAGAACTCTATGGATTATGATTTTTCTGAAAGCAATATGATTCAACAACACGGATTTGATTTGGGTCCAAATGATGGTGGAAATGGACGTATGGCAACTGCTTATTTAGCAACATGGGAAGGACCAGTAAGTGAAACAAATGACCCTTACCCTAATCCTGCTATAGCGAGTAATCTAGTAGATAGAGGCACTCTGACATCTGAAAATCATGTGCAAGAAGTATTAATGATACCAGATAGATTTGATTCTACAGACAATAATGATATTAAATCTGCTTTAGTAAATTATGGTGCAATTTCAGCTGCTATTAATATGAGTGGAATGGTAGGAGCAGGAGGAGATATTGGAGATATCTATAAAAGTTCATCTTCCTCATTATATAATCATACAGTGACAACTATTAACCATGGAATTGTAATAGTTGGTTGGGATGATACTTATGCTAGTTCTAATTTCTATACAACACCAGCAGGAAACGGTGCCTTTATAGCTCGGAACAGTTGGGGGACTGATTGGGGAGAAGCTGGTTATTTTTATATATCATACTATGATACATCCCTTCAAGACTTCTTTGTTTTTATGAATGGAGAAAGTACAGATAATTATGACTATATTTATTCTTATGATGAGTTGGGATGGGTTAATAGTCTTGGATATAATAGTACAACAGCATGGTTTGCAAATCTATTTACACCTCAAACCGCTTCAGAAGAATTAGCGGCAGTGAGCTTCTATACTTATTCGAAAAATTCTAACTATGAAATTTATGTAATAACAGATTCTACACCAATACCTGACATGGATCCTGGTTGGTATTATTTAGGCGACAAAGGAACTGCAGTTGCAACAGGGACTATTCCAATGTCAGGATATCATACAATAGACTTGAGTACGCCTATTCTATTAAGTAGTAGTGATTATGCTGTTATAGTTAAACTGACTACACCTGGATATAATTATCCAGTTCCTTTTGAGGCGTATTATGAGGATTACTCATCAAATTTTGTATCATCCAATAAAAGTTATACTGTTAGTGATGGCGATTTTATAATATCAGGCGGCTACATGTATAACCAAACCAATAAAGACGTATGCCTAAAGGCATTTACTAATATAGAGACAACAAATCCAGTAATAAATGGTGCAAGTATAAACGATACTACATTAGTACTTGAATATAATGAAGCATTAGATGAAACATCAGTACCAGCAACAGCAGATTTTCAAGTAAGTAACGGAAGTGCTATAAATGTAACAAATGTATCAATAAGTGGAACAGATGTTACATTAACCTTAGGTACAGCAGTAGAACATGGAGATACAGTAACGTTAAGTTACACACAGAATATAAATCCAGTACAGGATTTAGTAGCTAACGAAGCAGAGAACTTAACAGATCAAGCAGTGGTAAATAATACACCAGACATAGCAGTGCCCGTACTAAATAGTGCAAGTGTAAATATGGGCACTTTAGTATTAGAATATAATGAAGCATTAGATGAAACATCAATACCAGCAACAACAGACTATATAGTCAATAACGGAAGTGTAATAAATGTAACAAACGTAGCAATAAGCGGAACAGATGTGACCTTAACTTTAGGTACAGCTGTAGAACATGGACAAACGGTAACTTTGAGCTATACAAAGGGTGTAAATCCGATACAAGATACATCGGCTAATGAAGCAGTAAACTTAACAAACCAAGCAGTAGTTAATAATACACTTGACTTAACACTGCCAACCTTAAGTAGTGCAAGTGTTAATGATAATACATTAGTAATGGAATATAGCGAAGCTTTAGATGAAACATCAATACCAGCAACAACAGATTATACAGTAAATAACGGAAGTGTTGTAAATGTAACAAACGTATCAATAAGTGGAACAGATATAACATTAACTTTAGGTATAGCTGTAGAACATGGAGATACAGTAACCATAAACTATACAAAGGGTGTAAATCCGATACAAGATACATCGGCTAATGAAGCAGTAAACTTAACAAGTCAAGCAGTAATAAATAATACGCCTGACACGACAGCACCAATATTAAGCAATGTTGGAACAAGTGTAGAACAATCCGATAGTCTGCCTGCAACAAGTAATGAGGATGGAACTATCTATTTTGTTGAGGCTCCAGCAACAAATTACTCATCAAAAACGGATCTAGATAATGCTGTAGCAGCAGGAATAGGAGTAAGTGTTTCAGCCACTGCGAACGTAGCTGTAGCAATACCAACTATTGGATTAGATTTAGGAACATATGTAGTATATGCTGTAGACCCTGCAAATAATTTATCTGCTCCAGTGGAAGGAGTAACAATAGTTGATAGCATAGCACCAACATTAAGTTTCGCTAACGTGAACGCTAGAACATTAGTACTAACATATGATGAAGCATTAGATGAAACATCAATACCATCAACAGATGATTTTGAAATTAATAATGGAAGTGTAATAAATGTAACGAATATTGCAGTTAGTGGAACAACAGTAACATTAACATTAGATACAGCAGTACAACATGGACAAACAGTTACAATAAGCTACACAGCTGGTGCTAATTCATTACAAGATATATCGAGTAATTATGTTGCAAACTTAACTAATCAAGCAGTAACGAATAGTACACCAGCTCCATATACACCACCGCCATATACACCACCACCAATCACAAATAATGAGAGTGAAGTAGGTGGAAAAGTAACATTAGAGGACGGTACATCATTACCTGTAGAAGTTGACAAAGAAGGAAATGCAAATGTTAATATAAATTGGGAAGACTTGTCCAAAGCCTTAGAGAATAGCTCGGGAGGTTCATTAAACATAAATATGCCATCAATTGATGGTACAACTTCCTTTACAGCTGACCTGCCTGGTGACTACTTCCAAACAGAAACAAAAGGACAAAAAAACCTAAAGATATCGACTGATAAAGGAACAATTAAAATACCTAATGATATGTTAAGTAATCAAGAAATTAATAGTGATTCTATAGTAGGTGTTAGCATGGGACAAGTAAATCCATCAACAATACTAAGTAATGTTGCATCAAGAATAGGAGATAGACCACTAATTAGCTTATCACTAACAGTTGATGGAAAACAACAGAACTGGAATAATCCTGACACTCCAGTAACTGTATCAATACCATATACTCCTAAGTGGGGAGAAGACATAGAACATATAGTTGTTTGGTATATAGATGGATCTGGCAAAATAGTTGAAGTACCAAGCGGTAAATATGATCCCAAAACAGGTTTGGTAACATTTTCAACAACACACTTTAGCAATTATTCAGTTGCTTATGTACATAAGATATTTAATGATATAAAATTGACTGATTGGTATAAATATGAAGTAGGAGTATTAGGTTCCAAAGGAATAATATTTGGAACTTCAGAAACAACATATTCTCCGAGATCATATATTACTAGGGCTGATTATCTACACTATTTAATAAATACTCTAAGCTTGACAGCAGATTTTAATACTAATTTTAATGATGTATTGCCAACTGCAGATTATTACGAAGCAATTGGAATTGCAAAAGAATTGAGTATTACTAATGGTCAAGGCAACAATAGTTATGGTCCTAATAAAAAGATAACTAGACAAGATATGATGACCCTTACGGTAAGGGCATTAAAGATAGCAGAAAAATTGGATAACACGGGAAATACATCAATATTAAATAAATACAAAGACAAATCATTAATATATGATTATGCAAAAACTAGCGTAGCGACCTTGGTTTCTGAAGGGATAATACGAGGTTTTAATAATATGCTTAATCCAAAAGGTAATACAACAAGAGGAGAGGCAGCAGTTACTTTATATAGAATTTACAACAAATATTAATCAGGTTGTTGAGAAAGTTAAAAACCTGACAGACTGAAGGGGTTAACTAATAATTATAAAAGTTAACCCCTTTTTTATTTCTCCAGTTAAAAAATGTATAACTCAATTTATTTCTGTAAACAATGGTTACTAACAAAAAAAGAAAGAATTGGTTGAGAGGAGAAATAAAATTAATATGAAAAATTTTAATAAAGCCATAATTCTAATACTATGTTCTTTAATATTTATACTTGGTTTTTCAATTGAAAAAGAAAAAAAACAAGACGTTGATATAATTATAAATGCTTTTGAAAAAACAGGAGCGGTCATAGAAACATATTGGTTAAATTTTAATACCTCCATTGGTACGTATCAAGACGACAAAACAATGCTAGATATTGGAAATAAATATGCAACAATCTTTAACTTGCCAACTCGCAATAATCTACTAGTATTAGATAATAAAAAAACGTATACAAGCAAAGGTGATTGGGGGAATGGGACAGAGGTTACATTACAAATAATTAATTATAGTAATAAAATATATATTAATTTCATATTAATAGGGACAAGTAATCTTAACGATTTGCACAAATATTACACTCAACTTGATAGAAAATTACAGGAGATACAATTATTCATAAAAATTAACACTTGTATTCAGGGAAATATCAATGATAAACTAAGTAGTGCAAATCAACTTGTCTTAATAGACGAAATATTACATAATATTAGGGCAGATGAAATAGAGAAATTAGATACAGAATTGCTAAAAAGTATTTCAGCTTTTACACCAGATATAAGCAATTCAATTATGACTGGTGAAAAAATGATGAATATTCAAGTGGCTACTCATTATGATAATGTTAAACAAAAAACCATATTGACAATGGGAACCCCTATAATCGTCATTGAATATTAATATGATAGGTATAAAAATAATAGCGCGGAGGGAAGCACGTTGGAAAAGATTTTAATCCGCGGTGGGAAGCAATTATCAGGTAGTGTAAAAGTACAAGGGGCCAAGAATGCCGTACTACCAATACTTGCCGCATCACTTTTAGGACAAAAAGGGGAAACAGTAATATATGATATTCCAGCTCTTGATGATGTAAATACCATTATAGAGGTATTAACTTTTATCGGAGCAAAGGTAAATTATGAAAATGGTATCATAAGAACATCTGCGGAAAAAATAACAAGAACTGAAGCTCCGTATGATTTGGTTCGCAAAATGAGAGCATCTTTCTTAGTAATAGGTCCTTTACTTGCTAGAGAGGGTCATGCTAGAGTGGCTTTACCTGGTGGTTGTGCGATTGGAAGTAGACCAGTTGACCAACATTTAAAGGGCTTTGAAGCTATGGGTGCAACAATTAATATAGGTCAAGGCTATATTGATGCTAAAGTTGAAGGTAGACTTAATTCCGCAAGAATTTATCTTGATTATGCCAGTGTTGGAGCAACTGAAAATATTATGATGGCAGCAACATTAGCTAATGGAATAACAACTATAGAAAATGCAGCACAAGAGCCAGAAATAGTCGATCTTGCTAACTTCCTTAATGGAATGGGAGCCAAAATAAGAGGTGCAGGAACTGGAACAATAAGAATTGAAGGAGTAGAGAGCCTATATTCAATTCAACATACAGTAATACCTGATAGAATAGAAGCTGGGACATATATGGTAGCAACAGCTATTACTGGTGGAAATGTAATTATTGAGAATGCAATTATCGATCATTTAAAGCCTGTTATTGCGAAACTAGAAGAGATGGGTGTAGAGATTAGTGAGGAAGAAACAGGACTAAGAGTAAAAGCTTATAAAGCATTGAAAGGTGTTGATTTAAAAACACTTCCACATCCTGGTTTTCCAACCGATATGCAATCACAGATGATGGCCTTGCTATTAATTGCAAATGGAACAAGTATAATTACAGAAACAGTATTTGAAAACAGATATATGCATGTAGAAGAATTCAAACGTATGAACGCACATATAAAGATTCAAGGAAGAACTGCTGTCGTCGAGGGCAATTGCAAACTTAAAGGTGCAAAAGTTCATGCAACAGATTTAAGAGCGGGATCTGCATTGGTAATAGGTGGACTTGTTGCTGAGGGTGAAACTGAAGTTACAGGATTACATCACATTGATCGTGGATATGTAGATTTGGTAGGTAAATTAAAAAAATTGGGTGCAGATATTGAAAGATATAAAGAAGAAGAAAAACAAATAGAGGAATTGCATCCTTTACAGATATCTTAATAAATTCATTTCTCAAGACACGGGGCAGTTCAGTTTCCAGTGTCTTTTTTGTTTTCTTTTTACACTTAACTTATTAAGTTATAGGAAAAACTTTAGTTTATGTTTAAAAAAAGGTATTATAGTAAATAAAATTAAAAGTTTTATAGAAAGGGGGCTATTTTGTGAATCGAACAAAATATTCCATCATATTAGTCCTAATATTAGTAGTCTTTCTTTCAGGGTGTACACTTGGAAATGAGACGGAAGAAGCTGTTGAGTTAAGACCTATACCAGTTGTAATAGAAAAAGTTGAATTAAAATCTATTGATCAGGGAGAGAGATTTATTGGAAAAATAAAAGCTAATCAAAATATTTTTGTATCACCAAAGATTACAGCTAAAATAGAGGAAATATATGTAGAACAAGGTGATACAGTAATAAAACAACAAATTTTGATGAAGCTTGATGATACATATGTAAAAGATTCGTTACGTCAGGCAGAAGCTGTTTATCAATCTTCGTTATCCAACCTAAATCAAGCAAAAGAAAGGCAGAGTTCATCAATAATACAAACAGAAGCACAATTAGAGATTGCTGAGGATTCATATGAACAAGCTAAAAAGAATTTAGATGATGTTACAGAACTACACGATGAAGGCAGGGCTAATGATAATCAACTAGATCAAGCTGAATCGGCATATCTTCAAGCGGAAAACAATTTGAAAATTGCAAGAGATTCATATGAAAAGGCTCAATCTAGCACGAATATTGATGCAATTAAAGCATCTTTAGATCAAGCTGAGATTGGACTAGAACAAGCCCAAAGAGCTGTAGAAGATACTAAAGTGTATGCTTCTATTTCAGGGCAAGTAGCCTCGGTAAGGGTTGAAGAAGGGGATATGGCATCTCCGCAAATACCAGCGGTTCAAATAGTAAATCAGGATATAGTATATGTTAATCTTAACGTTACAGAAAACTCCCTTAATAATTTTGAAGAAGGAGAAATAATAGATATATATATTCCATCTTTAGATAAAAACGTAGAGGGAAAAGTCACATTTATATCTCCAGTTGCGAGCGAACAAACACTAACTTTTTTAATTGAGATAAAAATTAATAATGAAGACAATCAATTAAAATCGGGTATGCTTGTAGAAACCATATTAACATTCTCTGATGATGAAGAATATATAGTTATTCCAACTCAAGCAGTATTAGGAACTGGCAAGGATACTTACGTCTATGTTGTCAATGATGGGAAGGCGTATAAAAAGAGTATTGAAGTAAAGGATATGACAACAGAGGAAACCATAATAATATATGGATTATCTGTTGATGATGAAGTTGTAATAAAGGGACAATACAATTTGGATAATGGCTCTGATGTTGAGATAATTCAGGAAGAAGGAGAAGCTTCATGAAACTAATTGATACATCAGTTAAAAGACCTATAGGGGTCATTATGATTGTTTTGGCCATTCTATTAATCGGTGTAATTTCACTTCAAAGCTTACCGATAGATTTATATCCTGAGATTGAGGTTCCCTACACAATAGTAGTAACAGAATATGATGATGCAGCACCTCAAGAGGTTGAAAATTTGGTCACTAAGCCAGTAGAAGGAGTACTAAGTGGGATTGAAGGAGTTAAAAGCGTTCAATCAACCTCGGCTACAGGTCAATCTTTGGTTGTATTAGAATTTGATTGGGGAACAGATTTAGATGTTAAGGCGAATGATATTCGCGAGAAACTAGATCGAATAGTAAACGTATTACCAGAAGAAGCAACAAAACCATTGGTTATTAATATAGATCCAAATGCAATGCCGATAATTCGATTATCAGTGTCTGGAGATTTAGACCAAAGCAGATTAACTTATTTAGCAAATGATATTATTGAGCCAAGATTAGAGAGGGCATCAGGTGTTTCAACAATTGAATTTACAGGGGCTAAAGAAAAAGAAATTAAAGTGGAATTATCTCCTATATATCTTGAAGGGTATGGAATTTCTACTAACCAAGTAATTCAAGCACTTGCATCAGAGAATATATCGGTAACAGCTGGAACTCTCTTAAGGGGTAATCAAGATCTTAAATTAAGAATTAATGGTGAATTTACTGACATAGAGGATATAAAAAATGTTTTAATACAATCACCTAAAGGTGGCACCTACAAATTAGGAGAAATAGCAAATATTTATGAAGAATATAAAGAAGTATCTGAAATAACTAAGGTAGATGGAGAACCAAGTTTAATATTTGATATATCAAAAAAAGCTGATGCCAATACAATCGATGTTGCTAATGAAATATACAAAGCTATAGAAGATGTGGAAAAATTGCTTCCTGAGGAAGTAAAAATTGATGTGGTTTATGATCTATCTATATTTATAAGAGATTCAATAGACAATGTAGTAGTTAATCTTATTATAGGTGGAATCTTAGCAACAATAATTCTATTTTTATTTTTGCGAAATGTGAGAACGACACTTGTAATAGCAATTACAATGCCTATAGCGATTATTGCTACTTTTAACTTAATATATTTTGCTGGAGAAACATTAAATTTACTTACGTTAGGTGGACTAGCATTAGGAATAGGGATGATGGTAGATAGTTCAATAGTTATATTAGAAAATATTTATCGGTATCGTGAGAAAGGATATGAAAGAATTGAAGCTGCTAAGACAGGTGCTAAGGAAGTGGCTTCAGCAGTAATAGCATCAGCCATAACAACAGTTGCAGTATTTATTCCAATAGTATTTGTAGAAGGACTAGCATCAGAACTTTTTAGTCCGATGGCATTAACTATTAGTTTTGCACTTCTTGTATCCTTGATAGCTTCGTTAACTCTAGTACCAATGCTTTCAGCAAATCTTTTGAAGAATAAAGAGAAGGAAGAACATAGAAGTAAAAAAGGTATATCTGGAATTCAAAAAGGATTTGGTAAAGCACTAAGTGGTATTTATCCTGCATATAAAAAAACGTTGAATTGGTCATTAAACAATCGACTTATAGTAGTTTTTGCTACAGTGGTACTTTTGGTTGTGTCATATTTACTTGTGCCAATGGTAGGAACTGAGTTTTTACCGGAGATGGATCAAGGAGAAATCAATATTGATATTACCTTACCTGAAGGGACAGTAATGAGTGAAACTGAAAAAATATTAGATGACATTGTAGTCTATTTAGTTGGGATTGAGGAAGTAGATACTATCTTTACAAGTGCAGGTAGTGGTGGCAGTTTTTCGATGGGAAGAAGTAGTCCGAACATTGGTAATCTCTATATTCGCTTAGCCCCTCTGGCTGATAGAAGTAGAGGTACTGATGTGATTATGGATGATATCCGATCATTTACTAATAAAATACCAGGTGCAGAAATAGAAGTAAGTCAGATGCAAAGTGGTGGATTTACAAGTGATACTGCTGTTTCAGTAAAAATAACTGGTGATGATTTAAACATTCTAAAAGGCTTAGCAGAAGAAGTTAAAAGTCAGGTAGGAAAAGTAGAGGGAACAAGAAATGTAACAACTACCTTTGAAGAAGGAAAACCAGAAATGCAGATTATCATAGATCGTGAAAAGGCTGCAATGTATGGACTAACTTATAACGAGATTTTAAATACAGTAAGAACAGGCTTTAATGGACAATTAGCAACGAGAATTCGTTATGAAGGACAAGAAATAGATGTTAGAGTAACATTACCAGAAGAATATAAACAGGATATGAGTCAGATCAATGACATGCCAATTATGCTTCATAATGGAACTTCAATAAAATTAAAAGATGTTGCAGAATTGTCTCAAGCACAGGGTTTTGCGCTTATAAATCATGAGGATCAGAAAAGGCAAGTGTCAGTAAGTGCAGATATTATTGATAGGGATTTAGGAAGCATAACGACAGATGTTGAAAATAATCTGAAAAGCATAAACGTTCCTGATGGTTACATTATTAAAATCGGAGGACAGGCCGAAGAAATGATGGAATCGTTTGATAGCTTAAAGTTTGCTTTGATTTTATCTATTTTCTTGGTTTATATGGTAATGGCTGTCCAATTTGAAGCTATTACACATCCTTTAGTAATTATGTTTTCAATACCAGCTACGTTTATTGGAATAATTTTAGGATTAATTGTTACAGGTCGTACACTAAACGTTTCTACTTTTATTGGAATAATTATGCTAGTAGGTATTGTTGTTAATAATGCAATAGTATTAGTAGATTACATCAACATTTTACGAAAAAGGGGAAAGAATCGAAGAGATGCAATATTAGAGGCGGGTCCCAATCGTTTAAGACCAATCTTAATGACTACATTAACGACAGTACTAGCTCTAATACCTTTAACATTAGGATTAGGTGAAGGAGCTGAACTGCAAGCCCCCTTTGCTACAGTAGTAGTATTTGGATTAAGCTTTGCTACACTAGTAACTTTATTACTAGTACCTGTTATGTACACATATATGGATGATTTTGAAGCATGGGTTAAACGCAAATTAGTTGTTAAAGTAACTAAAGAATAGTAAAAAAATATGTTCTAAATATCTAGCTCTTTCATAACTTGTATAGACAGAACAACCTGTCCAAAACAAGTAATGAAGGAGCTTTTTTTATGAAAAAAATAATATTAATATTTACATTAATATTAACAGCATCAATGATTTTTATTCCAATTCTCTTTGTTACAGTACTTAAAGACGACCAAGCTCCTACAGTTAGGCAGCAAAACATTGAATTGGAACGAGATTCAGAAAAAAATGTTCAAGTTAATGTATATCGAAATTCCACAAAAATGATTGAAACATATTCACTAGAAGAATATATTCGTGGTGTAGTAGCAGCAGAAATGCCTTCGGATTTTGAGTTAGAAGCTCTAAAAGCACAAGCAATTGCAGCAAGAACCTATATAGTTAAGAAAATTATCAATAAAGATTATATAGATGTTCCAAACGGTGCAATGGTCACTGACACCATAAAACATCAAGTTTTTTTATCAGAGGAAGAATTAAAAAATAATTGGGGCTTATCTTATCCAGAAAAAATATCTAAAATAAATCAAGCAATAAATGAAACAAATGGACAAGTTATTGTCTATCAAGGAAAACCAATAGATGCTTTATTTTTTTCAACAAGCAATGGTTACACAGAAAACTCCGAAGATTATTGGATGAAGGAAATACCATATTTGCGAAGTGTTGCAAGTCCGTGGGATTTAGAATCGCCAAAATTTGATTCTAGCAAAAGCATTTCATTCTCGGAAATAAAGGAAAAACTTAACGTTGATCCAGTAGTCATGGTATCATCTGGAGAGAAATGGATAGAAATTATAGAAACCACAGAAGGTAATAACGTTAAACAAATAAAAATTGGTGAACTATTGTTATCAGGGAGAGAGGTAAGAGAAACTTTTAATCTTAATTCATCTGCCTTCACTTACCAAATAAACGAAGATGAAATAGTTTTTCACACTAAGGGATACGGGCATGGAGTTGGAATGAGTCAATATGGAGCAAATGGTATGGCGGAAGAAGGAAAAACAGCCCAAGAAATACTTAAATATTATTATATAGGAGTAGAAATTAAAGGAATTGACGAGTGGGTAAAGCCTTTAGGTTGACCACAAAAGCCTAATTTAAATATATTATACCTGTACTAACGATAAAGGTATAATTTGCTAAAAATATTGCCTCATTATGTATATATAGGATAAAAAAGGACAAAATGGACAATGAGGTGATATATTAATGAATAACATGAAATCTAAGATAAAAAAAATCTTAGGAAAAAAGTGGACCTTCCCAGCTCTCTATATTATAGTTGCAGTACTTATTTTAGGAATCATGTTTATGTATCAAGATCCTAACGACTATACTATAAGTTCAGACGAATTAGGTTTGCAAGAGGTAGATACAAATAGATCTACATATTCAGATTCAGATGAATACCTAAATCAAAAATTAGGGGAATTATATGAATTAGATTCTATTGCGGTAACGAGCCAAATAGAAGAAATGAAGTGGCCAATTGAAAATCCAAATGAGGTTTACATAAGTATGAGATTTTTTGATGTAAACGGGTCAGACGATGAAATGGAAAATGCAATAGTTTCATTTCAAAATGAATTATGGCCTCATAATGGTATTGATATTGCGTCAAACGAGAAAAAATTCAATGTTGTTGCTGCACTAAGTGGTGAGGTTATTAGGGCTGATAAAGATCCAGTTGTGGGTTACATTGTCGAACTTGAACATCAAGAAGGATTACTTACAAAATATGCAAGTCTAGATGAAGTTAAGGTGGCAAAGGGAGATAAAGTAAGTCAAGGAGATATCGTTGGGATATCTGGTAGAAATATGTTTGAAAAAGATTATGGAATTCATCTTCATTTTGAAGTCATTAAAGATGGAGTAGCTTATAATCCAGAACTCTTTTTCAATAAAAATCTAAATCAAGTTTTAGATCAGATTGTAGAAATTGAAGAAGAAATAGAATAGAAAAGTCTTAACTTAATATCCAAATATTCAATAATAAGCTTTCAGGTTTTTAACCTGAATTGCTTATTTTTTATGTCCAAAATACCTATTGGGTAAAAAAAGATAAAATATAAATTAATGGGAAAACTAAAATAATTTAAAAAAATTTAATATTTCAGCTTGTCAAGGCTTGTAACAAAAGCATATATGCCTATCCTTTTCATATAATGTAAAAGATGATTTCGAATGGGGAGGCGAGGGGAGTGCACGATTACATCAAAGAAAGGACCTTAAAAATAGGTCTAAATATAGTAGAAACTAGAAATACTGTTCGTGCTATAGCAAAGGAATTTGGCGTTTCTAAAAGCACGGTGCACAAAGATTTAACGGAAAGATTGCCCGAAATAAACCCAGATTTAGCCAACCAGGTTAAAGAGATTTTAGATTATCACAAATCAATACGACATATAAGAGGGGGGGAAGCAACAAAAATAAAATATAAAAAGGCAGGTAAAATAGGATAATATTATTATAAGCTCCTGCTTAGTAGTAATTTGTCAGTTATTATATATTGAAAAAAAGGATTATTAAATTTAATATAGAAATAGTGATATAATAAATTTATGAATAGATAATAATATAATTTAATTAATTGAGAGTATGCAGCAGGGAGGAAAAAGGAGTATGTTTAGCAAAGATATTGGGATTGATCTTGGAACAGCAAATGTACTTATTCACGTTAAAGGTAGAGGTGTTATTATTAATGAACCCTCAGTTGTAGCGATAGATAATGACACCAAGCAAGTACTTAAAGTTGGCGAAGAAGCTAGACAGATGGTAGGACGCACACCAGGAAATATAGTCGCAATTCGTCCTTTAAGGGATGGTGTAATAGCCGACTTTGAAATAACAGAGACTATGCTAAGGTATTTTATCCAAAAAGCAGGAGTTAAAGGGATTTTTGGAAGACCACGTATATTAATATGTGCACCAACAGAGATTACTTCAGTTGAAAGAAAAGCTATTAAAGAAGCTGCTCAAAAAAGTGGTGGTGGAGAAATTATTTTAGAATCTGAGCCCAAGGCAGCAGCAATTGGTGCAGGATTGGATATATTTCAACCGAGCGGTAATATGGTAATAGATATTGGCGGAGGTACGACTGATATAGCTGTTTTATCAATGGGTGACGTCGTATCCGCCACTTCTATTAGAATTGCTGGGGACAAGTTTGACCAAGCAATTATGTCATACATAAAAAGAAAATATAATATGTTAATTGGTGAACGTACAGCAGAGGAATTGAAAATAAATGTTGGTACAGCCTTTGAAGGTAATAGAAACGAATCAATGGATGTACGTGGAAGAGACTTGGTTACTGGCTTGCCAATCTCTGTTATTATTGATTCTGAAGGAGTTAGACAAGCTTTAACGACTACAATGAATTCTGTAATAGCTGCTGCTAAGTCAGTATTAGAGAAAACGCCTCCTGAACTTTCTGCTGATATTATTGATAAAGGAATAATTTTAACAGGCGGAGGAGCCTACTTAGATGGGATGGAATTATTATTACAAGATGAATTGAAGGTACCTGTATTATTAGCAGATGATCCTATGTCATGTGTAGTTAAAGGTACAGGAATTATGTTAGATAATCTGGATAAATTCAGAATTAAATAATTGTAATATAAAGGGTGTTGTAGATGATTAGGGGACTTTATACTGCTGCAGCTGGAATGAGAGCAATGCAAGATAAACAGGATATATTGAGTAATAATCTTGCTAATGTAAATACAGTTGGATACAAAGCAGATCAAAGTGTTGCGAGGTCTTTTCCTGAGGTTTTTATGCAATTAGTGCAATTTGGGAGTGGAGAGACAAAATCAATTGGCACAATGCATCAATCTGTATTTTTAGAAGAGAGTATTCCGATGTTTACTCAAGGTATTTTATCAGATAGCAATGTTGATACACATATGGCTATTGTAGACGAAAACATGGAGATAAATGAAGAGACAGATCAAAAGCCTTCACTATTTTTTACTGTAAGGGATAAGGAGGGTAATCAATTTTATACAAGGAGCGGTCTTTTTTTTGAAGATGCTGCAGGACAATTAGTAACACCTGAAGGATATATAGTTTTGGATGATATAGGTTTTCCAATCGAAATAGATGGTAGGGAATTCACAGTTGATGAAAAAGGTATGATTAATTTTCCTGAGGACCGATATGATTGGGTACAATTACAGTTGACAAAAGTAGATGACCCATTTAAGATGATTAAAGTTGGAGAACAATTATATACTGTAGAAGACGAAAATATTATAGATACAGAATTTGAATTTGGACAAGGAAATTATAAGATACTTCAAGGAAAACTTGAAGGTTCTAATGTTGATTTAAACCAAACAGTAGTTGATATGAACACCGCTTTAAACATGTATGAAGCAAATCAACAAGTTGTTAAGACAATAGATAGAACTTTAGATTTAGCTGTTAACCAGGTTGGAAAAGTCTAATATATTAGTGGACAGGTGTGATAGGACGTGAATAACTCATTAATAAGCTCATTGGTTAGTATGCAATCAATGCAAAAAAAAATAGATAATATCTCTAATAATATTTCTAACGTAAATACAACTGGTTTTAAATCAAGTGAACTTTATTTTGAAGATATTATGGCAGACAAGCTAATCCAACCGAATGGATTTTATCTTGAGGGTAGAAAGACATCTTTAGGGTTAGAACAAGGCTTTGGTGTTAAAAATAGTGCGGTTATGACTAATTATTCACAAGGATCTGCTATTGAAACTGGTGTGTCAACTGATTTCATGCTTTCTGGAGAAAAGATTTTCTTTACGATTTTGGAAAATGGAGGGGAAGCATACGAGTCGGGTGATTGGAGATACACAAGAAATGGGCATTTTCAATTAGATGGATATGGCTTCTTAGTGAATGATTCAGGTGAATATGTGTTGAGTGAAGATGATGAAATGATACAAATACCAGAAGGCGCTACATTTAGTGTGAATAAAGAGGGATTAGTAACTGCAATTTATGGTAACGAGGAAACAGAAGAAATCGCTTCACTTAAGATTACAAAATTTTATAATCCACAAATATTAGAATCTATGGGAAATAGCAAATATCGTATTCCAGATGAATTTAATACAGGCTGGTTTGACCTAATTGATACTGAATTTAGTTTATCTGATAACAATGAGAACCCATATGCTGTAATTCAGGGAAGTTTAGAAGGATCTAATATTAATTTAACTAAAGAATTGACGGATCTTAATACTGCACAAAGGGCGTATCAATTGTTATCTGATGGAATTTCTATTTCAAATCAGATGATGAGTATAACTAATAAACTAAGAGGTTAATATAAAGCCGAACTTTATTCAAATGGAGTTTTAACTCCATCTGAATTATAGGAGACTTATCCTAAATTCTTTTCGCCCGCTTATTAAAGGGGGGTTATATCATATCTGGATAAATTAAGTATTTATAAAAAAAGGATGATAAAAATGGAGTTACAACAAGTAACTGGTTCGAGAACTCAAAAATATTCAAAAACAAATAAGAAACCAACTAGTGAGAAAAGCTCCAAGAGCAGAAAACCAAAAAAAACAGACAGAAGAATTTTTATTTCGTTATTTATATTTTTTGCTTTAGCAAGCTTTGTTTTAGGGACAGTGATTGGATATGGAGTTATTGGAGACGGAAATGCCTCAGATGTTTTTCAGGTAGATACATGGACACATTTATATAAGTTAGTCTTTGGATAGAGCTGATTTCATTGGTATTTGAATAAAGAGCACTGATTGGCATTTTGCCTATCAGTGCTCATTTATGTGAACCCAGCTTCTAGACAAAGCCAGAAGTTAGGGACACTATATATTTTAAGTATATAATAGAAAATTATTCTGGTAAATAATATCAAGTTAATTTACTCAAATTTATGCTACACCAGCTGCAATTTTAATCTGAATTTGATGGCTTTCTGTTATCAAACCATCACTATGTCTTGTACTGTTTAGAAAATGAATATCAAAGTGACCATTAAAATTGTTATCAGTAATATATTGAATATCGTGTGGTGTAGATGACATTGACGCAGCTAATCTGCGACCATCTATTTCAACAATAATTGCCCTACTAGTCCAACTATATTCCCCGCCCCATACTTCTTTTATTATTTCAGCATCCTTTACAGTAAGCGGTTCACAATCAGCATGATTGGCACCAATTGTTCTTTTCACGTAGAAGGTTTTTCCTGTTTGAAAATCAGTTACTTTAGCAACATCATTTATTGTAAAGACATATTGGGCTTCAGTCCACCAGTCTAATAACTCACCATGTTTTTCTGAGACAGTCGATTTAACAGGAATACTATGAACTGGAATGGTTAAATTTTGACCAATAGTAAGCGTACTATATTGACTTAAATTATTTACCTTTAAAAGTTCAGTTAAAGGTATTCCATAATAAATACTTAAATCCCAAAGATTATCCCCTTGCTTAATTGTATGACTAGTATATGTTACAGAGGGTGTACCATTTTCTATTTGATTTATTGGAATAGTTAATCTTTGACCAACATAAATTGTGTCAGAAGCAAGAGAATTAGCAGCTTTTAATGCAGTGACTGAAGTGTTATATTTTTTAGCCAATGACCATAGACTATCACCTGCTGCGACAACGTAAGTATTAATTTTATGTTCTGCTATACTAACTGTATTTGTTTTTTCATCCCAATTAACATATAGACCTAGTGCTTCAGGTATAAAACGAACTGGAACATAAGTAGTATTATTTATTAGTTTTGTTGGTTGAATTGTTGTTTGCACGCCATTCACTCTTGCAACCGATGATCCTGCAATAAACGCAATATTATTATCATCTTTATTAATACCTACTGTATTTGATTCACTATTCCACCATACACTAGCACCTAATGCTTCAGATATGGCCCTTACTGGAACATAAGTAGTACCATTAATAATATATGGGTCAGGGGATATATTTATGTATTTATCATTGATTACAATATTTACTGTATCCGTGCTTGGAATTTTAAGGTTTTGTCCTATATAAATAGTATCAGAGGATAGATTATTATAATTTTTTAGTTTATCTACGGTAACTCCTAATCGATTAGCGATTTTCCAAAGAGTATCCCCCGATTGAACAGTATAATTAGATTCAGCTATGGCAATACCACCAAGAGGAACTGTAAAAATTACTGTTGTACCAATCATAACTTTTGCTAGAGATATTTTAATATTAGGAAACTTATTTTTAACAAAGGTTTTAATATCTTCAACTAAGTTCTTGTCAATTGTCTCATCTCTATTAACTTCATGAGAGAATTCCTCATTAAACTCATTTAAACTTAGTATTAGAACGTGATTATCTCCATCCTTTATTAAGTTGTAATATTTAAATGATTTCATAATGTTTTTCTCCATCCTCTGTTTCTATTTTTTTATTCTTATATTTTTTAAGAATTTTATTGTATTAACATATTTTCTACATATAAATAAATTTTATTCGCAAAGAAAAGTAGAATTAACAAGACCACCAAGACATAGAGCATATCTCTTATTTCCTTTGCGGAAACAAAAGGAAGCAAAAGGAAGCAAAAGAACCGTCCCCTTGTTTTTTCTGTTTCTTAGCTTTATCTTGTGATAGAATAAGTAAGAATTCTTTAAAACCAATGAATTAAAGGAGAAATGATATATGTTAGATATTAATGAAATCAAAAATGTAATACCGCATAGATATCCATTTTTATTAGTAGACAAAATTACCGAGCTTGAAGAAGGACAAAAAGCAGTTGGAATTAAAAATGTAACAGTTAATGAACCGTTTTTCCAAGGACACTTTCCTGAATATCCTGTAATGCCTGGGGTACTAATTGTTGAAGCTTTAGCACAGGTTGGAGCAGTAGCTATGTTAGTAAAAGAGGAAAACAAGGGAAAATTAGCTTTTTTCACAGGTATAGATAATTTCCGATTTAAAGAACAGGTAAAACCAGGAGACACTTTAACTTTAACTGTAGAAGTAACAAAGATTAAAGGACCAATGGGCAAGGGGAAAGCTACAGCAAGAGTTGGAGATAAGTTAGTAGCTAGTGGAGAAATCATGTTTGCGATAAAGTAATAGTGCAACCAAACGCTACTATGAACGTCTAATTATAAGTAAAGTGGCAATACTGGGAATAAGAAAAAGAGTCACAAAACATGACTCTTTTAAAGTAGTTATTACTTAAATTGAAGGATTTCATAAGGTATTTCAGGATTATTATCTGGAAAATCCTCATTTTCACTAAAATAAGTATCAAGGTTGTATTCATATACTTCATGAGTTTCTAAATTTTCTATTAAGTAGATTGAATATATTCTCCTTGGTAACATTGTATCAGGGTAGACTAGCATCTTAATGATACCATCATTAAATTTATAAGGAAAATCCAGATTATCTGATTCTAGAATATTGGGAAAATTTTTTGTTAAGTAATCAGTGTCTACTGAAAAGAAGAATACAACGAATTTTCCGCGATTGTCTGTATCATATAGATCAGCATAGCGGTTTAATAATTCGGCGTCGAGTGGTAAAAGCTCTAGCAAGCCAAATTCATCCTTTTGCTGATAAGACCAAGTTTGGCTATCTCTATCAAATGAAAAAAACATTTTATTGCCAAAATAAGCTTCTTTGATGGGTAGCGTGATCATATTACCAGTAGGATCGAAGGATAATGACGTATCTTCTTCTTTGTTTTCAATATCATCTTGATCATATTCGAATTGAATTACATTTTTATAATGAAGAAAATCACTCCAAGCATCATAAATTCCTTGACGTTTCATCTGCCACTCATCTATTAGTTCTTCATCTTCATTATATACTTTGACAACAAAGCCTGATTTAAAATTAACAACATGAGTTTCATTAATTTTTTCGATAGCAGAGTCATATAATTGGTCCATGGGATGATCATTTTGTATTGCCATCCCAACATAAAATGCAAAAACAGCAATTATTCCAGTAATAAATAAAGCTTTTTTCATAATTAAATTCCTTCCATGTAGATTTAAATAAAAAAAGTTCTTGTCCTTTTTATGTTTTTTATAATACAATCAAATTTGAATTTACGCTAGTAAATAATTTAAGAAAGAAAAAGAAGGGGATTTTATGTCTTGGTTCTTCATATTTGGAATTCCACTTGTTTTATCATTAGTTTTAACTCCGATAATAAAAAAAATAGCATTAAAAATAAATGCAGTTGACCATCCTAATGAGAGAAAAGTTCATTCTAAAGTCATGCCGCGTCTTGGTGGATTAGCAATATTTATTTCATCTACCATCGGTATGTTTATATTTTCAGATATTAAATCTGAACCACTACTTTGGATTATGCTTGGAAGTTTAGTAATTATTACTTTAGGGATAATAGACGATATTAAGCCATTGTCAGCAAAAATCAAGTTATTATTCCAAGTTATTGCTGCTTCTATTGTAATCTTTGGTGGAATTAATATAGAATTTATAAATGTTCCTATGTCAGATAAAGTAATATATCTTGGTGGTTGGAGTTATCTTATCACAATTTTATGGATAGTTGGTATAACAAATGCATTAAATCTAATAGATGGTCTGGATGGTTTAGCAACTGGAGTATCTTCAATATCTCTAGCAACAATATTCATTATGTCCTTAAGTATGGGAAATACTCTTGTCATGACAATTACTTTAATTTTATTAGGCGCATCATTGGGATTTCTTGTGTTTAATTTTTATCCAGCAAAGATATTTTTAGGAGATTCAGGATCGCTTTATCTTGGTTTTTTCTTAGCTACATTGTCAATATTAGGTTTTAAAAATGTTGCGGTAGTATCTTTTCTATTCCCAATCGTTATATTGGCAGTACCTATATTTGATACTATCTTTGCTATTATTAGGCGTTTTAGATTAAAAACACCGATAACTGATGCTGATAAAGGACATCTACATCATTGTCTACATGAGATGGGATTTTCTCATCGAAAGACAGTGCTCCTTATATATGGAATTAGTATATTATTTGGTTTAGCAGCAATATTCTTATCCCAAGCATCTTTTTGGGTAGGACTTTTAATTATAATTTCTTTGACTCTATTAACTTTAATTGGTATAGAATGGACTGGTGTAATAGGAGAGACAAAAAAACCAATTACCTGCTTCTTTATATCGATAGGTAGTAGAATTCAGAATCTAGTAAATAACCCTTATTTTAAAGGTTAAATATAAAAACAAACAAGGAATGACGTTAGTGAAGAAAAATAAAATAATAATTTCAATTATAATTGCATTAATGGGAATAACAGCTATATTTGGTGGTTACTTATTATATTTGATTAATGACCTCGGAAATAATATAAATAAAGATGGAAAATCTAATCCAATTGGGTTTGTTGATTTAATAACAAGCTCTTTTGATGAGCCGATAACTGTTTTAGCTTTAGGCGTTGATTCAAGAGGAGGATATGATATAGATAGCACAAGGTCTGATACAATAATGGTTGCAACATTAAATACTAATACTAAGCAGATAGCTGCTGTATCATTTCCACGAGACACATATGTTAATATTGAAGGTTATGGTTATACAAAGCTTAATCATGCGACTGCTTATGGAGGGGTACCTCTATTAACCGAGACATTAGAAAATAATTTTGATATTGAGATAGATAATTATGTTGTGATTGATTTTATAGCATTTGAGAGAATAGTTGATGAGTTAGGCGGAATTGAAGTAGATGTTCCTAAGAGGATGTTTTATTCAGGGAATGATGTATATATAGATCTTTATCCAGGAGTGCAACAACTGGACGGGGAAACACTTTTAGATTATGTAAGATTTCGAAATGATAGCGATGGAGATCTAGGTAGAATTAAGCGTCAACAAGAGGCAATTGAGGCTTTAGGGGAAAAAGCAACAAGCTTATCCGCATTTCTTAAAGCTCCTGATATGTTTGATATATTAGGGGAACATATTAAAACTGATTTAGCTACTGAGGAGCTATTATCGATTGCCAAGAAATATAGTAGTTTTTCAAAAAATGATTGGCATTCAATGACATTGGGCGGAGAAGCGGCACGTTCTGAGATAGATAATTTATGGTATTACTTCTATACTGAAGAGGATAGAGAAGCTATTAGAATATTTTTGAAAAGCTATGAAAATCCAATGCCATAAGAAGGAGACGTGGGGACGTTTCCCTTGTCTCCCAAAAAAAGGAGACAGAAGAAACGTCCCCACGTCTCCCATTAGTTCAAGGCACGCTAGAATCGAAGGAACGGAGCTTACTAAAGGTAAGTGAGTAAAGATTTAAGCAGTAACGCAGAAATGAAAAATTTTATATTGTCTGAAGGGGGATAGAAATCCCGTGACTATAAATAAATTAATGCTTACAGTTTCAGCTGGTGAATGGGACGGAATCCAGCATAGACCACATCATTTTATGAAAAGAAGTGCTAAAACTGGGTGGACTGTAATTTATTTAGAACCACCAGCATCATTAATATCACCAATCAAAAATAAAAAAATGTTAATACGTTGGAAAAATTGGTTTAAAGGCTTAAGGTTGGTAGAGGAAAACATATATCTATTGTCTCCTCCACCAATTTTGCCATTTACAAATAAATATCGAGTAATTAACAAAATAAATCAAAGGATGATATCTTTTTCTATAAAAAAAGCTATCAAGAATTTTAAAGCATCTACTATTGATTTATATTCATTTTTGCCAAATGTGATTGATTTGCTAGGCTTGATAGAATTTGATAGAGTTATTTATGATTGTGTTGATGACCACGCTTCATTTACTGGTTTAATTAATTCTCATACCGTTTATCAAATGGAGAAGGAATTAATGGAAAAAGCAGATGTAACTTTCGCTACTGCAAAACAGTTAATTGATGAGCGAGAGGGTTGGAGTGATAATTTTCATCTGATTCCTAATGGTGCTGATTATAAGCATTTTGCAAAGGCAAGCAAAGAAGATAAAGATATTCCAATAGATTTAGTTGGAATTAATAAACCGATTGTTGGATTTGTTGGTGGGATTAGTGATTGGATTGATATATCATTGATTGCTAATGTTGCTAAACAGATGCAAGACGTTAATTTTATTCTTATTGGACCGATTGCTACTAATGTTGAGATATTAAAGGCATTACCAAATGTAAAATTACTGGGAGCTAAAAGATATCAAGAATTACCGTCATATATTAGTTTTTTTGCTACCTGTTTAATTCCATTTAAAATAAATAAATTAACAGATAGCGTTAATCCAATTAAAATGTATGAGTATCTTTCAGCGGGTAAACCGGTTGTTTCTACAGCATTAAAAGAGGTTATAACTTATAATGAGGTTATTGAGATTATACATAATGAACAGGAAATGATAGAAGCAATAAATAAAACTTTAGCACCAGATGAAAAGAGTGATGAACGGATTAAGGAAAGGCAGAAAATAGGTAAAGAGAATTCTTGGGATACAAGATGGGAATTAGCGGTTAAGTATATAGAAGCTGGACAAGTTAGGGAGAAGAAAATAAATGTCACAAGCTAATAAAATTGTTAGTGCAACTATCCTTTTAATGGGGGTAACTTTTTTTACAAAGCTAATAAGCTTCTTTAGAGAAATATTAATTGCTGCAGAGTTTGGTACTAGTCAACAAGCAGATATATTTGTAGCTGTATATACTATACCAACCATTATATTAACTATTACTAGTGGTGCAATATCTGCTGTTTTAATACCTATGATTATTAAACTGCGCAATCAAGATGAAACGGTTAGGCTTAAAAAGCTTATTAGTAGTATGTTTTCTCTTACATCATTAGCTATGCTTTTATTAACAGTATTGCTCTATATATTTATTGAGCCATTTGTTGATTTCTATGTATTTGGTTTTAGTGAAGAAGCTAAGCTATATACTATAGAGCTATTTAAAATAGTTATTCCAGCACTTGTTGCAATAAGTTTAATTAGCCTATCTTCATCAATACTTAATGCATATCATCATTTTTTAACACCTAGCCTAGGTCCTGCTCTGTATAGCTTAGGTATAATAATTGCACTCATCTTATTTTCTGATCAATATGGTGTTTATAGCTTAATAATTGGTTATACAATCGGTATACTGTGTCAGTTAATTCTATTACTTATTGTTATTATAAAAAAAGGGATAAGATTTAATTTTAAAATATCATTTAATGATGATATAAAACGTTTTGGGGCACTTATCTTTCCATTCTTAATAAGCATTGGAGTATTTCAAATAAATGCAATAGTAGATAAGATGATGGCATCGACGCTTCCGGAAGGGAATTTAGCTGCTCTTAATTATGCCTTTCGTGTGACACAGCTTCCATTAAGCATTTTTGTTGGCGCAATGGTGTTACCACTATTTCCTTTAATAGCAGATAATATAAGTAAGGATAATATGGCAGGAGCTAAAAACATATTAGCGCGAAGCTATAGATTATTGGGAATACTTTTGTTACCTGTAATGGGTGTATACATAGTTTTGGCGGAACCAATAATTGCAATAATATATCAAAGAGGAGAATTTGGTGTAAATGCGTTAGAGAATACTAGCATAGCTTTAGTATTTTATACATTTATAATTTTGCCATTTTCGATGCGTGATATTATTACTAGAGCATTATATTCATTACAAGATACATGGACACCAGTGATAAATAGTGTGTTTTTAGTTGCAATTAATATAACGCTTATGATAATCTTTGTGCCTAGGTTTGGTTTGATAGCAGTAGCTGGTTCGACCTCTATATCAGCAATTCTTGGTTATGTACGAATAAGACATAAGTTAATAAAGAAAATAGGTCGATTAAGTGATAATAAAGAAAAAGGTATCTGGATTAGAATTTATAGAAACGCTATAATATTTACATTGATTACTTGGCTATGTTATAAAGCACTAAATTTAGTGTGGTCAGAGCCATTAGGTATTGAACTATGGCTTCGTACATTATTAAGCCTAACAATTGGAGGCATTATTTATATATATTTAACTTTGCGCATGGATACTGAAGAGGTTAAGTGGCTAAAAGAAAGATTAAAGAAAATGGTCAGAAGGACTTAGAATACATTAGACAGTTTTGACTAGTGGTAGGAGTGGTATTATGATTAATTCGCGTCGCCTATTATGGGTGTTAGCTTTATTCCCTTGGTTTGATTTTGTAATCAGAGTTACATTACCTTCAGTAGTTGGTAGTGTTTGGGATGAATTATTACTAATAACAATAATTGTTGTATTATATTTTGAAGAACGGTATAAAGGGGAGCTTCGTTATAAGCTGATTCCTAATTCAGTTAAAAGACCCTTTTTGCTTCTATTAATATTTTCTATAGGTTCAATTGTTATCAATGTTGTACCGCTTGAAGTTAGCTTTGATGTAGTCCGCGTAGTATATCAACCTATGTTCTTTTTATTGTTAACAATGTATTTACTTGATGATGAGAAAATTTTAGATACTTTTATGAAAATCTTAATTATTAGTACAGTATTAATATCAATAGCAGGAATTGTTCAATATATCTTTCAAATAGAAAGTGTTCGTTGGGTACATAAAGAAGATGCAGATCAGTTTAGAATAGTTTCAATTTTCGCGAATCCTAATGCCTTAGCAGGATATCTCAATATGATATTATCATTCTTAGTTGCCCTATTTCTATTAACTAAGAAATTTAAACATAAGATTATATATTTAATAGCTATACTGCCAGTTTTTTTAGCCTTATTACTAACATTTTCACGTGGCGGTTGGATAGCTTTCTTCTTTATGGTTTTATATGCTGTCTGGGTTTGGAATAAAAAATGGTTATTAACATTACCAATAGTACTGGTAGCTTTGCCATTCATTATGCCAGATAGTGTAGTAGCTCGTTTTGCTTATCTATTCGATCCGGAATATTATCAAATGAGTAGTGAATATGGACGATTAGCGTTTTGGACAGATGCATTAATTAAAATAAAGGAAAATCCAATTTTCGGGGTTGGATTAGGGATGTATGGAGATTCAGTACCATTAAGACATAACATTCCATTTTCTACATGGGTAGATAATCACTATCTAAAGCTAGGAGCAGAAATAGGGGTTATCGGACTTATTAGTATATTCGTGCTATTGTTCGCTCTATTTCAACTATCACGAAAGATGTTTAAAGTGGCAGAGTCAGATAAATATAGGGCTTATGCATTGGGGTTATCTGGAGTAATTATCACTATGTCAGTACAAAATGTGACTGCAAGTATATGGGAAGTATTAACTAATGCTATTACCTTCTATGCTTTTATTGGGATGTTATTTGCCTTAGTATGGAGAGTAAATCAGAAAGGTAAGGATAGTTAATGAAGATAATGCAGATAATTGGCGGCACCGAGACAGGTGGTTCACGTAATCATCTAATAACTCTTTCTAAAGAGCTACTTAACAAAGGAATCAAGGTTGAAATAATCTGCTTAACAGATGATATTATAGCCAAAACAGCTAGAGAACACGATATTTCAGTTAAAATATTTCCGATGAAAAATATCTTTGATCTTCGTGTTATAAAACAACTTAATAAATATATCAAAAAAAGTAAGCCACATATAATACATACACACGGCTTTAGGGCTAACTTTATTGGCAGACTAGCTAATATTGGCGATGACACGCCTGTTATAACTACAGTTCATAGCTCGATGTATTATGACTATTCTAATCGAGCAAAGAAAATATTTTATCATCGTATAGATAAGTTAACTAGACCATTAACAAATAAATATATCGCTGTATCGGAAGCACTTAAAAAAGAACTTGAAGGTGATGGAATCTCTTGCAATCGCATCGAAATGGTATATAATGGTCTTTCATTAGACTTTCCTTTAAATAAAGAAGTTACGCCATATATACGAGAAGAGTTAGGGATAGAGTCAGATGTACCCCTTCTTATAAGTATTGGACGGTTAGAAAGCGTCAAGAATCACAAGATGTTGCTAGATATTTTTGCGACCTTAAAACAAAACAATATTAAATATCATGGATTAATAGTTGGTGATGGCTCTTTACTCACAGAGCTTAAGGAAATATCAAAATCCTTAAACATTGATGATAGAGTTCATTTCTTAGGATTTCGAGAGGATATCTATGAGCTATTAACTGAATCTGATTTATTTTTACTTACATCTACAATGGAGGGATTTGGTGTCACTCTATTAGAAGCAATGGCAGCACATACACCTGTAGTAGTTACAGAGGTAGGTGGAATGCAAGAAATAGTCAAGCTTGCTAATAATGGTTATGTAGTACCAGTAGATGATATAGTTCAATTTGTGGCAAGAGTCGAAGCAATCTTAGCTCAACCAGAATTAGAGGCAAAATTAGCTGAGAATGGTTATAAATCCTTATTGAAGCATTTTACTGCAGATAGATTTGTAGATAATACAATTGAAGTATACAAGCAAGTTTTAGATGAAAACAAGAAAGAAGATAAAAAGGTGAGTTTATGAGAAAGGGAGTAACCATTCTCGGATACTATGGAGCGAACAATACAGGAGATGAAGCAATATTACAGGGTATGATAGAAGCACTTCACCATCAAGGTATTGCTGAAATAACCGTATTAAGTCGCAACCCAGAGCAGACCAAAAAGTTTCACAATGTTAATAGTATCTATACTGGTAGAAGATTTAAAGGACTTATAGATATTTATAAACAATTAAGAAGAAGTCAGTTGTTTATCTTAGGAGGCGGAGGATTACTACAAGACCATTCCAGTCGTGTAGTACCTTATTGGTTAAGTCGAGTAATAATGGCTTTTATTGCTAGAACTCCTGTTATGTATTATGCACATGGCGTTGGACCTTTACAAACAAGTAAAGCAAGGAGATTAGTAAGGCTAATATCTAATAAGGTTATTTCGATAACACTTCGCGACCAACCTTCGCTTGAGTTGTTGAAGGAAGTTGGAGTGTATCGGCCTAAGATGGAGGTTACAGCAGACCCAGCGTTAGCGCTTAATATAATATCAGACGGTAAAGAGTTATTACAAAATGAAGGTGTTAACTTTAATAATGGTAAGCAAAAAATAGCGATATGTCTTCGTTCATGGAAAGATGAAAGCTTCACATCAGTGTTCATCGATACACTTACATTCTTAAAGGAGAGAAATAATATCCAATATATTTTTCTTCCGTTTCAATATGGGCAAGATGAACCAATCAATGAATATGTACTAGATAGTATAAAGGACGAGAGTGCAATAATTATTAAAGGTACTTATGAACCAGAACAGATGGCAGCAATGCTTAAAGAAATGAATGGCATTATTGCAATGAGATTACATGCCTTAATATTAGGCTCAGTTTCTTATACACCGTCTTATGCTTTAATCTATGACCCCAAGGTAGAGAATTTCATGGAGAGAATAGGACTAAAAACCTATAGTTATAATATTGATGAAATAAAAAATCAACAAGAACAATTCATACAATCCATAATAAGCTGGATAGATAATATAGATATATTAAGTGAACAGATACAACTACCTGTTCAAGAAATGAGAAAACTAACATTAAGAAACGCTGAGATTGCAAGGAACTTAATAGGGAAAACAAATTATTAATTTCAATTCCTAATGCTCAAACAATTTTATAATGTATGAACTCATAAATATTACAATTCTCATAACTCGCTTCGCTCAAACAGATGAGAATTTTTAACTAATATTTATTCGTTCCTTTTTTTATACTCACAAAAGTCATTTCAGTTAATAATTTGTTCTAATTATTTAATCAAGGAAGGGATATTTTATGAACAACACTAAAATCACAATAATCGGATTAGGCTTCGTTGGTTTACCACTTTCATTAAGCTTTGCCATGCGTGGTCATGAAGTTATTGGTCTTGATGTTAATCCATCATTAATAGAAGATTTAAGCAATGGAATTACATATCATTTAGAACAATATCAATGTAAGCCAGTTCAAGAGATATTGCAAGAAGCAATAGCAAAAGGCACATTTCAACCAACCACAGATTACAATAAAGCCTTTGCTGAATCTAACTTTTATATAATAACAGTCGGACTTCCAGTAAAGGATAATACTCCAATCTATGATTATTTTGATGCTTGCATGCTAGACTTAGGTAAGGGTTTAAAAAAAGGCGATACAGTTCTAATTCGTAGTACAGTAGTTCCAGGTACAACAGAAAATATCGCAAAACCAATTTTAGAAAGAGAAAGCGGATTAAAAGCAGGAGAAGATTTCTATCTCGCTTACGCTTCCGAAAGAATTGCAGAAGGAAAAGCCTTTGAAGAATTTGAGAATATGCCTACCGCCTTGGCTGGCATTAATGATATAAGCTTTGAGAAAGCAAAAGAATCATTACAAAAAATCACAAAAGCAGAGATTCATAAAGCAAATGATATAAAAATAGTTGAAACAGCAAAAGTTTTTGAAAACGTTTCGCGTGATGTAAGTATTGCAATGGCAAACCAATTCGCAGAGTTTTGCCAAGCATTAGAGATAGATACAATAGAAACATTTCAAATAGCCAATACACATAAAAGAGTTAATCTATTAGTTCCTGGACCTGGCGTAGGAGGTTATTGTCTACCTAATGCTTTCTATTATTTACGTCCAAAGCTTGAGGAATTAAATATTAATCTTCCACTATTAGAGCTTTCTAGAAATATTAACGATGATATTCCAGAAAGATTAGTTGAGATTTTAGCTAACAAGCTAGAGAAACAGGGAAAAACATTATCTGATTCTACAATTGCAGTTTTAGGATTAGCAATGAAAGATTACTCTAATGATGATCGGATTAGTCCAGCACATAATGTCTGTGGTTTATTAACAGCTAGAGGTGCAAATGTAAAAGCTTTTGATCCAGCAGTATATTCACATTGTGAATACCTAGTAGCTTCATTAGATTCAGCAATTAATGAGGCAGATGCACTAATAGTATTAGCTAAACAAAAAGCTTTTGATAATTTAGATATAAAGATAATAAAAGAAAAAATGACAGATAATCCAATATTAATAGATACAAAACACTTATGGAACAAAGAACTTGTAAAAGAATACGGTTTCGATTACTTCGCAATCTAACCAAAGCGGAATTTTATCCCACAAAATAAGGAGATAAACATGGAACTACAAAAGGTTCGTATTTTAAACAAGCCAGTTCATTTATGTAGTATGGGGATTGCTTTAGAATATCTTGATCAAAATATTAGAATAGAAAAAAAACAATTCGTCATTGCACAAAATCCAGAAAAAATAATGAAGGAATTGAAGGATGAAGAACTAGCTTCTATCATCGAAAACCAAGCTACCTTACTTATTGCTGATGGAATTGGGTTAGTATATGCTGGCAGGATATTAGGGTTGCCTCATATCTCTCGAGTAACGGGAGTTGGTTTATTTGAGGAATTATTAGAAGTAGCTGATCAAGAAAAGAAGAGTGTTTTTCTTTATGGGGCAAAACCAGAGGTTATTAATAAAGCAGCAGAAACTGTTAAATCACGTTATCCGAATCTCGTGTTAGCTGGTATTCAAGACGGTTACGAGGAAGATAATGAGAAGATAATTCAGAAGATTGATGAAGCTAAACCAGATTATCTATTTGTGGCCTTAGGTTCACCAAGCCAAGAAAAGTGGATTTCTAGATATATTGATAGACTTCCTGTTCAGTTAGTTATGGGTGTAGGTGGAACTTTTGATGTATTAACAGGTAATATTAGACGTGCTCCAGTCTGGATGCAAAAGCTTGGACTAGAATGGCTTTATCGTTTAATCAAACAACCAAGCCGTATTAAAAGATCAATCAATCTACCAATCTTCCTTTGGAAAGTAATCAAAAGCCGCTAATGGTTGCTTCAACAGGCACCAATCGGTATGGGGAAAGATGCCGAAGGCACCTGTCCCCTTTCAATTAGTAGTCTTTAATTCTATACGGGGACAGATACCAGCAACAAAGAATAAACTTACACCAGGTACCTGTCCCCATTCCTTTAGTTTTTAATTCTATCCACATAAACATTATCTCCAACAACAATATCAGCCTGTCCATTAGTTATATTCATAATCAGTTTTTTAAACTGCTCTTCCCCACCATACTCTACCAATATTGTAGCTGTAACATTATCCAAGAAATTAGTCTCATAGATTGTATAATCCCTACTATTCATTTCATTTTCAAGCTTACCATACCAAGTGTAATCTATCGTTACATCAATTTTGCTAAATAAAATCCTTTCTATTATACCTGTTGCTAGTATTCCCTCTTTTGCAGCAGTCCCATATGCCCTGATTAATCCACCTGCTCCAAGCATTACTCCTCCGAAGTAACGGGTTACTACAACAACAGTCTCTTTTAGACCCATCTTTTTAAATAACTCTAATATTGGTTTACCAGCAGTACCACTAGGTTCACCATCATCACTAGCTTTTTGAATTTTGTCATGTTCACCAATTATATATGCATAGCAATTATGAGTAGCATTCCAATGCTTCTTTTTAATAGATTCAATAAATTCATTAGCTTCTCTCTCACTAGTAACGTGTTTAACATAAGCAATAAACTCCGATTTCTTAACAATAGTAGAACTTGTACCTTCACCATTTACAGTAAGATACCTTAATAGCATTTATTCCACCTCACTTACAGCTATTTTAACACAAATCTAATCTAGTAATAAATTCTCATTTAATAACATTTAAAGGCATACGAGTTCATACATATAAAAATTGTCTGAGCATTAAGAATTGAAGATAACCAAATCTCACTATACCAAAAATAAATTATTATCTGAAATGATTTTTGTGAGTATAGAATAAAAAGAACGAATAAATATTAGTTAAAATTCTCATTTGTTTGAGCAAAGCGAGTTATGAGAATTAGAATATTTATGAGTTCATTCATTATAAGATTGTTCGAGCTTTAAGAATGGAAGATAATAATTTATTTTCCTAATTTATTTTCATAAATGTCACAATTTTTATATAAAAACGCTAGACTTTATGATAGAATAACTTGTTGTTATATAGATTAATAGCTAGTAAACTACTTTCTCAAAAATAACCAGACAATTGCAACAAAAACGAAACTTTTTGAAAAAAAATACGTCTAATTCTACATAACAGGTAATATATATAATCATAAAAAAGCTTGTACACAATTTTTAAGTATTACCTTTGATTTTTTATTTAGTAGAGAGACCTGAATAATTGTTAATGAGGACAATAGGAAAATCTACCCTTTACGGAAGAAACTATCTCATTATATAATGAATTGAATTAGGTTTTTCTATTTTGATGTTTTTAAGTTTCTACAGTTAATAGCTGTAGAATTAAATAAAAAGATATGATTGCTCAACTCAGGAGAGGGGGTGAGATTGATGAGAGGACAGAGCTACATAAAAAATAACTCTCACCAAAACAATATTAGAGGAGGAGAAACAAAGGTTATGAAAAAAGTCTTAAATACATTATTAGTTTTAGCACTTATTTTCACTATGGCTGCACCTGCTTTCGCTGCGGACTTAACTACTCAACAAAAGTTTGATGAGTTAAAAGCTGCAGGAGTTATATCAGGTGATGCTAATGGTAACATGCTAGCTGTGGATAGTGAAATGTCACGTCAAATGTTAGCAAAAATCGCTGTTCAATTACAAGGTTTAGCACCTACACCAGGTGTTGAAATCGCAGCATTTGCTGATGATTACAAAACAGGTGTATGGGGATTTGAACAAGGTTGGATTCAAGCAGCTTATACTGCAGGTTTAATGCAAGGTAAAGGCGAAGCTGGATTCGACGCAACAGGTACTGTAACAACTGGTGAATTATTGACTGTAATAGTTCGTTCTATGGGATTAGAAGGTCTAGTAGACACTAGTAAAACATGGCCAGCAGGTCATATGGATGTTGCAGTTGCTCAAGGTTTAACAGTAGCTGGTGCTGATGCAAAAGCTAATGCTAACTATGGAGATCTTGTTGTTCAATCTTACAATTCTTATCAATACAACAATCCAACTCCTGCTAATTTAGAAGTTTCAGGGGTAAGTGGAGTTAATGGTAGAACTGTTCAAATTACATTTAACAAAGCTGTGGATGCTACAACTGTTGTAAGTGGTGCTAATTTATTATTAAACACTACTTTTACTGCAATTGGTACAGCTCCAGCAATTACTTCTGCAGCAGCAGCTGCTAGTTTAAGTGATGATGGTAAAGTTTTAACAGTTACACCAGCTGTTGGTGAATTTGTAAATGGTAGTTATGCTGTAACTGTTACAAATGCAGTAACAGATGTAGATGGAAATGCTGCAGATGCTTATTCTGCTGTTATTTCTTTAACTGATACTGTAAGACCTACTGTTCAATCTGTAACATATCCTGTAAATGGTTCAGTTACTGTAACATTCTCTGAGCCTATTGATACAGCAACGACAGCTTTCGCTGGAGTTGTGAGGGATAATAATGGTGCTGTTATTGCAACACCTGCAATTACACCAGCTGCAGATGAGAAATCATTTACAATGAATATTACTGGTTTTACAGCTGACGTAAATTATACTCTTACAATGGTAGGATTAAAAGATTATCCTGGTAATTTGATTAATCCAAATCCAACAACTTTAACAATTGTTAATAGTGTTGTAGATAGTGTAGCTCCAACAGTTACTGGTATAACTTTACAAAGTACTACTCAGTTTTCTATTACATTTAGTGAAGCATTAAGTGCTGCTCCAACAGTAACTCTTGGTGGAACAGATGTTACAACTACACTTCCTGCTGGTACAGTAACTGTAGACGCTAATGATGCAACTAAGTACAATGTAGTTCTTGGTGCAGCAACATCTGGTATAGTAACAGTGGGAGTAAATGCTGGATATACTGACTTAAGTACTAATGCAGGTCTTGCATGGAGTCAACTAGTACAATTAGTTGCTGATACTACAGACCCAACATATGTAAGTCATGAAATAGTAACTATTTTAGGTGTTCAATATTTAGTTGTTAAATATAGCGAAAATATTACTGCAGTTGACAATGCTATTGCAGGAACTTATGTTGATGTTAACTCTATCACTAATCCAGCTGCTATTGCTGGTGGAGCAAGTAATACAACTTTATATGACCCAGATGGTGATGGAGTGTCTGATTCAATTAAAATAAATCTTACAGGTCAACTTGCTGGTACTTATACACTTACTATAGGTGCAGGTCAGGCTCTTGATTCTTCAGCTAATGCATCAGTTGCAGCTTCTACAACTTTTGCTCTTGGTACATTAGGTGATACTACATTACCTACAAGTACAGTAACTTCAGTTCAAGCTGTAACAGATAAAGTAATTATTACTTATAGTGAAGCTATGAACCCAGCTAGTGCATTAAATGTTAATAACTACCTTGTAGAAGGTGTTCCAGTATTTGACAGCGCAATATTTGCTGGTGCAGCAAATATTGTTGAATTAACGCTTAAGCCAAATGCAATTTCAGTTACTGGTTTACGTAATTTAACAATTCAAAATGCTGCTGATGCTGCTGGAAATGTTATGCTTTCAAGCACAACTCAACAAACATTTAAAGAAAACGTTAAACCAACTATAACAACAGCTGTTTTAGCTACTGATTTAACTATTGATGTAACTTTCTCTGAAGCAGTTGCAAATGCAGCAGATGGAACAGCTGACTTTGAAGTATATGTAAATGGTGTTAATAATGTTGTTACTGGTGTTGCTCTTAAAGCTGGTAATACTTATACAATAACATTTACTACTGCTGTAGCGAACTTAACTGATGTAGTTACTGTTAAAGTTTTAACTACTAATAATATTACAGATACTACTGTTCCTGCTAATGTTTTAGGTACTAGCGGAACTATAACTGTTACTCATTAATTTAAGTTAGTTATAACAAACAGTTATTAGAAAAGAGAGGAAGCCTTTATGGCTCCTCTTTTTTTTGATTTTAAATATCAAATTTTTCATTCACATATTAAATATCTATTTGGATATAATTAAAAAAAATTCAAGCATAGTTATAATATTCTACCTTTTTAATAATTTTAATACATAAATATATTGATGGTCAGCCTATTTCTGAAGTTACGGTTAATGTTATTGAAACTAGTTATTCAGCTGCTACAGATATGAATGGAAAATATGGAAAATATTCAATTAATGGTTTGGAATCAGGAGATTATTGGTTGGAATTTCTTCATGACTATTATTATGATGATATAGGTTCTAATAAGGTATCTATATATAATGGTAAAACTACTTTTAATAAAACAATGTCAGTTGGTGCTACGATAGTAGTAAAGTAACTTATAACGGAGTTGGAGTACCTAATGTTGAAGTACAAGATATAATAGCGGGAA